>NZ_BCYU01000117.1 GCF_001598355.1 Sphingomonas asaccharolytica NBRC 15499
TCGCCGTAATTGAGTACGGACCCTGGTGCGCATGCGGTCGAATCCAAGCCATGCTGGCGGATCGCGGCGCACGATTGTAGGGCGATCGCCATGACCGATCGCCTGACCATCCGCCGCCCCGACGACTGGCATATCCATCTGCGCGATGGCGCGATGCTGGAGGCGGTCGTCGCGTACACCGCACACCAGTTCGCCCGCGCGATCGTGATGCCCAATCTCACCCCGCCGGTTACCACGGCCGCCGCGGCCGAGGCCTATCGCGCGCGCATCCTCGCCGCCCTGCCGGCGGGGAGCGACTTCACCCCGCTGATGACCTGCTATCTGACCGACGGCGCTGATCCGGCGGAAATCGCGCGCGGGCACGAATCGGGCGCGTTCACTGCGTGCAAACTCTACCCCGCGCATGCCACGACCAATTCGGCGCACGGCGTCACCGACATCCGCGCGCTGGGTGCGGTACTCGAGACGATGCAGACCATCGGCATGCCGCTGCTGATCCACGGCGAAGTCACCGACCGCGACGTCGACATTTTCGACCGCGAGGCGGCGTTCATCGAGCGCACGCTGGCGCCGCTGGTGCGCGATTTCCCCGGGCTCAAGATCGTGCTCGAGCATATCACTACGGCCGAAGCCGCCGAGTTCGTCGCCGATGCCGGCCCGCTGGTCGCCGCGACGATCACGCCGCAGCACCTCCATCTCAACCGCAACGCTTTGTTCGATGGCGGGCTGAGGCCGCACGCTTATTGCCTGCCGGTGATCAAGCGGGAGCGCCATCGCCTCGCGATACGCGCGGCGGCGGTGTCGGGGTCGCCCAAATTCTTCCTCGGCACCGACAGCGCGCCGCATGCGGTCGAGCGCAAGGAAATGGATTGCGGCTGCGCCGGCATTTTCAACGCGCCGTTCGCGCTCGAAAGCTACGCCACTGTGTTCGGGGAGGAAGGTGCGCTCGACAAATTCGAGGGCTTCGCCTCGGAACATGGTCCGCGTTTCTACGGGTTGCCGCTCAACGAGGGGACGGTGACCTTGGAGCGCGTAGCGGTCGAGGTGCCGGCGCGGGTGGCGGGTCTGGTACCGTTCCATGCCGGCGAGACACTGGGCTGGCGGTTGGTGGAGAGCGGCGCAGCGTAGCGCTCTCCCCGTCATCCCCGCGAAGCGGGGACCCATCTCCAAGTCGTTAAAGCAAGTTACGGGTGATGAAGCCCGACGCGGGCAAAGCCCGCGTCGTCGGACGGCGCTGTGCGCCGCCGGCCGGGCCGATGCGAGTCAGCGGGCGAGGCGCCCGCAGCCGCATTCGGCCTTAAAACGGCATCCACTTCGATTTGTGGGTGAACTTCATGTAGCCGGCATTGACCCCGGCGCGCCAGCCGACGCCGAGCCGAATCGGGATCAGCACGATGTTGCCGCGCCTGAGATAGGTGGCCGAAAAACCGCCGACGAAATAGAGCCGACCTTCGCCGCTGGGGAAGCGCTTGTAGAGATCCTCGGTGTCGTAGAGATTGTATACCAACACGAACACCTTGGTGGCGTCGCCGCCGACGTCGAAGCCGACCGACGGACCGGTCCAATAGATCTTCTGGTCGCCCGCCACCTTGTGGCTGAGCGTTCCCGAGCCGTAACGCAACCCGACGACGAACGCGCCCGATGCCTCGCGCCCGGCGATATAGGCGTTGGGCCGGCCCTGATTCTTGAGAGTCTTCTCGATGATCCCAGCCAGGCCCTTGGCACCCTTGCCGAACACGCCTTCGGCCGCGTCGAGCACGTCGTCGTCGCCATAAGTCGGGCCGGTGGTCGGCGGAATCGGCGGCGGGGTGGTCGCGGTAGTGGCCGTCTCGTCCTGCGGCGGCGGCGCCTCGTCATAGGCCGGCACGCTCGGATTGGCGGGCGGCGGGGTATATGGCGCGGGCTGTGGCGGTGGCGGCGGCGATCGTTGCAGGTCGCCATCGATCGCCTTGTTGGGATCGATCGTGGTCACCTGCGCGGCTACCGGCCCGGTGATCGTCAGCATCGCCAACGACAGAATAGTCAATAAACGGCGCATCATCGCCCCCAACCCCAACCCATACATGCCATACGCTAAGCTCGGCGGAGATTGCCCGGCAATGAACGCGGCGACGGTCCGAGTCTATTCCGCGCCAGTCAGAGTCGAAACCCCCGGTTGATCACGTAGGTAGCCCTCGCTATAGGCCCGCATTCTGCCGCAGCCGGAGACGTGGGTGAGTGGCTGAAACCAACGCTTTGCTAAAGCGTCATACGGGAAACCGTATCGAGGGTTCGAATCCCTCCGTCTCCGCCAGCCGGGCTGCACTTCGCCTCGCCGGGCTGGCCTGAGTACCGTTTTCGGTGCAGAACTGCGGCATTCAAAGATCAATTGCATAGTCGAGCGACAGGTCCGTTTTAGCCTGACAGCTATCGGGGCGGCACGTTCGGGTGAGTCCGTGCCCGTTATCCGCATTCCGACAAGTCGAAGATGCGCGTCATCCCGACCCACTTCTCCTGTCGCAGCGTTGTGAAGTGGCTGCTGGCAGCGCCGCATCAATCGCTGCCATTTCCGCATTAAAAACGGACCACCGTCGAGCGACCTGCATATGTGATTCGCTTGGTGGCCGCTGCGGGCGCGAGCCCGCCCTGGCCGGCAGCTCCAACGAGGACGACATCAAGCCTCCGCGTCTTCACCATGCCGGGAAATGCCCCCTGCCGCGCTGCGACCGCCAAGGTGCGGGCCTTGTCGCTCCAGACAAGATCATAGGTCGCGCGCTGGCCCTTCTCGTAATTGTAGGTCTCGTTGTCGTCCTCATAAACCGTAAACCGGGCATCGGCGCCCGGATAGATGCGCACCTCATAAGGGGCGTCGGCTTGGGCGGTGGCATATTGCACCTCCGGCCCCATCGGCACGATCGAGCCGGCGCGGACGTATAGCGGCACTAGGTCGAGCGGCGCGTCCCGCGTGACCGTTCGCCCGCCGGAGAGACGCCGGTTGTTCCAGAAATCGAACCAGTCGGAACCCTTGGGCAGATAGGTCGAGACCGAGGTGTCGAGGGCACGGGTAGCGTTTCCCGCCGCGTTCAACTCGCTAGGCAGTCGCCAGCCGAAGCGCAGCGAACGATCGCCGCCGCCCTGAAAATACTCGATCGTGACGGCAACCTGCTGCCCCTTGCGGAAGGACAATTTGGCGCCCTCATAGCGCGCGGCCCCAGTCTGCCAGCTCGACACTAAAGTCTGGCCGTCGACGATCAGGCGGAACCCGTCGTCGCCTTCGAGCCCAAGCTCGTAGGTGCCGTCCTCGGGCGCGGTCAGCGTGCCTTGCCAGCGGACCGAAAAGTCGCTGAGGCTGGTGAGGCCGCCGGGAATGTCCGCTAGGGGCGGGTCGGGCCAGTTGTGATCGATCTTGGCGTCGACGACGCGGCCTTTCGGCGTCTCGAATTCTTTGCCCTCAAAATACTGGCCGGCAAGCCCCGGCTGGCCATCCGGCGTGCGCAGATACTCGGTCGGCACGGTCGCTCCCGGCGGCGGCTGGATGTGATACATCGCGCGCGTCACGGGATGGACGAGCAGCGACGGCCCGAACATGAAGCTGTCGTCGATCGTGTCGATCGCCCGATCGTCGGGGAAGTCCATCATCAGCGGCCGCATCAGCGTATAACCCGCCGACGTGACCTTCCAGCTCAAGCCATAGATATAGGGTAGCAGCCGATAGCGCAGGCGGGTGCTGTCGAGCAGCGAGGCATAGACTTGCGGGTCGAGCGTCTTGAAACGCCAGGGCTCGCGCTCGACGTCGGTGCCGTGAATGCGCATGATCGGGTTGAACGCCGCGAACTGCAACCATCGCGCGAACAGTTCTCGCCAGGCCGGATTCCGCTCGCCACCGGGAAAGCCCGAGACGAAAAAGCCGCCGGTATCGTTGGTCCAATAGGGGTTGCCCGTCACGGTCACGTCGACGCCGCCGGCGATCTGTTGCTTGAGCGTTTTCCAGCTCGAGGGGATGTCACCGCTCCACGACGCCGCGGCCGTACGCTGCGCGCCGGCCCAAGCCGATCGGGTGAGCGTGAAGACGCGCTTGTTGCTCGTCGCGCGCTCGCCGTCATAGGTCCCCTGCGTCGTCAGCAACGAATAGGGGTTGAGATAGCGCGAGAAGTCGCCGAGCACGTTTGAGCCGAGCGCCTTGGTGTCGCGGATATTGTCGGCCGCGTTCCACATGGCGCTGCTCACCTCGACCTCGGTGCCGTCCATCCACAGTGCATCGACGCCTTGGTCGAGCAGGCCCGACTTGATGTACTTGAAATAGATTTGCCGACCGAGCGGGCTATAGGCGTCGTAGACGCGCGCGCGCTTCGAGATCCAGTGCAGCGGCTCGAAGCGGAGATGGTGCGCGTCCAGCTCACGCGCGAGCGCGGTGTCGTTGCCGATCGACGGCCAGATCGACACCATCAGCTTCAGGTTCATGTCGTGGAGCTGGCGAGTCATCCCGCGCGGATCGGGATAGCGGGTCGGGTCCCATATCATCCCGCTCCAGCTGCCGTCCTTGTCCGAGCCCCAATATTGCCAATCCTGCACGATGTAATCGAGCGGGAACTTCTCTTTGCGGAAGGTACGCGCGACGTCGAGCAACTGCGCCTGCGTCTTGTAGCGCTCCTTGCTCATGAACAGGCCGAACGCCTGCTTTGGATACATCGGCGCCTGTCCGGTGAGCGCACGGTAGTCGGCGACCACGTCGTCCGGCGACTTGCCCGCCATGAAGTAGTAATCGACGCCTCCCGGCGCGCTTTCGGCCCAGAGGGAAGCGCCGCCGGCATCGTCCTTGAAGCGCATCTGGGAATAGGTGTCCCACATTATGCCGTAGCGCCGGGTCGACATCATAACGGGAATGATGATGCCGACATTGGTCTGGACGAGGAGCAGGTCCTTGCCGCGCCGGTTGCTGGTATCGTCGCCGGTGAAGCCAAAGCCGTAGATCGCCTCGTCCGGGTGCAGAGTGAAGCTGTTGGTCGCCTCATAGCTGGGGGCGCCCGCGATGGTGACCTTCTTAAGCTCCTGCGGCGCTTCCGCCTTTTCCTGAGTGAAAAGCCGTCCCTTCGGATCGAGGAAGCGTAAAGCCCCGGTCGCCTTGTCCACCTCGATCCGCAACTTCTGACCAATGATCGTCAGGGTGCCTGGCGTCTCGGCGATGGTGAAGGGAACCGGCTGAGGCTTCGTGACAACGACGATGCTGGGCGCCGTCCAGTAATTCTCGCCCAGATTGGCGTTCACTCGGACCGTGTCGGGGCCGTAGAAGATGATGTTCTTGGTGACACCGTTGACGCGCAATTGCAGGCCATCGGCGAGGCGTTGGTAAGCGAAGGCGCGGCCATCCCTGGGCGAGACCGCCTGAAGGTGCCCATTCACGTCGAGTCCTGTCGGGATCTCCCTCGCGTTGACCGCCCCGCTACCGGCGAGCAACGCTATCGCCACCACACGGCGCGCGAAAACCGCAATACCGCCACCGCCCATCCGCTTCTCTCCAATTCAATTGTTGTCACGACCCCAGTTATCAAGGCGAGCCAATTGTGATAGCGCTATCATTTTGCCAAATATGCGCCGTATGGCAACCACCAATCGTACTTTGAAGCCCTCGCCACCTGCGGGCTGCAATAGCACCGTATTATCAAGTATGAAAATCTATGATCATAAACGGTGGCTCCGGGGCGACTCGATAGTATAGGGCCACAGCAAAGGGAGGATGTTTCCATGAGCCTTTCGCGGCGCAATTTTGTGAAATCCCAGCTGGCCCTGGCGGGTGCATCGGTAATCGGCCTGGGCGCGGCGGCCGAGGTGCAGGCCCAGGCGCAGGCCCAGCCGGGTTCGGCGAACACGCGCGAGGTCATTGAGCTGTGGCCGCATCCGCCGGCGGGCGCCTTGCATCCGGACATGGCCGAGCTTGTCGAACAGTCCTCGTCCAATCCGGCCTATAGCAGTCGGCGCATGAAGGGCATCTCAAAGCCCCATATGATCGTCTTTCCCGCGGCCCAGCCCAACGGCTCGTCGATGCTGGTCATTCCGGGGGGCGGCTTCGCCTGGAACTATTTCGAGCACGAAGGCTATTACATCGCGGACATCCTGAACCGCGCCGGCATCACCTGTTTCGTGCTCTTCTACCGTCTGGCTCAGGACGGGTGGAGCGATCCGGCGAGCGTCGGTCCTGCCGACGCCCAGCGCGCGATGCGCGTCATTCGCGCCAACGCCGCGCGCTTCCGTCTCGACGCGGCACGCGTCGGCGTCATGGGTTTCAGCGCCGGCGGCTTCCTCACAGCGAGCCTGGCCACGCGACATTCGGCGCCATTCTATGCTCCGGTCGACGCCACGGACCGGCTCAGCGCCCGGCCACTGCTCACCGCGCCGATCTATCCGGTGCAAAGCGTCGATCCCGCTTATGCCTATGGCGGCGCGGCACCCTCGCTGTTCGGCGGTCCGCCGACGGCCGCACAGATCCGCAAGTGGTCGCCGGATCTCAACGTCGCGCCGACCGCCGCGCCGACCTTCCTGGTGCATGCCGAGGACGATGACACGGTGCCCGTTGCCAATACGGTGCGGCTGCGCGACGCCATGGTGGCGGCCAAGATCACGGTCGAGACCCATCTGTTCGCCCATGGCGGCCACGGCTTTGGCGTGCGCTCCCGGCCGGGTAGTCCCGATGGCCTGTGGTTGCCGCTGTTCCTTGATTTTGCCCGTGAGCAAAAGTTGTTCGACTAGGGTCGGCTTCAACAGATTCAAAAACTAGCAAAAAAATCGGGAGGCATAATGACGCGATTTCCCAAGGCGCTTTTCGGCGGCCTCGCCTTTTCACTATGTTGCGGCAGCGGAGCCTATGCCTCGAACGACCCGCTGGCGCCGACCGGTCGCTGGACCGCGGTGGCAGCAGATCAAGCGGCGACGCCGCCCATGGGATGGAATTCGTGGAACGCCTTCCACACCGACGTTACCGAAGCAAAGGTGCTCGATTCCGCCAAGGCGATAATTGACAGCGGCTTGGCCGCGAAGGGCTATCGTTACATCAACATCGATGACGGTTGGTGGCTGAAGCGCCGGTCCGCGGACGGTCGGATGGTTGTGCGCACCTCGATTTTTCCATCCGCCGCGGTCGGCGGCCGCGACCAGACCAGCTTCAAGCCGTTTACGGATAATATTCATGCCATGGGCCTGAAGGCCGGAATCTATTCGGATATCGGCGCCAATAACTGTTCACAGGCCTTCGCACCAAACGCCCCGAACCTGCCCGAGGGCACGGTCGCCGAGCGCGAAGTCGGACTGTACGGCCATATCGACCAAGACATTGATCTCTACTTCAAGGACTGGGCGTTCGATTACATCAAGGTCGATGCTTGCGGCATCCGCGCCTTTGGGCCGGACAGCGAGCGCGTCAAATCGGGGCAGTACCGCGCGCTTGGTCCGCTGATCGACGTGCAGGAAATTCGCCGCACCGATATCCAGGCCGTCCGCGAGCTCTACCAGAAGGTCGCCAACGCGCTGCGCCGGGCAAACCCGGATGGCGATTATGTCTTGTCGATCTGTGCGTGGGGCTCCGCCGATGTCCGCGCCTGGGCCAAGGACGTCGGCAATCTGTCGCGAACGAGCGACGACATCACACCCAGCTGGACGCGGATGCTGGCCAATTTCGACAGCGCCGCCGACCGGCCGCTTTATGCGCATCCGGGCTCCTGGAACGATCCCGACATGCTCTTCGTCGGTCACGGCGACTTCGACGAGCGCCATTTGTCGGAGGCGAAGTCGCACTTTGCGCTGTGGGCGATGCTGTCGGCGCCGCTGCTGATCGGTTACGACCTGAGGAACGCGCCGCGGCCGTTGATGGACATCCTTGGCAACAGCAACATCATCGCCGTCGATCAGGATCCGGCGGGCAATCAGGCGGTGCTCGCCTATGACACGGACGACGTTCAGATCCTGGTCAAGACGCTGCGTAACGGCCACAAAGCGGTGGCGATCTTCAACCGCGGACTTGCTCCGGCTGACGTGACGTTGACGGCGAGCCATATGAAGTTCGCGGCGGCGGCGCCGGTTACGCTCAAGGACCTGTGGACCGGCGCGACCCTGCCTGCCTTTTCCGGCGAAACGAAGGTGCATCTCGATCCGCGCCAGACACTTATCTTCGACGCCGCCGGCACGCGCACGCTCGCCGACGGCCTCTATCTGTCGGAAATGCCCGGACGCGTGAATCCGGCTGTCGACGGCGTGGTTATTCCCCAGCCAGATCCCACGATCCATCGCATGATCAATCCTTGGGGCAGCACGACCGACATCGGTGAGCCGCCCGCCTACACCGGATGGGGCGGCGCGCAGGCCGATGCCACACCCTATCGGCAGGCGTTGCGTATCGATGGCAACATGTATCGGACGGGGCTGGGCGTTCTCGCCAATTCACGATTCGAAGTCAGGGCCGGTGGTCAATTCCGCCGTTTCGTCGCGGAAGTCGGCGTCGATGATTCGACGTTCGATACGAACGACGCCGTGACTTTCTTCGTCTTTGGAGACGGCAAACTCCTGGCGACGTCCAAGCCGGCGCGTTTCGGTCAAGCGGCGCAGGTCCTGAGCGCCAACATTGCCGGCGCGAAGATTGTCGAGCTGGTGGCGCGCGGCAAACCCGGCAAGAACAAGGCGCCTACAGTTGTAACATGGGGCAATGCGGCGTTGCTCAGTGACTAGCGACTTTGGTTCGATGTGAATCGAGGCTGGTTCGCATCAGACTGACGGCACCGCACCGGATATTATCCCGTCATCCCGACCGACCTTGAGCGCCGCAGCCGGCCGACCAGGGAAACGGCGCGCCCGGCTCGATGCCGGACGCGCCGTCGGGATGCGGGCCGCGTGCTATCCGGGGGGGGTGCGACCCGTACCAGTCGGTTATTGGGCGGCGTCCTTGACGTCGCCCTTGCCCATTGCCGAAACCAGCGCGCTGCCTGAGCCCGAGAAGTTCGCGGCCGGCAGATCCGCCGTCTTCTTGCCGACACGGACCAGCACGCTTTGTACCGTGCCGCGAGCGGTCGAGCGCACCGACTGAACGGTCCCGATCGTACGCCCCTTGGCGTCAGTGACGGCCATCCCGGGGTTCACCGGGAAAGCGCCCGCATTCGCCGCGCCGCTGCCGGCCAGGGCCAGATTGCCCGTGCCCGATGCCGCGCCGCCAAGTCCGGACAGCGTGCCCGCGCCGGCGGCGCTGCCGCTGCCCGACGCATTACCGCCGAGCGACTGAGCGCCGGACGCCAGATTACCGGCTGCGCCGCGCGCGCGCCCG
>NZ_BCYU01000118.1 GCF_001598355.1 Sphingomonas asaccharolytica NBRC 15499
GACCCGGTGCACCCGCACGCGGGAGAGGGCTTTAGGCAATACCGCGTCCGCTCAACCTAGCAGTCGCTCAGTGGCCCGCTTCCACCATTGCCGCCCCCTGCGACTCCCCTTAGTGCCACCCCCATGCGCATCACCGATACCGACATCGCCCTCGCCATGGCCCTGGCCGACGCCGCCGGCGCCGCGATCCGCCCGTATTTTCGCGCACCCTTCGACGTCGAGATCAAGGACGACGCCTCCCCCGTCACGATCGCCGACCGCGCCGCCGAACAGGCGATGCGCGCGCTGCTCGCCGCGGAAGCACCGCGCGACGGCATTTCGGGCGAGGAATTCGGGACGACCGAAGGATCGACCGGGCGGCAATGGGTGCTCGATCCGATCGACGGAACGCGGGCGTTCATCGCCGGGCGGCCGTTGTTCGGGACGCTGATCGCGCTCGTGATCGGTGGCTGGCCGGCGATCGGGATCATCGACCAGCCGATCCTCAACGAACGCTGGGTTGGCGCGATCGGCCGCCAGACCCTGTTCAACGGCAAGCCCGCCGCGACGCGCGCCTGCCGCGAGCTGAGCGATGCCTTGCTCGCCACCACCTCGCCGGCGTTATTCGACGATACGCAGCTCCATGCCTTCGAACACCTCGATTCGGCGGTGCGCTCGGTCGTGTTGGGCGGCGATTGCTACAATTACGCCACCTTGGCATCGGGTTGGCTCGACCTCGTCGTCGAAGCGGGTCTCAAACTCCACGACTTCGCCGCGCTCGTGCCAGTGATCGAAGGCGCCGGCGGGCGGATGTGCGACTGGTCGGGCGACCCGCTGACGGCGACCAGCAATGGCGAAGTGGTCGCCGCAGGCGATCCGGCGCGGGTCGAGGAAGTTTTGGAGGCTCTCGCCTGTCGCGGGCATTGATATTCTCACGCGGAGGCGCGGAGAGCGCGGAGTTTTGCTACGGTTACGCGCCGGCAGGTTGTCCACTCTCTTCGCGCCTCCGCGCCTCCGCGTGAATCTGAATCCCCAAGCCGAGGTTGCTTTTCCAAGGACTCACGGCTATGCGCGCCCACTTCCGAGCGATGCGGATGAAGTTTGCCCGGCCATCAAGGGCTGCCGCGGCATGCTTGTGCATCGCCATAGAGAAAGGACCAAAATGCCCAAGCTCAAGACGAAGAGCGGCGTGAAGAAGCGCTTCAAGCTCACCGCCACCGGTAAGCTGAAGCACGGCGTCGCCGGCAAGCGCCACCGGCTCATCAGCCACAACGGCAAGTACATCCGCCAGAACCGCGGCACCACGGTGCTGTCGGACGCCGACACCAAGACGGTGAAGGCCTGGGCCCCGTACGGCCTGAACTGAGGAGCTAGAAGATATGGCACGCGTCAAACGTGGTGTGACCACCCGCGCCAAGCACAAGAACATTCTTGAGCAGGCCAAGGGTTATTCGGGTCGCCGCAAGAACACCATCCGCATCGCTCGTCAGGCCGTCGAAAAGGCCGGGCAATATGCGTATCGCGACCGCAAGGTCAAAAAGCGGACTTTCCGCGGTCTGTGGATCCAGCGCATCAACGCCGGCGTCCGCGCCGAGGGTCTGACCTATTCACAATTCATGCACGGCCTGAAGCTCGCCGGCATCGACCTCGACCGGAAGGTCCTGGCCGATATCGCGATGCACGAAGCCGAAGCGTTTACCGCCATCATCGCTCAGGCGAAGGCGGCACTGCCCCAGGCCGCCTGAGCGACCTGTAGCGAGTGAAGATACGGGGCGTCGGTGGCAACACCGGCGCCCTTTTCTTTTCCGATCCCGAGGAGCAATACGTGGTTGAGTTGAAGGCAATGCAGGACAGCGATTTCGTATGGCTGCTGGGCGAAGGCCCTGCGCCAGCGGAAGCACCCGCGATTTGCGAGGGCGGTGTGGCGCCGGTCGCGGTCGTCGAGCTGATCCGTGGCGTCGCCGCGAAGAATCGCGAGGCGCTGGGCGGCGACGTGGCGTGGCTGGTCGTGGCGGACGGCGAAGCAGTCGGCATGATCAGCTTCACTCGTCCGCACGACGGCAAGCGCCCAGAGATCGGCTATGGCATTGCCGACAGCCGTCAGGAACGCGGCCATGCCACCGGCGTGGTCACCGCCTTGCTGCCGATCCTGCGGGCGCGTGGCTTTGACGGCTTGACCGCGGAGACCGGGGTCGACAATCGGGCCTCGCAAATAGTGCTGGAGCGCAACGGCTTCACCCGCACGGGCGAGCGCACCGACCCCGAGGACGGCGACCTCTATCTATGGACGATCGGATTGAACGATGAGTGATCTCGACCAGCTCCAGCGCGACCTGCTCGCGGCGATCGGCAGTGCCGATCTGGCCGGGCTGGAGGACATCCGCGTCTCGGCGCTCGGCAAGTCGGGCAGCGTGACCGGGTTGCTCAAGACATTGGGCGGCATGTCGCCCGAGGAGCGCCAGACGACCGGCCCGCGCATCCATGCGCTGCGCGAAGCGGTGACCGAGGCGCTGACCGGGCGCAAGGCGGGGCTGGAGCGCGAGGCGCTCGACGCGCGGCTGGCGGGCGAGACGCTCGACATGACCTTGCCGGTGGATGTCCCGGCAGCCGGCACGGTCCATCCGGTCAGTCAGGTGATGGACGAGTTGGCCGAGATTTTCGCCGACCTCGGCTTCGCGGTCGCGACCGGGCCGGAGATCGAGGACGATTGGCACAATTTCACCGCGCTCAATATTCCGGAATCGCACCCGGCACGGGCGATGCACGACACCTTTTACCTTCCCGACCAGCCGGACGGGGAACGCAAGATGCTGCTCCGCACGCACACCAGTCCGGTGCAGATCCGCACGATGGTCGACCAGCAGCCGCCGATCCGCATCATCGCGCCGGGCCGGACCTATCGATCCGATTCGGACGCAACGCACACGCCGATGTTCCACCAGGTCGAAGGACTGGTGATCGACAAGGGGATCACGCTCGGCCATCTCAAATGGACGCTCGAGACGTTCCTGAAAGCCTATTTCGAGCGCGATGACATCGTATTGCGGCTGCGCCCGAGCTATTTCCCCTTCACCGAGCCGTCGGCGGAGGTCGATGTCGGCTACACAATCCAGAACGGCAAGCGGGCGATCGGCGGATCGGACCATTGGATGGAAGTGCTGGGCAGCGGCATGGTCCATCCCAAGGTGATCGCGGCGTGCGGGCTCGATCCCGATGAGTGGCAGGGGTTCGCGTTCGGCTGCGGGATCGATCGCCTGGCGATGCTCAAATACGGGATGGACGACCTGCGCGCCTTCTTCGACGGCGATATCCGCTGGCTCAAACATTACGGCTTCGCGGCGCTCGACGTGCCCACGCTGAGCGGGGGAGTAGGGGCATGACCCATTCTCGTCGCCCCGGCGCAGGCCGGGGCCGCTGCGTGGCAGCGGGAATCGCTCTCCAACCCAACGGCCCCGGCCTTCGCCGGGGCGACGGAAACTAATATGAAATTCACGCTGAACTGGCTCAGGGAGCATCTCGACACCTCGGCCGATCTCGACACGATCGTCGAGGCGCTGACCCGCGTGGGGCTCGAGGTCGAAGGTGTCGACAATCCGGGCGAGAAGCTGGCCGCGTTCAAGGTCGCGCGCGTGCTGACCGCCGAGCGTCACCCCCAGGCCGACAAATTGCAGGTGCTGACGGTCGATACCGGCGACGGCGCGCCGCTACAGGTCGTGTGCGGCGCCCCCAATGCGCGCGCCGGGCTGGTCGGCGTGCTCGGCCTGCCGGGCGCGATCGTGCCGGCCAATGGCATGGAGCTCAAGGTCTCGGCGATCCGCGGGGTCGAATCGAACGGCATGATGTGCTCGACGCGCGAGCTCGAGCTGGGCGACGACCATGACGGCATCATCGAGCTGCCGGCCGATGCGCCGGTCGGGACGACCTTCCCCGATTATGCGGGCCTCAACGATCCGGTGATCGACGTGTCGATCACGCCGAACCGCCAGGATTGCATGGGCGTCCGCGGCATCGCGCGCGATCTCGCGGCGGCCGGGCTGGGGACGCTCAAGCCGCTCGCCCAGGTCTATCGTGTCGAGGCGATCGCGCCGGTCGCGGGCGAGGGTCCGGGCCCCGACGTGCGCACCGACGACACTGCCGGCTGCCCGGCTTTCTACGGCCAGGAAGTGCGCGGCGTGATCAATGGCGCGGCGCCCGAATGGATGCGGCGGTTCCTGACCGCGATCGGGCAGAAGCCGATCTCGGTACTGGTCGACATCACCAATTTCGTCTCGGTCGATCTCGGACGGCCGCTGCACGTCTATGACAAGGCCAAGCTGTCGGGCGGGCTCGTCGCACGGCGCGCCAAGGCGGGCGAGCAGGTGCTGGCGCTCAACGGCAAGACCTATATGCTCGACGAGACGATGACGGTGATCGCCGACGATGTGGCGGTGCATGATATCGGCGGCATCATGGGCGGCGAGCATTCGGGCGTGTCCGAGACGACCACCGACGTGGTCATCGAATGCGCTTATTTTGATCCCGACCATATCGCGCGGACCGGGCAGAAGCTCGGGCTGACCAGCGATGCACGGCAGAGGTTCGAGCGCGGGGTCGATCCGGCGTTCCTCGACGACGGACTGGCGATCGCGACCAAGCTGGTGCTCGATCATTGCGGTGGCACGCCAAGCGGGATCACGCGCGCCGGTGAACCGCCACTCGAGCCGCGCGCGATCAAGTACGATCCGTCGCGAGCCGAGACGCTCGGCGGCCTCGCCGTCGCGCCCGAGCGACAAAGGAATATCCTCGAACGCCTCGGCTTCGCGGTCGACGCCGACTGGCAAGTCACCGTGCCGACCTGGCGCCGCGACATCGATGGCGCGGCCGATCTGGTCGAGGAAGTCATCCGCATCGAGGGGATCGACAAGGTCCAGCCGGTGCCGCTCGACCGCGCGCCCGGCGTGGCACGTCCGACCGCGACTCCCGAACAGAAACTCGAACGCAAGCTGCGGCGCGCTGCGGCCTCGCGCGGGCTCGACGAAGCGGTGACCTGGAGCTTCCTGAGCCAGGCCGAAGCCGATGCGTTCGGCGGCGGCGCGTGGAGCCTGGCCAATCCGATCAGCGAGGACCTCAAGGTCATGCGCCCGTCGCTGCTGCCCGGCTTGTTGTCGGCGGCGGCGCGTAACCTCAATCGCGGCGTAGGCAGCGTGCGCCTGTTCGAACTCGGCCGGCGCTATCTCGCCGAGGCCGAGCGCCCGACTTTGGGCGTGGTGCTGGCGGGCGACCGCCGGCCGCGCGGCTGGCAAGTCGGCAAGGCGCAGGGGTTCGACGCGTTCGACGCCAAGGCCGAGGCGCTGGCGCTGCTTGCCGCGGCGGGTGCGCCGGTCGACAATCTGCAAGTGATGGGTGACGCGGGCGAGACCTGGCATCCCGGCCAGTCGGGGACGTTGCGGCTGGGCCCGAAGACTGTGCTCGCCGCGTTCGGCATGCTCCATCCGTCGACCGCCAAGACGTTCGACCTCGATGGCCCCGTCGCCGCGGTCGAGCTCTATATCGACGCGATCCCGGGCAAACGGTCGGCCGGCTTCATGCGCCCGGCCTATGCGCCGCCCGCGCTCCAGGCGGTCAAGCGCGACTTCGCTTTCACCGTCCCCGCCGGCCTGACCGCCGACGCGCTGACTCGCGCGGTGCGCGGATCGGACAAGGCCGCGATCACCGCCGCGCGCGTCTTCGACCTGTTCGAGCGCGATGGCGTCAAGTCGATGGCGATCGAGGTGACGCTGCAGCCGAGCGACAAGAGCTTCACCGATGCCGATCTCAAGGCGGTGGCCGACAAGGTCGTCGCCGCGGCGACGAAGCTTGGCGCGACACTACGTGGTTAGCGCACTTGCCCTTCTGTTGCTTGCGGGGGCCGGGCAGGCAGCCGCCCCGGCCGACGTCAGTCTCTGCGATATATCGCGCAATCCCGAGCGCTACGTCGGGCGGCCGGTTCACACGCGCGCCGACCTGATTGACGTGACCCCTCACGGCTGGTTTCTCGAGGACGGCGACTGCGATGCGATTGTGGAGTTTGGCGGCTACACCGATGACGTCACCGCACAACGCATGATGAACATCCTCACGCCGTGGACCCTCCGATCGGGGCCGGGGGGACATCTGTATATCTCGGTGACGGGATTGGTTTCCGTGGGAAAGAACGAGGCGGGCAGAAAAACGCCCTACTTCGCGATCACGGATATCGATGCAGCCGAGCTGACGACGAAGCATCGCAACCTGTCTGCTAAGGACTGAACACGTGGGTGCAGCCCTGATCAATGGCGCAACCTCGGACATCGGCGGAGCGGCGGTGGCCGGAGTGGCGCGCGGGCGATGAAGATCGATAGTTTCCTCGTCGGCTTTACCGCGCTCCATGAGGAGCCGGGCGATGTCTACACGCCGATCCTGCTGCCTGGCGATTTCGACCCATTCGAGCGGCAGGCGCGGTTCACGCAATATATCGACGCCGAACTGCGGATGACCGGGCTCGGCAGCGCCGGCGGCGGCAGCGCGATCCAGTTCCTCGATGAAGACGGCGATGACGATGACGAGGGCGGCGACGACCAATGGCGCGTGCTTTATTCGATCATCGACACCGACGTGACCGACCTCGACGCCGGACGTGCGCTGATCCGCGTCCAGCTGGCGGAACTCGGTTGCCCGGCCGGTACCTTGCTGCAATTCGACGATCGCGAGGACCGCTGGGACGGCGAGCGCTGGCATCTAGCCGAAGCACGGTCGATCGATGAAGAGAATTTGGACCCGAAGGAGTAGACGATGCGCACTGTGCTGATCACCGGCGGAACCTCGGGCATTGGCGAGGCAGCAGCACGCGCGTTCGTTGCCGCCGGCTGGCGCGTGATCGCGACCGGTCGGCGCAAGGAGCGGCTCGATGCGTTGGTCGCCGAGCTTGGCACCGACAAGGTGCATCCCGCGGTGTTCGACGTGCGTGACGAAGCCGCGCGCGATGCCGCGCTCGAGGCGCTGCCCGCCGAGTTCCGCGCAATCGACCTGTTGATCAACAATGCCGGGCTCGCGCTCGGCACCGCACCCGCGCAATCCGCCTCGCTCGATCAATGGAAGACGATGATCGACACCAACGTCACCGCGCTGGTGTCGCTGACCCGCAAGCTGCTGCCCGCTTTGGTCGAGCGCATGGGCGCGATCATCAACATATCGTCGGTGGCGGCGACCTATCCCTATACCGGCGGCAATGTGTACGGCGGCACCAAGGCGTTCGTGCACCAGTTCAGCCTGGGACTGCGCTCGGACCTCGCCGGTACCGGGGTGCGCGTGACCTCGATCGAGCCGGGTATGGTCGAGACCGAATTCACCCTGGTCCGCACCGAAGGCAACCAGGAAGCATCGGACAAGCTCTATGGCGGCGCCAATCCGATGACCGGCGAGGATATCGCGAACACGCTGCTCTGGGTCGCCCAGCTGCCACCGCACCTCAACATCAACACGCTCGAACTGATGCCGGTCAGCCAATCGTTCGCCGGATTCCAGGTCGCGCGCAGCTGATCGTCACGATTGATCGAGTGGGAGGAAGCGCCATGGCCGAAGACCTGATCGAGATCGGCAATGACCAGCTGTCGGCGGCGATCAATCCGCTCGGCGCCGAGCTCACGCATTTGCGCGATGCCGATGGCCGCGAGCTGATGACTGATGCCGACCCGGCCTATTGGACCGGCCACGCTCCGATCCTGTTTCCGATCATCGGGCGGTTGAACGGCGACACGCTGCGGCTCGATGGCCGCGACTATGCGATGAAGCAGCACGGCTTCGCGCGGCATGAAACCTTCGACCTCGCCGCACACACCGCCACTAGCGCGACGTTCCGTCTGACCGCCAATGACGAGACGCGCGCATGCTATCCGTTCGAGTTCGTGCTGGAGGTCGGCTTCTCGATCGACGCGGCAACGCTGGCGATCGACGTGCGTATCGCCAATCCCGGCAGCGCGCCGCTCCCCGCGAGCCTGGGCTTCCACCCCGCTTTCGCCTGGCCCTTGCCTTATGGCCGCCCGCGCGCCGAGCATCGCATCGCCTTCGCCGCCGACGAGCCGGGCGACATTGTCGAGCTTGCCGGCGGGTTGTTCGCGGCGAAGCGCCGATCGCCGCTCGATGGCCGCATCCTCCACCTCGCCGACGACCTGTTCGCCCAGGACGCGCTGATCTGGGATCCTGTCGCGTCGCAAAGCGTGATCTATGGCGCAACCGACGGCCCGCAACTCAAGATCGATTTCCCCGACACACCTTATCTCGGCATCTGGACCAAGCCTGGCGCGGCGTTCGTCTGTGTCGAGCCGTGGCATGGCCATGCCGATCCGGTGGACTTCACCGGCGATTTCCGGACCAAGCCGGGGGTGTTCGAGATTGCGCCGGAAGCGGACTGGACGTGCAGGATGGCGATAGCGCTCGAAGCCTGACGCCTTGCCGATGGCCCGGCGCTCGCCATATCGCGTGGGACACGGAGGGGATCGGGGATGCTGATCGCGCTGATATCTTTATGGGCCGCGCTGCTGATGGCGCAAGGAACGCCGATCGGGAATCGTCTGCATCGCGCGCTGGTCGAAGCGCCCGCGCGACGCTTGTCGCGGATCGGCCGCGGTCACATCCTGTTCGGGCTGCTCACTCTCTCCATCATCGTCAGCGTGATCTGGCTGCTCGACAATGACGGGCGGATGCTCGTCACGATGGGGCTGCCCGATTTCCTGGGCTTCGCCACGGCGATCGACCTGTCGGCGTTGCTCGATCTTGCCGCGGTAGCAGTGATCGCGGCGACGACGATCCGTTTCCGCGCCGCCGGCGCCTGGATGCGGCAGAAGATCGCGCCGCGCCGGCCGCGCGCCC
>NZ_BCYU01000119.1 GCF_001598355.1 Sphingomonas asaccharolytica NBRC 15499
AAAGCGGGGACCCATCTCGGACGCTCGCCACTGTCACGACGGTCGTGTTCCGTTGATCTTCCGGGAGCTGGGTCCCCGCTTTCGCGGGGATGACGGCCAAGAGGAAGGGCTCTCCGCTTATTTCAGCGGCTTGCCCGAATCCTTCCAGCGGTCGAGGATCTGCGACGCGCCGGGCAGATTGTCTTCGGCCGGCGGCGGCGTTGCGCGGGCGACGCTGGTGTCCTGATATTTGGGCTGGATCAGCGCGATATTGGTGCTCGGCGCGGGCGGTACCGCGAGCCCGGGGACGCCCGGCGCTGTTATCCCCGGCGTATAGGCCGCGAATTGAGTCGATGGCAGCGGCGTGAGCGGCGGGGCGATCTTGGCATGCGGTCCCGGCACCGGCTCGCCGCCGCGATAGCGCGCATTGCTGAACGCGGCGGGCGTGCCCCAATAGCCTTTCCAGCGATGGAAGAAGTGCATGCCGATCGCATCGGTCATCACCAGGCTGCGGTTCCACGACGGCGTCACCGCATAGGTATGATAATGGGTCGCGAGCCCGACTCCCCGGACGACATAACCGTTGAGCGCCTCGAGCGCGTAGCGCCGCGCGCGGTCCATCGCCGAGCGCATCGGCACGCGCGCCATCGACCCGTCGCAGGCATAACTGAACTGGCAGCCGGTGCTCTTTTCCGATCCCTGATAGACCACCCCGCACACGGTCGAAGGAAAGGCCGGGTGGCGGACGCGGTTGAGGATCACCTGCGCGACGGCGCGCTGACCCTCTTCGCTCTCCGACGCTGCCTCGTAATAGATCGCGGTCGCCAGGCAATCGAGCGCGCGCGCTTTGTCGAGCGCGCTGGCGCCGGCCATCGTGAATGGCTGAGCCGGGTGCACCGTGCCGTCGGTGTCGGGGGTCAGATCGGCATTGGCCGGGACCGGCAGATCGGGCAGCGCAGTGGTGCCGGTGGTGCCCGCGGTCGGCGCCGCTTGCTCCTCGGCGACGAAGAACAGGGCTGCGCCGGGGAAATGATCCTCGCTCTCATAACCGATCGGCGGCAGCGGCAGCGGCTCGGCCCTGGTCTGCGCGGCATAATAGGCGATCACCGCTGCCTTGGCCGACACGGCGAGCATGGGCACGCCGACCAGCCCCGCGAGCAGTGCCACGCGAGTCTGCCGGACCGTCCAGTTGCGCCAATCGATCACGTGAAAAAGCGGCCCTTCGAGCATCGCGCGGCGACCATCGCCGGCGCGAAGCGCCTTACCGCAAAAAGCTTACCGAAGCGCCCCCGGAATCCGCCGTGTCCCGGAGCGAAACGATTGATGGTTAATGTAATTTTGCGGGGCGGAGGCGCGGCAACGCCCGCGCCGGTGCGCAATAGCGCACCGCCCCGCACGGCCGGCGGACGGCGTCAGCCGATCCGGCCGACGGCTTTTGCCGGCGGCGCTCTATCCGCGAAAATACGGCGAGATTTTTGAATTCGGCCCGAGCCGAACGAACAAGTGCCGCTCAGGCCTTCTCGAGCGTGCATTGCAGCGGATGCTGGTTCTGCCGCGCGAAGTCCATCACCTGGCTGACCTTGGTCTCGGCGACTTCGTAGCTGAACACGCCGCACACCCCGACGCCCTTTTGATGGACGTGGAACATCACCCGGGTCGCTTCCTCGGTGGTCATGCGGAAGAAGCGCTGCAGGCAGAGCACGACGAATTCCATCGGCGTGTAATCGTCGTTGAGCATCAGCACGCGATACGGCGTGGGCTGCTTGGTCTTCGCGCGGGTGCGGGTGGCAAGCCCGACGCCGGTGCCCTCGTCACCGTCGTTGCCGCTGCCGATCCCATCGGGATCGTTGGCCATCATGAAATCGGGGTTTCGCATATCAGATCGCAAAATATGGCATTGCGGTACGCCGGGGCAAGAGGGTGCGGCGCACGTTAAGTGCTTTTCGTCGTTGGCGGCGAAGCGGAGGACGGATGCCTGGCTAATCTGAGCCGTGGATTGGGGAAATGGCATGTCGGCAAGCTGCCCGATGACCAATGCTCCGCGCAGGGCACATAGTAGCTGTGGTTCAGTTTGCGCGCGGATCGGCAGACTCGATCAACGAAAAGCTGCTCACACAACCATTCTGGTCGAACTCGCCGCCAGCATAATACTGCCCGCGACTGAACTGAGTGATGGCGCGGAATGGGCCGTGAGTTGGGGTCTGAATGACTGTCTCGGGACGCCACCGATTCCGTCTCGCCGCGCTTTCCACTTCCTCAACCCTGAAAGCGCATGCCACATCGTAATTTGTAGGCTTCACCGGCAACCAGGTTAACTCCAGCCGTCTCTCTCCGTGAACACGAGGCTTCAGCAAAACCGGTCGTTTGCCAGGGTGAAATCGTGGCCGACGCCACGCATCGAGAGGAATGAAGGTCTCGCTAAATTGAAGTATAGCGTCCCAGCGTCCATCCTCGCCCTTAAACCGTATCTGATATGTAGCATCGCGAGGATGATCATAAACAGTCACGAGTCTAGGAAGCGAGAATATTCGCTCTACGGCGTCGATGCTTAACGACTCTTCGGGCCGGGCAAGTGCTGAGAGGAGCCGCTGGCCAAGTTGCTTATTGCTATAACTGCAGGACAAAATCAGCGTCGGACGTAATCGAGCGTCCGAGGACGCATCTTGATCTACTATGGCGCATTTGGGCGCCGCGGAATGAACGGACGTCGCCAGATCATTCCCTGGCCAGACCAAGCTGATCAATGCTGCTATGACGAGCATCATAATTGATACGATATATCGTCAAACCGGGAAGCCGCAAGCAAGATTTGGCCGATGGCGGTTTAGTCTACGTTCGTAGGAGCGGATCGACAGCTTTCCACGCTATCTCTGACCTTCGCGTTGAAGGGGCATAGCACGGAGATGCCGTTGGCGCCTGCCCTCACCTTCCCACTCGGCTGCGCCGAGCGGGGCCCTTCCTCTCCCAAGGGGAGAGGAGAGTCGGCCTGCAACCCATGGCCAATCGGCAAACGAAAAGGGCGGCCGCCGGATGGCGACCGCCCTTTCGATGTCTCACCGGAAGGTGAAGGCGGCGCTTACGCGGCGACCTTGATCTTCTCGGCGGCGATCGCGACGCGGTTCGAAATCGGCTTGGCGACATCGCCGGCCAGCTTCAGCATCGCTTCGGTGTTCTTCGAGCTCTCGGCGACGAACGAGTCGAACTGGCCACGGACGAAGTCCGCCTGCAGCTTGAAGAACTCGGTCGGCGACTTGACGGCGGCGAAGCTCTTCAGCGCCGCGGTGGTGCCTTCGAACTGCTTGCGCGCATAATCGGCATAATCCTGGCCGAGCGTCTCGAAGCCCTTGGCCGCGATCTTGCCCGACTCGACGAGCGCTTCGACATTGCCCTTGCCGAATTCGTTCATTTCCTCGAACGCCTTGGCGCTCTTCTCGGCCGCGGCCTTCGCCTTGGTGCTGAATTCCGCGAAATAGGCCTGGCCCTTGTCGGCGGCATTCTTGATGGTGTCGTTCATCTCGATAACTTCCTTTTCGATGGTGGCCGGCGCCTCTTGGGCGGCTGCGGCGACGGTTTCGGTCACTGTTTCGGCAATTTTTTCGACTATTGGGGTCTCGACTGCGGGTGTCTCGACGGGTGCGGTCGCTAGGACGGGCGCCGTCGGCTGCTCTACGGCAGGGGTTTCGGCAACGATCGGAGCGGGAGTAGGGACGGGCTTCGCCTTGACGGGAACCGAAGCCGCCTTGGTGGATTTGGCAGGCGTGCGCTTCACCGGCGCCTTGGCTGCGGGTTTCGCCGCCTTGGTCTCGGGGGTCTTGCTCGCCATAACATCCTCCGCCGCATCATTGCTGCATTGCACAAAATAGTGCTTGGCAAGCAAAGGTCAAGCGATTTTTGTGCAGTGCAACATAACCGTAACGACTGGTGTCTTGGCTGGGTTTCAGCAAGCTGAAACGGATGCGGCACCACCCTTCGCAGCCATTCCAACGATGCTGCGCATCGCCGGAACCTTGGGCTGCTTCGCCCGCTCCCCTAGGCGACCGCGCGCTTGTCGCTGATCAGGTCGTCGGGCGTGCAGAAATGGAGCTTGCCCTTGCCGCCGCCCTTGCAGCGGTAAAGCGCCGCGTCGGCGCAGGAGAGCAGGGTTTCCAGTTCGCGGCCGAATTCGGGCATCACGGCGATCCCGACGCTCGCCGAAATGCCCACCCAATTGCCGTCCGCTTCGTAGGGTACGCTCAATTGCCTGATCATCCGTCGCGCCAGCATTTCGGCTTCGCTGCGGTCGCGGACATGGGTCTGCAAGACGATGAATTCGTCCCCGCCGAGCCGCGCCACGGTGTCTTCGCCCCTGACCAGGCCTTCGAGCCGACGCGAAACCTGTTGCAGCACCGAATCCCCGGCGAGATGCCCCAGGCCGTCATTGACCGCCTTGAACCCGTCGAGGTCGATGAAATGCAGCGCCAGTTGTTCGCCCTCTGCCTCGGCGATCAGGCTGCTTTCCTGAAAGCGCTCGCGCAGCAGCAGACGATTGGCAAGGCCGGTCAGCGCGTCGAATTTCGCCAGCAACGCCATGTCGTGCTCGGCGGTCAGATGCTGGACCGCCGAGCGATAGAGGTGCCTGACCGATTGCAGGCTGAGCATGGTGATCATCGCGACCAGGAAAGCTTCGGCGGCGAACAACGGGGCGTGAAGCTCGATCGGGTTCGGCTCGAGGGCGTGGACGGCGAGCGCGACGACGGTCGGCACGGTCGCGAGCAACAAGCTGATCACGCAGATCACCGGCCGGATCGAAATCCGCGAAACGATACCCGCGCCGAAGCCGAACACCTGGCTCACCGTGATCAGGTGCAGCAGCGGGAAATGGTAGTTGAGGACGTAGACATTGAACAAACCGAGCAGGATCCCGGACGCATAGCTGCCGATCGCATACCGCGATTCCCAGCGGCCAAGCTCGGCGTCGGGGACGGGACGCGCGCGGTGATAGGCGCTTAGGACCAGCAGCCGAACGACCGTCAGCAGGGTCGCGGCCAGCGCCAGGAAGGCGATCACCGGATCATGCCATTCGTTTGCGATGAGACCCGCAATCGCCGCCGTCACGATGCCCATACCGAGAATCGGCAGGCGCATGTCGAACAGCGCGTCGATGAATTCGCGACGCACCGGTACGGGAAGCGGGACTTCACGCAACAGAAGTCCGATGCTCCGCCGCCGATCTCGCGACAAGCGTTGGTCGGATCGTCTCACGCCCCTAGTCTAGTCGGAGTCGGTTAACAGATCGCATCCCGCCGGCTCGGGAAATACACCAGCGATTGAACGATTTACCAGCGCAGAACGCGTGACTGGCCGGCGACCGCCGGGCAAGGCAAGACCGATCGGCCGACTCGTTCCGCGCCCGATCCTATCGCGCGCGGACATACACCCCGGGCGCATCGGCGATCGCGGCGCGCTTCTTGCCCTTGCCGGGCTCGCGCGCGCCTTTGACCTTGACCTCGGTTGCGTCCTGCTCGCGCAGCCAGCCGACCCAGTCGGGCCACCAGCTGCCCTTGGTCTCGGTCGCGCCCGCAACGAATTCGGCCAACGTCGCGGCGGGTTTGGCGTTGGTCCAATATTGATATTTGCCGGCGGCGGGCGGGTTGACCACGCCAGCGATATGGCCCGAGCCCGCCAGCACGAACTTGAGCGGTCCGGCGAACAGATGGGTGATCTTCCACACGCTCTCGGCCGGGGCGATATGGTCCTCGCGCCCCGCCTGGATATAGCTCGGCGTTGCGACCTTGGTCAGGTCGATCGGCGTGCCCGCAATCGCCAGCGCCCCCGGCCGCACCAGCAGATTGTCGCGATAGAGATCGGTCAGGTACGACAGATGCCATTTCGCCGGCAGGTTGGTGGTGTCGCCATTCCAGTGGAGCAGGTCGAACGGCGCGTAATCCTGGCCCATCAGGTAATTGTTGGCGACGTAATTCCAGATCAGGTCGCGTCCGCGCAGCAGGTTGAACGTCAGCGCCATGTAGCGCCCGTCGAGATACCCGTCGGGCGACAATTGCCTGATCATGTCGAGCTGGGCGTCGTCGACGAAATTGAGCAGGTCGCCGGCATCGGCGAAGTCGACCTGCGCGGTGAAGAAGGTCGCGGTCTTCACCTTGTCCGCTTCGCCTTTGGCGGTCAGATAAGCGAGCGTCGCGGCGAGCGTCGTGCCGGCGACGCAATAGCCGATCGCGTGCACCGCCTCGACATCGAGCTGGTCGCGGATCACGTCGATCGCTTCGATCTGGGCGAGCACGTAATCGTCCCAGCTGGTGTCGGTCAGGCTGGCATCGGCCGATTTCCACGACACCATGAACACCGATAGCCCCTGGTCGACCGCCCAGCGGATGAAGCTTTTCTCGGGTGTCAGATCGAGGATGTAGAAGCGGTTGATCCAGGGCGGGAAGATCACCAGCGGCGTCGCCAGCACGGACTCGGTGGTCGGCATATAGTGGATCAGCTCGAACAACGGGCTGCGATAGATCACCTTGCCCGGCGTGGTCGCCAGATTGCGCCCGACCTCGAACGCCTCGGCATCGGTATGCGTCAGTTGCCCCTTGCTCAGATCGTTGAGCATGTTGGACAGGCCCTTGAGCAAATTCTCGCCGCGCGTCTCGATCGTCTTCTGGATCACCTCCGGGTTGGTGAAGGCGAAATTGGACGGGCTCATCGCGTCGATCACGCCTTTGGTAACAAAGCGAAATTGCTCGCGCTGTTTGGGGTCGAGCCCTTCCAGCGCGTCGACCTGTTTCAGCATCTGGTCGGCGATCAGCAGATAGGATTGGCGGATCCAGTCGAACACCGGATTCTGCCAGGCTTCGGACTTGAAGCGCTTATCCTTGACCGGAGCGTCGCCCCCTTCACCCGCCGAGGGATCGAGGAAGCGCTGCCACAATTTGAGGCTGTCCGACCAGAAATCGCCGACGCGGGCCAAGGTCGCCGGATCGTTGAACCCCGGGATCACCGGCACGCCGGCGCCGAGCCCGGCTTCGAGCATCATCTGCTGCGCCCGGCCCATCACCCAGGTCCAGTGCTGCATATCCTCGAGGCTGGGTGCGTCGGTCTGGTCGGCCATCCTTATCGTCCCCCGAAGGTCTGTAGGCGCGCAACGCGCCAGCCATCCTTAAGCCAGCGCCACTCCGCGCGAAAGCGTCCGCCTCCAGCCAACGCGGCAGCTGCGCTTTTGTCTCCGCTTTTCGACACGGACCGCCGCATCCGGAACAACGCGGTTTCGCGGCCCCCCGCTTATGCCCTAAGGAAGAGGCGAAGGGAGTTTTGAATGTCCGACGATTTCTACCGCATCAAACGTCTGCCGCCTTACGTCATTGCCGAGGTCAACGGCATGCGGGCAGCAGCGCGTGCGGCAGGCGAGGACATTATCGATCTGGGCATGGGCAATCCCGATTTGCCGCCGCCGCAGCACGTCATCGACAAGCTCTGCGAGGTCGCGAAAAAGCCCGACGCGCACGGCTATTCGCAATCCAAGGGCATTCCCGGGCTGCGCCGCGCCCAGGCCAATTATTATGGCCGCCGCTTCGGCGTCGATCTCGATCCCGAGACCGAAGTCGTGGTGACGATGGGGTCGAAGGAAGGGCTGGCCAGCCTGGCGACCGCGATAACCGCGCCGGGCGACGTCGTGCTCGCGCCCAATCCGAGCTACCCGATCCACACGTTCGGCTTCATCATCGCCGGCGCCACGATCCGCGCGGTGCCGACCACGCCCGACGAGCATTATTTCGAGAGCCTGGAGCGCGCGATCGCGTTCACCGTGCCGCGCCCGTCGATCCTGGTGGTCAATTACCCGTCTAACCCGACCGCCGAGACGGTCGACCTCGCTTTCTATGAACGCCTCGTCGCCTGGGCGAAGGAGAACCAGGTCTGGATCATATCGGACCTGGCCTATTCGGAGCTGTATTTCGACGGCAAGCCGACCGTGTCGATCCTCCAGGTCAAGGGCGCCAAGGACATCGCGATCGAGTTCACCAGCCTGAGCAAGACCTATTCGATGGCCGGCTGGCGGATGGGCTTCGCGGTCGGCAACCGCAAGCTGATCGCGGCGATGACGCGGGTGAAATCCTATCTCGATTACGGCGCCTTCACCCCGATCCAGGCCGCCGCCTGCGCCGCGCTCAACGGGCCGCAGGATATCGTCGAGAAGAACCGCCAGCTCTATCACAAGCGCCGCGACGTGCTGGTCGAAAGCTTCGGCCGCGCCGGCTGGGACATTCCCAGCCCGCCGGCGAGCATGTTCGCCTGGGCACCGCTGCCGCCCGCGCTTACGCACTTAGGCAGCCTTGAGTTCTCCAAACAATTGCTGACTCACGCCAAGGTCGCGGTCGCGCCAGGGGTGGGATATGGCGAGAATGGGGAAGGGTACGTGCGCATTGCGATGGTCGAGAACGAGCAGCGGCTCCGCCAGGCGGCACGCAACGTGCGGCGTTACCTGCAGTCGATGGGAGTCAACACGCCGGCGAGCAATAGTGGCTGAACGGGCGCACCCCGTTCTTCCCTTTTCGGTCCGCCCGCTGGAGCGTGCTGCGAATAGGTGGACTCCGGCTATTCGCACTCAAGCACGCGATCACAGGGAAACTGGGGCTGGCTGTGTTTCCACCGAAACACAGCCCGCTCCAGCCGTGGCGG
>NZ_BCYU01000120.1 GCF_001598355.1 Sphingomonas asaccharolytica NBRC 15499
TTAGTCCTCAAGCCGCGTTGTCGATGCCGAGCTCGCCGAGCTTGCGATAAAGCGTCGAGCGCCCGATGCCGAGCCGGCGCGCGACTTCGGTCATCCGGCCGCGATAATGGCCGATGGCGAGGCGGATGACGTCGGCTTCGATCTCTTCCAGCGGACGCATATTGCCGTCGGCGCGGAACAGGGTGACGCCCCCCGAGGTCGCCATCTGGCCGCCCGGCGTCGGCACGCGCGCGGTGCCGAGCGCGGCGATCTGGGGGAAGTCGGCGCGAGTCAGCGCGTCGCCCTCGCACAAGACGGCGGCGCGGAAGAGCGCATTCTGCAACTGGCGGACATTGCCCGGCCAGGAATAGCGGCCGAGCAGCGCCAATGCGTCGTCGGTGATGCCGAGCGGGCGCAGCCCAGGCTGATCGGCAATCCGCGCGAGCAAATGACGGGCCAGCGCCGGAATGTCGCCGATGCGTTCGCGCAAGGGCGGAATCGTCACCTGGACGACGTTGAGGCGGTAATAAAGGTCCTCGCGGAACCGGCCGGCCTCGACTTCCTCGATCAGCCTTTTGTTGGTCGCGGCGATGACCCGGACGTCGACTTCGCGGGTGTGGCGCGCGCCGATCGGCTGGACTTCGCCCGATTGCAGCACACGGAGCAATTTGACCTGGGCATCGAGCGGCATCTCGCCGATCTCGTCGAGGAACAGAGTGCCGCCATCGGCATCGGCGAACTTGCCGATCTTGCGCTCGAACGCGCCGGTGAACGCGCCCTTTTCGTGCCCGAACAGCTCGCTTTCGACCAGATTGGCGGGGATCGCGCCGCAATTGATCGCGATCATCGGCTTCTTGCCGCGTGGGCTGGCGGCATGGATCGCCTCGGCGACGACTTCCTTGCCGACGCCGCTTTCGCCCTCGATCAAGACGGGGACGCGGGCGCGTGCCGCCTTGGCGGCGATTGCCAATGCGGCGCGGAAATCGGGGGAGGCGCCGACGATCTCGTCAAAGCCGAGCAGGGCTGGAATCTTTTCGGTCAGCGGGCGCAATTCGCCGGCGTCGGTACCGGCGACAACTACTTCGAGCGCCGACAACAAGCGCTCGGGCGCGAACGGCTTGACCAGATAATCGGTGGCGCCCGCGCGCATGGCCGAGACCGCTTGCGCGACCGAGCCGTTGGCGGTGAGCATCAGGATCGGGAGTTGCGGGCGGCGGGCGCGCAATTCCTTGATCAGCGCCTCGGCCTCGCTTTCGGGCCCGAAACTGTCGAGCAGGATCGCGTCGAGCTGCATCCCATCCTGAGTGCCGAGCATGGCGATCGCGGTTTCGCCGTCGGGGGCGAATACCGAACGCCAGTCGCGCCGCGCGGCAATCGCCGAAACCAGGCGGCGCTGCGCGGGTTCGTCGTCGATCAACATCAGGAGGCGCTGTCCGTTGCGCGTCATCCCGCCCTCTTCTTCTCCTGGGTCATGTGGTACCCTTAGGAGAAGGGGGTAAAGGTCAGCTTAAGCCTATGCGGACGCTTACTTAACGCTTGCGGGCTTGAGGCGCACGGCGGTGCTGGCTAAGACCGCGGCACAATCCAGGGTGGAGAGAATTGCGGCATGGCCGACCAGACCGACATGAAGGCACACGAATCGACGTATCACTCGGTGCTCGGGATGCTCAAATATGGCGCGGTGGGGTGCTTCCTGATCGCGGCGATCGTGATCTGGCTCATTTCCTCCGGTCACAAGTAAGCCGCGGGTGAAGATCGCCGTCCTGCGGGAAACCGCGTCGGGCGAGCGCCGCGTCGCGGCGACTCCGGAAACGGTCAAGAAGTTCGCCGCGCTGGGTGCCCAGGTCGCGGTCGAGCAGGGCGCGGGTGTTGCCGCCAGCTATGACGATGCCGGGTATGAAGCCGCGGGCGCGACGATCGGGACGCGGGCGGCGACGCTAAAGGGCGCCGATATCGTGCTCGGCATCCAGGGGCCCGATCCGGCCGACCTGAAGGACGCCGCCAAAGGCGTCTGGCTGGTCGCCGGACTCAACCCGTTTGGCGCCGGAGAAAATGGGCGCGCACGCGTCGACGGCTATGCTGCCGCCGGCATCGAGGCGCTGGCAATGGAATTCATGCCGCGCATAACCCGCGCGCAATCGATGGATATCCTGTCGAGCCAGGCCAACCTCGCCGGCTACAAGGCAGTGCTCGACGCCGCGGCCGAATATGGCCGCGCTTTTCCGATGATGATGACCGCGGCAGGCACGGTCTCCGCCGCCAAGGCGTTCGTGATGGGTGTGGGCGTCGCCGGCCTCCAGGCGATCGCCACCGCGCGGCGGCTGGGTGCGCAGGTCTCGGCGACCGACGTGCGCTCGGCGACCAAGGAACAGATCCAGTCGCTCGGTGCCAAGCCGATCTTCGTCGAGAATGTCGCCGGGATCGAGGGCGAAGGCTCGGGCGGTTACGCCACCGAAATGAGCGAGGAATATCAGAAGGCGCAGGCCGAACTGGTGTCCGGCCATATCGCCAAGCAGGACATCGTCATCACCACCGCGCTGATCCCCGGCCGTCCCGCGCCGCGGCTGATCAGCGACGCGCAGATCGCGACGATGCGCCCGGGCAGCGTGATCGTCGACCTCGCGGTCGAAAGCGGCGGCAATGTCGAGGGTTCGGTCGCCGGCGAAGTGGTCGAGAAGCATGGGGTGCGCATCGTTGGGCACAAGAACGTCGCTTCGCGCCTCGCCACCGACAGTTCTGCGCTGTTCGCGCGCAACCTGTACAATTTCCTCTCGACCTTCTGGGACAAGGAAGCGGGTAAGCCGGTGCTCGATGAGGAGATCGGGGATGCGGTGCGGCTGACCAAGGATGGTCAGGTCGTGAACCAGAGGCTGCTCGGGTGAGGATGGCGCTACAATGGCCTTTTGCCGCCGCGTCGGTGGTCGGGGTCGCTTGTAGTTTGCCCGCCACCGCAGCGAGCAAGAGGCTAGTCCCGGCGGGCCGGGCCGAATTTCGCAAGCTGGTCGATGACTATCAAATTTTCACAGTTCCGCACTGCGCTCCAGCGACTGTAGCAGCGTATAAAAGCGCCCGTGCCGCGCGCGATGCCGTTTTCGTCGCTTCATTGAAAGGTACGCCGCTGTTCTCCGATTATCGGAAGGCAGTTGCCGACCGTGCCAGGAAAGATCGAAAGACTTTCTACGAATGCGTGCAGCCACCGCCACCGCCTGGATTCACCGCGGATGACGCCGTGCGCAAGCAGCGTGAAGATCGTGATCAACATTTCGTCGACGGCGACAAACAGTTCGCCAAGATAGTTGCTCTGCGAGACAAACTGCTCGCCGCCCCGGGGGACTAAAATGGACTTCATCTCGATCCTCTCGATCTTCGTAATGGCCGTATTCGTCGGTTATTACGTCGTCTGGTCGGTGACCCCGGCGCTGCACACACCGTTGATGGCGGTGACCAACGCGATTTCGTCGGTGATCATCGTCGGCGCGCTGATCGCCAGCGCGGCGGTCGGGATCGGCGGCACCGGCGCGACCTCGAAGTGGTTGGGCCTGCTCGCGGTGGTGCTGGCCAGCGTCAACATCTTCGGTGGCTTCGCGGTCACTGCGCGGATGCTCGCGATGTACAAGAAGAAGGATCGGCCGGCGGCCAAACATTGATTTCGTCATCCCGGGCTTGTCCCGGGATCCACTCATCCACTTGCGCCAAGCGGCGCGGTGGACCCAGGCACAAGGCCGGGGTGACGGTTGGGGGTTGAATGGAACATACGATCGCGGTGAATCCCTGGGCGTCGCTGGCCTATCTTGTCGCCGGGGTGTGCTTCATCCTCGCGCTGCGCGGGCTGTCGAGCCCGACCTCGAGCCAGCGCGGCAATCGCTTCGGCATGATCGGTATGACGATCGCCGTCGTAACGACGTTGGTGACGCATGTTCCCAGGCATCTGGTATACATTCACGCAAATCTGATGACGGGCACCATCGGCGATGCCCCCTTCATTCCTGACTACACGACAATCGCGGAAATTCTTGTTGCAATCAGCATCGGCGCCGCCATCGGCATCGTCACCGCCCGGCGCATCGCGATGACCGCGATGCCGCAGCTCGTGGCCGCGTTCCACTCGCTGGTCGGCATGGCAGCCGTGCTCGTCGCAGGTGCGGCCTTCCTCAATCCCGAAGCCTTCGGCATTGCGGCAGCAGGGCAAATCTTCGCCCAAAGCCGCATCGAAATGGGCTTGGGCGTCGCGATCGGCGCGATCACCTTCTCGGGCTCGGTGATCGCGTTCCTCAAACTCAACGGCAATATGGGCGGCAAGCCGATCATGCTGCCGGGGCGCCACGTCATCAACCTGGCGGTGCTCGCGGGCATTCTCGGGCTGGTCGCCTATTTCACCCAGGACCAGTCGCCCTGGGTGTTCTGGACGATCACGGGTCTGAGCTTCGCGATCGGCTTCCTGTTGATCATCCCGATCGGCGGCGCGGACATGCCGGTCGTGGTGTCGATGCTGAACAGCTATTCGGGCTGGGCGGCGGCGGCGATGGGCTTCACGCTGCATAATACGGCGATGATCATCACCGGCGCCTTGGTCGGCTCGTCGGGCGCGATCCTCAGCTACATCATGTGCCGCGCGATGAACCGCAGCTTCATCAGCGTGATCGCCGGCGGGTTCGGCGGCGACAGCGGTGGCGGCGCGGCGGCGGCCGCGAGCGACCGGCCGTGGAAGCGCGGTTCGGCCGAGGATGCGGCATTCCTGATGAGCCAGGCCGAACAGGTCATCATCGTCCCCGGCTACGGCATGGCGGTGGCGCAGGCGCAGCACGTGCTGCGCGAGATGGCCGACAAGCTGAAGGAAGAGGGCGTCCGCGTCAAATATGCGATCCACCCGGTCGCGGGGCGCATGCCGGGGCATATGAACGTGCTGCTCGCCGAGGCGAACGTGCCCTATGACGAGGTGTTCGAGCTCGAGGACATCAATAGCGAGTTCGCCCAGACCGACGTCGCGTTCATCATCGGCGCCAATGACGTGGTCAATCCGGCGGCCAAGACCGATAAGAGCTCGCCGATCTACGGCATGCCGGTGTTCGACGTGAACAAGGCCAAGACCGTGCTGTTCATCAAGCGCTCGATGGGCGGCGTCGGCTATGCCGGGGTCGACAACGACGTCTTCTACCAGGACAATACGATGATGCTCCTCGCCGACGCCAAGAAGATGGTCGAGGAGATCGTGAAGGCGCTGGGGTGAGCGCGATGCCGATCGTGCGGCCCGGGGTGCTTTTGCTCGGCCAGACCGGCGCGCGCGTTCACCTCGCCGCTGCGGCGGTCCGCGCCGGCGCCGAAATCGTCGCGGAAGCCGATTGGTCGGATGCTGCCTTGCCCGGCGCGACGGGCGCGCAGCTCGTCATCGCCGCGCTCGAGGATCTTGCGGCCGATACGCTGAACGATGCGGTCGACCGGCTTGGCCAAGTACCCGAAACCAAATTCGGCCTGATCGTCACGCTGACCGAACGCCAGATCGATGCGGTCGCCGCGCCGTTGCTCGCTCGACGAATCACTTTACTGTGCGACGCGGAGGCAGCCGATCTCGCATCGGCGGTCGCGCAGGCCCTGGTCGTGCCGGTCGAGCCTGTGGCGCGCGCACTTCCCGCCACCGTCGCCGATCAACGCAGCGACTATGGGTTGCCGGCCGAGCCGGTGCAGGTCGCCGCCGCCGATGTCCGCAAGGCGATCCGCGCGCGGCGGCTGCGCAGCCGCCCGTTCCCTGACGTATTGTTCGAGGATCCCGCCTGGGACATGCTGCTCGACCTCTACGCCGCGCATCTCGAACGCGCCCAGGTATCTGTATCGAGCCTGTGCATCGCCTCGGCCGTGCCGCCGAGCACCGCATTGCGCTGGATCTCGAAGATGACCGAGGACGGCTTATTCGTGCGCGAGCCCGACCCGTTCGACCGCCGCCGCGCCTTCATGGCACTGAGTGAGGCAGCGCTCGACCGCATGAACCGCTATTTCGCGACGCTCGCCCAGAACGGCCTGGCGATCGCCTGACCCCCTTGCATCGGCGGGCGCATCGCGTCACAGGACGGCGTACGGGCGGTTAGCTCAGTTGGTAGAGCATCTCGTTTACACCGAGAGGGTCGGCGGTTCGAGACCGTCACCGCCCACCATTCCCTGTTCAGCATGACGACGTCGGCTCCCATCACCGACGGGTGCCCGTGGCGGACAATGCGGTCGTTCGCATGAAAAGGCTGCCGCGGACCGGACGCACCAATTTTACGGTCTGGATTCTCTTTCTTGCATATGTAATTCATGTTTTCATATGCGAGAACATCGGAAGGTGTCTCGCGTGCCCATTGGGAGCGATCGATGCCGACGAGACGTGACGTGTTGCTGAGCGGAGGAGCGGCGGCCCTGGCCGGCGGAGTCGGTGTCGCGCACGCAACCACGAGTGAGCCGTTCGCCGCCGACTGGCACTCGCTGGCGGCCGGATATCGCCATCCCGAATGGTTTCGCGATGCCAAGCTCGGCATCTGGGCGCATTGGGGTCCGCAATGCCAGGCCGAGTTCGGAGACTGGTATGCGCGGCTGCTGTACATTCAGGGACGTCAACCCTGGGAACACGGCGAAACGGCCTATCAGGATCATCTCCGCCGTTACGGCCATCCGAGCCAGACCGGGTTCATCGACATCATCGGCCAGTGGAAGGCACAGAACTGGCAGCCGGACTATCTCGTCCGCAAATATGCCGCCGCGGGAGCCCGGTATTTCGTCGGCATGGGCTGCCATCACGACAATCTCGACCTGTACGCGAGCAAGCACCAGGAATGGAACAGCGCGCGGGTCGGGCCGAAAAGGGACATCCTGGCGACCTGGGAGAAAGCCGCGCGGGATGCCGGTCTGAGGTTCGGTGTCTCCAACCATTCGGGCCATGCCTGGCACTGGTACCAGCCGGCTTATGGTTATGACGCCGAGGGACCGATGCGTGGCCGCCGCTATGACGCCTATTGGCTGCGCAAACAGCACGGCACAGGCAAATATTGGGACGGGCTCGACCCGCAAGAACTCTATACCGGGCCTTATTACGTGCCGCCCGACGGTATCACCTCCGCCAAGGAAATGGTGGATTGGCACGGCCAGCGCGACGGCCAATGGCTGGAAGGCGTGCCTTCGGGCAACATCCGCTTCGTCGAGAAGTGGTTGCGGCGGCAGAAACAGATCGTCGAGGATTACAAACCCGACCTCATGTTCATGGACCATGCCGGCGTGCCGTTCGGCAAATATGGGCTGGAAGCGGTCGCCCATTATTACAACCAAGCGGTCGAGTGGCACGGATCGCCCGACGTGATCATGACCGGTGGCTTGCTCGACGCGTTCGCGCAGCGGGCGATCACCTGGAATGTCGAGCGCGGCGTGCTCGACGATATCCATGAAACGCCGTGGCAGACCTGTACCTGCATCGGGTCGTGGCATTATTCGCGGCCGCTTTATGAGAGCAACGGCTACAAGAGCGCGAAACAGGTCGTGCAGATCCTCGCGGATGTCGTGTCGAAGAACGGCACCCTGCTGTTCAACGTGCCGGTCCGCGGCGACGGCACGATCGACGAGAAGGAAGAGGCGATCGTCGACCAGTTCACGGGCTGGACGCGGCGCAACGGCGAGGCGATCTTCGCCACGCGTCCCTGGCGCAAATATGGCGAAGGCCCGACCAAGCCGCCACCCGCCGGCGCATTCGGCGAGGACAAGCAGAAGCCGTTCACCGGCGAGGACATCCGCTTCACCAAGAAGGGGGAGACGCTTTACGCCATCTTCCTCGACTGGCCCGACCGCGAAAGCGCGATCGCCTCGCTGGGCAAAGACGCGCTTCGCGATGCCGTGATTGAGCGCGTCGACCTTATCGGCGGGCCCGAACTGCATTTTCGCCGCGATGCCGATGCGCTGCGGCTGACGCTGCCGGCGCCGCAGGATGGCGCCTTCGCGCCGGCGCTGCGGATCAGGGGGAGGGGACTCGTCTAACGCATATTCACAATGTGCGGACCAGCGTCTTCGCCTCGGCGATCCAGGCGGGGTCGCTGATCACCTGCTGGCGTTGGCCGGGGCCGAGCGGGAGCAGCTGCAACCGGTCGCCTTCGCGCCCGATCAGCCTGCCGAACAGGAAGCGGCCGCCGGGGCGCGGCACCAGCACGTCGCGATTGAGCGCGCGGCCGAACGCTTCGGGCTCCAGCCGCGCGCACCAGATCGTGTCGCCCGCGCGATAATCGCCGATCCCGGCGCTGACGGAGATCGCCACCGCGCCGGCTTCGGGCCGCGGCGGCGGGATCAGACTTGCCCGGATGGGGGCGAACACGCCCTCGGCGCCCAGCATGGCGGCTACGGGCAAATCCGCCTGGTCGGGCAAGCGTACCAAATCCGCGGCTTCAACGCCAAGCGCCGCCGCGATGCGATTGAGCCACTTGACCGACACCGTGCGCATGCCTGTCTCCAGGCGGCCGATCGTCTGTGCCGTGGTCGGCGGCACGCATCGTTGCGCGACATCGTCGAGTGTCATTCCCTTGGCACGGCGTACTTCGCGGATCGCGGTGATCATATCGCCCTCCCAGCCAACCAGATCGGTTCACGAGCTTCGGGTAAACGAGGCGCTCTTGGCAAGTTTTTTATAGCGACGGGCTTGGCGTTCAG
>NZ_BCYU01000121.1 GCF_001598355.1 Sphingomonas asaccharolytica NBRC 15499
TTGCGGCAACTGAGTACGGACCCTAGCCCGATCAGGCGGCCTGCGCGCCGACGATGTCGTTGCGATGCGCGCGCAGCCGCGCATGGTCGTCGTCGCTCAACTCGGGTGCCATCATCTGGCGGACCTGGGCGATGTGCGCACGGACGCGGCCGTTGAACCAGGCCACGCCGGAGGCAACACCGTCCCAATCGAGTGGGGCGTCGTCGGCCCGCGCCATGAGCTCGCGGACGTTGAAGCGCAGATCCTCGGTCAGCGCGATGCATTCGACCTTGAGTTCGTTGACTCGCGCGCGTGTCCTGGCGTCGGCATGCTGCAACATCGGTGCGAACACCTCGCGGTGGACGAACAATTGGTAGGAGGCGAGGACCAAAGCGGAATCGGCGATGCGCCGCTTGATCAGCTCTTCGCTCCCCACGCCGCGCGCGATCAGCCAGGCCTCGCCCTCGGCCATCATGCGTTCGATCTTGACGTGATATTCTTCCAGCGTCTGCGGCATCGGGGACCTCTTGATCGCCGATGGCTAACTGCAATTGGTTAGCAAAGGCTTTGGAGACCTACGTAGTTCGACGGGCGTGGCCATTATGGGTACGATTATCCGCGGGATATGACTTGGCCGAACGGCACGACATGGTTGTTGCTGTCGTGCCCGATCAGCGCACGGCCCTCGTACGGCACCTTCATGATCTTGCTCCAGTCCCAGGCGATCTGGTCGGGATTGTGCCCGAAATCGGCCTGGCCGTCGGCCGGCGGCAAGGTGATCGAACCGACGCGGAGCGTAGCGATGCCCGACAATTGGGTCGAATTGGCGACGTGGAACATCATCCGGTCGACGCGATAGAGATGCTCGCTGACTTCCTCGACCAGCAGATCGTGATCGGTCAGATCGGGCAGCCACGGCGTGCCGATCATCGCGTCGAGGATCGACAGGTTGAACGCCGCCGCCGGGCGCCCCGATCCGATGATCCCGGGCTCGAGCCCCGCTTTGTCGCCATGGACTAGCCAGCCCAATGTCCGCCGGACCGAGGCGCCATTGTCCTTGCGCGTGATGTCGATCGGCATCGGACCATGGATCGGCTTGCCGATCTTGTGCGCGTAGAGCGCGCCGAGCATGAACCCCATGTCGGAATAGCCGATATAGGATTTGCGCTTCGCGGCGTCCTCGAGATGCGGGAAGATCAGTGGGAACAACCGGTTCGAGCCATAGCCGCCGCGCGCGAACCAGACCGCATGGACGCTGGGATCGTTGGCATATTTGAGGAAAGTGTCGGCGCGCAGTTGATCCGGGCCCGCCCAGGTATGGCCGCCGCCCGAGGCCCAGCTTTGCGGGTCGATCACCAGCTCGACATCGTATTCGGCGGCGATTGCCGGCAGCGCGTCGAGCGAATGTTCGTCGACCCGGTTGGCGGGCGCCATCACCGCAATTTTCATGTGCCCTGCCGTCCCGTTCTTGCCGTCGTCCGTGAAAGCGGGGATAGCCCGGCACGATGGATATGAGCAAACCTTGTTTCTTCGTCGGGATCGGCGGATCGGGCATGATGCCGCTGGCGATGATCCTGGCCGCGCGCGGCGCCAGCGTGGCGGGATCGGACCGCAGCCTCGACCAGGCGCGGCTGCCGGCCAAGTTCGACTTTCTGCGCGACCTCGGCGTCACGCTGTTTCCGCAGGACGGCAGCGGCATCACCTCGCCCGACCAGATCGTCATCGCCTCGGCCGCGATCGAACCGACCGTGCCCGACATGATCGCCGCGGAAAAGCTCGATTGCCCGCGCCGCACCCGCGCGGAGATGCTCGCCGATTTGTTCAACGCCAGCACGATGCCGATCGGCGTCGCCGGCACCAGCGGCAAGTCGACCGTGACCGGCATGATCGGCTGGATCCTCCATGCGCTGCGGCGCGATCCCACGGTGATGAACGGCGCCGTGATGAAGAATTTCGCCACGCCCAACGCGGCCTTCGCCAGCGCGCTGGTCGGCGGCGGTGACGTCTTCGTCAGCGAGGTCGATGAGAGCGACGGCTCGATCGCCTTGTTTGCCCCGCGCATCGCGGTGCTCAACAACGTCAGCCTCGATCACAAGAGCCTCGACGAGCTCAACCTGCTGTTCGGCGATTTCATCGCCAAGTCGGAGATTGCGGTCGTCAATCTCGATAACGAGGATGGCGCCCGGCTGGCCGGGACGCTGCCAGCCAATCGCGTGGTCGGATTCGCATTGAACGCCGATGCCGAGATCACCGCGACCGATATCGTCGAGGAGCCTTATGGCGCGCAGTTTCGGCTCGTCGTTCGCGGGCACGATCCGGTCCCGGTCGAGCTCCAGGTGCCCGGCCGCCACAATATCGCCAACGCGCTGGCGGCGATCGCCGCGTGCCACGCGGCGGGAATCTCGTTCGACGATGCGGCGGTCGCGCTCGGCGGCTTCACCGGGCTGCGCCGCCGTTTCGAACTGGTCGGCGAAACCAACGGCATCGCCGTGCTCGACGATTTCGGGCACAATCCCGACAAGATCGCCGCGACGCTGACCACGCTCCACGCCTTTCCCGGCCGATTGATCGTCCTGTTCCAGCCGCACGGTTACGGCCCGCTCAAGACGATGCGCCGCGAACTCGTCGCCGCCTTCGCCGACGGGCTGAAGCAGGACGACATTCTGATCCTGCCCGACCCGGCTTATTATGGCGGCACCGTCACGCGCGAAGTGACCAGCGCCGACATCGTCGCCGACGTGACAGCAGCCGGCCGCAACGCCAGCCATATCGCAGATCGCGCGGAGGCGGCGGACAGAATCGCGGAGATTGCGCGACCGGGCGATCGCGTGGTGGTGATGGGCGCGCGCGACGACACACTGAGCCTGCTCGCGGGAGATATCTTGGCGAAGATTGCGGGCAGCTGAGGCCGCATAAGCGGCGCACCGATCGATCGGCCGCAAGGAAAGAGCAGCGCGCGGGTTCCCCGCGCGCCGCCCAATAGCTCGCTTAGTCGAAATTACTGAACGGTGATCGGCTCAGCCGTCAGCGCAGGCACGGCCTGGCCCTGCAACATCACGGCGGAGTGGCCGCTGATCAGCATCGAGCCTAGCAACGCGGCGACAGTGTTGCCTTTGCCTTCCTGACGGTGCTTGCCTTTCAGCGCATAGGCACGCCCACCGACGGTAACGGTCTGGAACGCGACTTCAAACTTCGCCGACTTGCCGCCGATGCCCTTTCCGGTCCTCCAGGTGATCTTGCCTTTCACAGCCGCGCCGCGCGGAATGACGACCACTCCTTTTTCGACCACGTCGTTGACGACTTGAAACGACGCCTCGTCGCCTTCCTTCATCTTCTTCGACGAGATGTCGGAAACTGGTGCCACCGTCACGGTCGTGTCTGCAGGCAACACCGTTTCCGCCTGAGCGGGCACGGCAAATAACAGCGCACCCATCAGTGCGCCCATCGCATATAGCTTCATTTCTTTCCCCCTGCCCTGCACGTCGAATCGTGCACTAACGGCGGCAAAATGAAACCATCTCAAGCCTCTCACGTCAATCTACCGCCCGCCCACATGGCGAGCCAACTCAGGCACATGCTTTTTGGAAAGCCCGTTTGAGCCGCCGGCGCCCAGACCGCAGTTTTTACCCGTTCTGGGCGTCGCGCTGGTCAGTCAGCAAGGGCCGATCGTGACGCGCGAACAATCTGTTCCACAACCGCACATTGGCGGCATGGCGCGCGGCGCGTTCGCGGCGGCGTTTGCGGCGCTGCGGTTGCTGGAGGACGCGCATAACAAGGATCGCCGCCCCCGCGACGGCGCCGAACGCCAATGCGAACAGCAATACCGACTCCACGCCTAATCTCCCCCAAGACGGTCCGCTCGGCTTCATATCACTTTCGACATAGACTCTCCACCGTCATGCCGACGCAGAGCGGGACACCCTAGCCGGCATGGCGATTACGTGATTTGTAAAGCACCCTTGACTGACAAGCATGCTTTACTGTAAAGCTACCTTTACCGATTCGAAAGGAGACTTTACATGGCACTGAGCCCCGCCGGTTGGCGCTACAACAAAAGGGTCGTCATCCTCAGCCTGATCTATTCAGCGTTCCTGTTGGGGGCAGTCTACGGGTTCAAACACCACCTGGTGAGCGGCGTCTTCGCCTGGATCGTGGCGATCCTGCCGGCGCTGCCGATCATCGGCATCTTCGCCGCGATCGGCCTCTATCTGGTCGAGGAGCAGGACGAATATGTCCGCATGCTGATGGTTCGCCAGACGCTCTGGGCGTCGGGCTTCTCGCTCAGCATCGCGACCGTATGGGGCTTTCTCGAGAGCTTCGAACTCGTCAGCCATGTCGAGGTCTATTGGGTCTCGGTCCTGTGGTTCGGCGGCCTCGGCCTTGGCAACTTTGCCAACCGGCTGACCATCGGGAAGGGGCGATGAACAACCGCCTCAAGGTGCTGCGCGCCGAGCGCAACTGGAGCCAGGGCGACCTCGCCGACAAGCTCGAGGTCAGCCGCCAGAGCGTCAATGCGATCGAGACCGGCCGCTACGACCCCTCACTCCCCCTCGCCTTCAAGATCGCCGAGCTGTTCGAGCTCGCCATCGAAGACGTCTTCGTTTCACCGTCAAAGGAAGCCTGAACAATGAACCACTTCACTCTCCGTTTCGCTGTCGCCGTGCTCGCGCCGCTCGCCATCCTCCAGCCCAATATCGGGCATTGTGCGCCGGCCGCTGCCGCAAGCTCCGCCGAGGTTCGGATGGACCACATCTCCGTCACCGAGACCGGCAAGGGATCGCCGGTGATCCTGATCCCCGGTTTGTCCTCGCCGCGCGCGGTGTGGGACGGCGTGGCGCCCGATCTCGCCAGGTCGCACCGCGTCATCCTGGTCCAGGTCAACGGCTTTGCCGGCGACGATGCCGGCGCCAATCTGAAGCCCGGCGTGCTCGACGGGATCGTCGGCGATCTCCACACCTATATCGCCAAGCACAAGCTCGCGGGCGCGCCGGTGGTCGGCCATTCGATGGGCGGACTGGTCGGGCTGATGCTGGCCAAGGCGCAGCCGGGCGATGTCGGCAAGCTGATGATCGTCGACTCGCTGCCCTGGTACGGGATGCTGTTCGGCCCCGGCGCGACGGTCGACACGGTCAAGCCGCAAGCGGCGGCGATGCGCGACCGCTTCACCGCGAGCTATGGGAAGCCCAACCCGGCGGCCAACCAGGCGATGGCGGCTCGGTTCGCGCTTCGCCCGGACGCCCAGGCCAAGGTCGCGGGCTGGATGGGCCAGACCGACGCGCGCGTCTCGGCCGAGGCGATGTACGAGGACATGATCACCGACCTGCGCGGCGACATGGGCAAGATCGCGACCCCGATCACGATGCTCTATCCGACCTCGGCGGCATTGCCCAAGGCGGTGGCCGAGCCGCTTTACACCGCCGCCTATAAGGATGCGCCGCATGCGACGTTGGTCGAGGTGCCGGACAGCGCGCATTTCATCATGCTCGATCAGCCGGCGGTGTTCTTGAAGACGCTGACGGCGTTTGTTGGGTGAAACTTTCTCCCCTCGCTGCTTGCAGGGAGGGGAAACCCTAACTCACCGAGCTCGACCCAACCCCCTTCCGCCCGCGGGAGGGGCTTTTTGTTTGCCCGCCGTCCCCCTACAGCCCTCCCATGACCGACACCCCCGCCCGCCCCGCGCTCGCTTACCATCTGACCGTCGGCAAGGGGCCGCCGGTGGTCTTCCTGCCCGGTTATGCCAGCGACATGAGCGGGTCGAAGGCGGTCGCGCTGGAAGAATGGGCGAAGGCGGTCGGCCGGACCTATCTGCGCTTCGATTATGGCGGCTGCGGCGCGAGCGAGGGGGACTTTGCCGACCAGACGCTGACCGGCTGGCGCGACGACGTGCTGGCGATGCTCGACATGCTGGCCGAGCCCGCGATCCTGGTCGGATCGTCGATGGGCGGCTGGATCATGCTGATGATCGCCCGCGACCATCCCGAATTGGTCGCGGCGTTGGTCGGGATCGCCCCGGCGCCTGACTTCACCGACTGGGGCTTCTCGATGGATGAGAAAATGAAGCTGCTCCAGGATGGTCAGCTCGAACGGCCGTCGCCTTATTCGGACCAGCCGACCGTCTATACCAGCCGCTTCTGGCAATCGGGCGAAGCGTCGCGCTTGACCGCGGCGATGCTGCCGATCGATTGCCCGGTGCGCATCCTCCACGGCTGGGGCGATCGCGACGTGCCGCATGAACGCACGGTCCATCTGGCGCGGATGATCCGTTCAGCCGATGTGCAGCTGACCTTGATCAAGGACGGCGACCACCGGTTGTCGCGCGATCAGGATATCGCGCTGCTGATCCGCACGATCGAAGGACTGTCGCCGCGCTCATGATCCTGCTCCCGCTGATGCTGCAAGTCGGCTCGACCCCGTCGAGCCTGTCCCCAAACGAGCAGCGCTATCAAGCCTGTCTGATGCTCGCGACGAGCGATCCCAAGAATGCCGAAGCCGAGGCCGACCGCTTCCGCATCGCCGGCGGCGGGGCCAAGGCGCGACAATGCCAGGGCATGGCCTATGCGCAGGAAGCGCGCTGGGGCGACGCCGCGACCGCATTCGAGGCTGCGGCGCATGACGCCGATGCGAGCCGCGATCCGCTGGCATCACGCTATTGGGCACAAGCGGGCAATGCCTGGCTCGCGGCAGGTGATCCGGTCAAGGCGCAGACGGCGCTGACCACTGCGATCACCGCGGGGACGCTGGATGCTTTCGGCCGCGGCGAGGCGCTGCTCGACCGCGCGCGTGCTCAGGTCGCTGCCGGCCGCCTCGCCTCAGCGCGCGGCGATATCGACGCCGCGCAGGAAGCGGCGCCCAAGGACCCGCTCGCCTGGTTGTTGTCGGCAACGCTGGCGCGGCGAATGAACGACCTGCCGCGCGCCCAGAACGATATCACCGAGGCGCTCAAGCTGGCGTCGGACGATGCATCGGTTCAGCTCGAGGCAGGGAACGTCGCCGCTTTGTCGGGCAATGCCGAGGGCGCCAGAACGGCCTGGCAGACGGCGGTCAAGCTCGCACCCGGCACCGCGACCGCGGACAATGCCCGCGCCGCGCTCGCACAGTTCGATACGCCTGCCGCGGCGGCGCCAGCTACGCCGCCTGCGACGAATCCCGCGCCGGCCAAGAAGCCGTAAGGTCGATCCGTTGAATCCCTCCCCGGCGAAGGCCGGGGCCCAGGATCGATGACGGGGAGATGGCACCCCGCCGTGGAGATTGCGTGGCGACTAGGCCCCGGCCTTCGCCGGGGAGGCGTGCTTTGCGTTGCGCCGGATCAGACTCAATCGGTCAACCGATACTGGCGCGGCGGCGCCCCTCCCCCTATCTCCCGCCTGCACCACCAGCAGGGAGAAGGCGCGTGAATTATCTCCACACCATGATCCGGGTCAGTGATCCTGAGGCCACGGTGAAGTTCTTCGAACTGCTGGGCCTCAAGGAAGTACGCCGTTTCGACAATGAGAAGGGGCGGTTCACTTTGATCTTCCTGGCTACCGAGGACGACACGCGGATCGGCGACCGCCGTGCCGAGGTCGAGCTCACCTACAATTGGCCGGCCGAAGACGGCAGCGTCGAAACCTATTCGAGCGGGCGTAACTTCGGCCACCTCGCCTATCGCGTCGACAACATCTACGAGACGTGCCAGCGGCTGATGGACGGCGGCGTGACGATCAACCGCCCGCCGCGCGACGGCCATATGGCGTTCGTCCGCACGCCCGATAACATCTCGATCGAGTTGCTCCAGAACGGCGTGCTCGAACCGGCCGAGCCCTGGGCATCGATGCCGAACACAGGGGAATGGTGACGCGGTGAGCGGCGCGACCAATCGCTTCCTGGCCCTGACCGGCGCGCGGCTGCCGCTGGTCCAGGCGCCGATGGCGAATTTCGCCGGCAGCGCGCTGGCGATCGCCGCGCTCAAGGCCGGCGCGGTCGGTTCGCTTGCCTGCGCGGTGCTGACGCCCGAGCAAGTAGCGACCGATGTCGCGGCCGTCCGGGCGGCCGCGTTTGGCCCGATCAACCTCAATTTCTTCTGCCATAAGCTTGGCCCGCAGCCCGACGAAACTGCCTGGCACGCAGTGCTCGCTCCCTTTTACGCGGCAGAGGGTGTCGCGCCGCCGGCGCAACCGCCGGTGTTGCGCAAGCCGTTCGACGCGGCGATGGCCGAGGTGATCGAGGCGGTGCGGCCCGAGATCGTCAGCTTCCATTTCGGCCTGCCAGAGCGAGACCTGCTCGATCGCGTCCAGGCGACCGGCGCCAAAATATTCGGCAACGCGACCAATGTGATGGAAGCGCATTTTCTCGCCGGCGCCAAGGTCGACGCGATCGTCGCCCAGGGATTCGAAGCGGGCGGCCATGCCGGGCATTTCCTGATCGGCCATCGTCCGATCGGCGTGCTGGCGCTGGTGCGGCAAATCCTGAAAGAGGTCGACCTTCCGGTGATCGCGGCGGGCGGCATCGCCGATGACGGCGCGGCCCGGGGCGCGACGGCGGCGGGCGCGGCGGCGGTGCAGGTCGGCACCGCCTAT
>NZ_BCYU01000122.1 GCF_001598355.1 Sphingomonas asaccharolytica NBRC 15499
AATCATCTTCAGCTGTCACAGGGGGCAACTTGCCCTCGCTCGTAGAGGATAAGCACCAATTACGTTTGGGGTGCCCAGACATGCACCTTTGGTTCGTCATCCGGGCTTTGCCGTGGGCCCAAACCGGTGGCGAAGCCTGGTGCGTCGCGCTACCCTTCGTCCGATGCTCCCCCACACTCCCGAATGGCTCCCTGCGATCGCGCCCTGGCTCGACTTGGCCGGGCTGGTCGTCTTCGCGGCGTCAGGCGCGCTTGCCGCCGCGAGGCGTGGGCAGACGATGGTCACGCTTTGCTTCTTCGCGCTCGTCACCGGCGTCGGCGGTGGGACGGTGCGCGACTTGCTGATTGGGGCGCCGGTATTCTGGATCCATGACAGCCGCGCGGCGGCGGCATGTCTCGCGGTTGCCTTTGCGGTGTGGCTGACTCCCGTCAGATGGTGGCGTGGGGCGGCGCTCGACTGGTTCGATGCGGTCGGACTCGCCGCTTATGCCGTGTTCGGCGCGGCCAAGGCGATCGGGTTCGGCGTGCCCCCGGTGCCGGCGGCGTTGATGGGCGTGGTCACCGCCTGCGTCGGCGGGATCATTCGCGACGTGCTGGCGGGCGAGCCGTCGATCATCATGCGCCCCGAAATCTACGTCACCGCGGCCGCGCTGGCGTCGGGTTCCTATGTCGCACTGGGGCTGCTCGGCGTGCCGTTGCCGGTCGCTGCCGGCATCGCGGCCGTCGCCGGGTTCAGCCTCCGCGCGGCCGCGCTGCGCTGGAAGCTCGCGCTGCCGGCCTATCGCAAGGGCGAGGCCGGCTAACGCGCTTCGCAAGCACGGGTTGGGCGACGCGGGGCAAAACGCAGTCCAGTAATGAAGGCGAGCGCTGCCAGCACGAGCATCACGCCGGCGAAGATCTCGCTGGCCCTGACCGGTCCGGCGACGGCGCCGACCATCGCGACGCCGATCACCGGAAGCGAATTGCCGATGAAACAGATCACCAAATAAACCGACACCAGACCCGCGCGGCGATCGGCGGGTGCGATCGTGTTGACGATCTCGAGGCTGCCACGATAGCCGAGCGCCAGCGCGACGCCGCCGGACGTTGTGCCCAGCATCAACAAAGCGAGGCTCTGCTGCGACTGGGCGAGGACCAGCAGCGCGAGCGCGGGCGCGATCGTCATCAGCCCGCTCATCATCGCCATCCGACTCGACAGCCGGCGCGTCGCCAGCATCGTCGCGGCGGCGACCGCGAATAATTGCGCCAGGATCGCGCCGCCGATCGCCGGACTGGTGAGGTGCATTGCCTGGTCGAGGATCGACGGCAGCAGCGCCGCGTAGAAGCCGACAAAGGCGAACGCGGTGAACGAGGTAACGGCGGGAGCGACGAATGCGGCGCGCGTGTCCTGCGGGAGGGCGAATTGCGGGCGGAGCAGCGCGGCGTCGATTGCTCGGGTCGAAACCGTCTCGCGCGCCCGCGTCACCATCACGGCCACCGTGGCGATGGCGGCGGCATAAACCAGGAAAGGCAGGAGGAGTGGGCGCGGCGCGTAGCTCGCGAGCAACCCGGCGATCAACGGCCCCAGGCCAATTCCCGCCATATTGGCCTGGATCGCGAGCAAGGTCGCGCGTGGGCGATCGTCGGGTCGGAGGTCGACCAGCCAAGCCGTGCCGGTACCCGATGCCAGCCCGACCGCGAGGCCGCTGACGACTCGTCCGGCGAACAGCCCGACGGTGCTCTGCGCCATCAGGAAGACCGACGCCGCGATCAGGCACAAAGCGATCGCGGCGAACGCGATCGGGCGTCGCCCGATGCGATCCGACAAGCGGCCGAGGAACAGCAGGGCGGAGAGATTGCCGATGACATAGGCGGCATAGACGATCGTCAGCACGACGGCGGAGAAGCCGAACTGGGCCTGATACAAGGCATAAAGCGGCGTGATCATCGTGCTGCCGGCAAAGCCGATCGCGATCAGTCCCATCGCCGCCGCGGTGCCGCGCGGGGCCTGGGTTTGCGAGGTCAGGTGGCTCATGCCGGGAATAACGCGCCGCCCCGTTGCAGGTGCCGACACTTCGGTCGGGACCGAACCGTCATGGTATCAGGCGCGGACCAGGCCGACCTCGCTGAACGGCTTGGGCTCGGCCGGCGGGATCGCGGCATCGTTGAGTTCGCGCTGCCAGAAGCCGACATCGATCCAGCGACCCTGTTTGAACCCGAGTTCGCGCAACACGCCCTGCCGGCGAAAGCCCGCCGCTTCGTGCAGCCCTATCGTATAGTCGTTGGGTAACGAAATCACGCTCACCGCCTGAACGAACCCCTGTGCGCGCAACGTGTTGATCAGCGCGGGGTAGAGCAGCCGTCCGACTCCTTGTCCCTGGACCGGCCCGGAGACGTAGATCGAGGTCTCGACGACATAGCGATAGGCCGGCCGTTCGCGGAACTTGGTGGCATAAGCATAGGCAAGGACGGCATCGCCATCCTCGACGCCATTGGTTGCGACGATCCACGGATAGAGCCCATCGCTGGCGGCCATGCGGCTGCGCATCGCGCGCGCGTCGGGCGCCTCGGTCTCGAACGAGACCGTCGCGGTCAGGACATAAGGCGCGTAGATTGCGGCGATCGAGGCGGCATCCTCGGGCCGCGCGGGGCGCAGCGCGATCACTGCCAGATCGCCTTGATCAGCAGCTGCGCGAGCGTGCGGTCGTCATCGTCGGCGCGGGCGTCCGAGAAGCCGGCGCATTCCAGGCAGCGCGCCTGGACAGAATTGACCGTCGCCAGTCGCTTGGCGTCACCCAGCGCGCGGGCGAGGACATCCTGGCGTTGCGCGGCGAGCATCGCGAACAGATCGCCGGCCTTGGTGTCGCCGGTTGTGCTGGCATCGTCATCGTCCTTGTCGGCGAAGCCCTGGACCAGCTGGGCGAACCAGCCGGGTTGTTTCTCCAGATAGACGCGGCGGACGTTCTTGGCGTCGATGCCCGCACGCTTGGCGGCTTCGGCGACGGCATCGTCGAGCGAGCCGAAACGGTCGACCAGCCCGAGCTGGCGTGCGGTGCCGCCGTCCCAGACACGGCCCTGGCCGATCTCATCAACGCGTTGCGGCGTCATCTTGCGGGCAGCAGCGACGCGGCCGATGAACTCGGCATAACCGTGCTCGATCGACGCTTGCAGGATCGAATCGACCTGGGGGTTGGTGCCGCCATAGACGTCGGGTTGGCCCGACAGCGGGGTGGTCTTCACTCCATCTGTGGTAATGCCGAGCTTCTTCAATGAATTCTCGAAGGTCGGGATAATGCCAAAGATACCGATCGATCCGGTGATCGTGTTGGGCTCGGCGAACACCGCGCCGGGATCACCGACGGTCGACACCCAATAGCCGCCCGATGCGGCGAGCCCGCCCATCGAGACGACGATCGGCAGCTTCTGTGCCTTGGCTTCGAGCACCGCCTTGCGGATTGTCTCGGATGCCAGCGCCGACCCGCCGGGCGAGTCGATGCGGACGACGAGCGCCTTCAGGTCCTTCTTGGCGAGCCCGTCGAGTACCGCCTTGGCGATCGTGTCGCCGCCGGCGGTGCCGGGGCCGGCCTTGCCGTCGATAATATCGCCGGCCACGGTGACGATGCCGATCTTGTCGCCGGAGGTGGACATCGGATGCGCGGCGACGAAATCGTCGTACTTGATCGCGGCGAAGCTGCCGGCAATCTTCTTCGGTCCGTCACCCGCCAGTTGGGCGACGCGCTTGCCGAAGGCGAGCCGGTCGCCGAGCTTGTCGACGAGGCCGGAGGCGAGGTTGGCGTGGGCGATATCGCCCTTGGTCCCGGCGATCGCCTGGTCGGGCGCGGTCAGGAACGTATCGATCTGCGCCTTGGGTCGCGCCTTGTGGATAAGGTCTTTCCACTGGCTGAAGATCGACGCGTAGAGCGCAGTCAGCGCTTCCTTCGCTTCGGGCGACTGGGCGTCGCGCTCATAGGGCTCGACGAACGACTTGAATTTGCCGACGCGATAGACGTGGACGTTGACGCCGAGCTTGTCGATCAGCCCCTTGTAATAGAGCTGGTTGCCGCCCGGGCCCATGAACAAGGTGCCGCCCATCGGGTTGAGCCAGACTTCGCTGGCATTGGCGGCGAGCAGATAGCTGCCGTCGGTATAGGCAGTGGCGTAGGCCAGCACCGGCTTGCCTGACGCCTTGACCCGGCCAAGCGCGTTGGCGACCTCGGTCACCGCGGCAGGATAGCCGCCGCCATAGCCGTCGAGATCGAGCACCACGACCTTGACCCGCGAATCGTCCTTGGCCGCGTCGATCGCGCGGACCAGGTCGCGCAGGCGGAATTGGTGCTTATCGCCACCCCCCTGCATCGCCGCGAACGCGCTGACGTTCTCCGGCTGTTCGACGATCGGGCCGTCGAGCTTGAGCAACAGCGCCCCGTCGCGGACCGTGCTGTTGGGCTTGGCCGACAGCGCGGCGAACAGGATGCCGAAGAACAGCAGCATGAAGACCAGCACCAGGCCGTCCTTGATGCCGACCAGGATCTTCCAGGCGCCGCGTACCAATTTCACGTCGATCGTCTCCCACTGCGCCATGCAGCGTGTCTCAAAGCCGCGATAGCCGCAAGTGTGATGGTTGAGCAATACGCATGATTTGGACTAGAGGCCGCGGCCTTATGTCCGCGTTAGCCGCCCCCATGCCGCTGGCCGGACCAGCTCCAGCCTCGACGCGCGCCGAGCTTTGGGCGTTGTTGCGCCTGTCCGGTCCACTGGTCGGCGCGAATCTGCTGCAGATGGGGGTCTATGCGGTCGACGTGATGTTCGTCGCGCGGCTTGGCGCGATCGATTTCGCCGCGGCGACCCTGGGCGTGTTCCTGTTCAGCCTGATCATGTGGGCGATGATCGGTTTCACCGGCGCCTGCGCACCGATCATCGCCGCCGAACTGGGCGCGCGCGCACACGCCGTTCGCCAGGTAAGGCGATCGTTCCGCATGGCGATGTGGCTGGGGTTGATCAGCGGGCTGTTCTTCATGGTCGTGCTCGCGTTCAGCCGGGAGATCCTGCTGCTGCTGGGGCAGGACCCCCGGGTGGCGGCACGCACCGGCGCGTTCCTCGACATCCTGTTGTTCATCATGGTGCCAAATATCTGGGCGGGCGTGATGCGCACGGTCGCCGCCGCGCTTGGCCGGCCGGGCTGGGCGATACTGGTAACGGCTGGCGCGCTTGGCATGGGCGCGCTCGGTAATTGGTTGCTGGTGTTCGGCCATGCCGGTTTCCCGGCGCTCGGGCTCGAAGGATCGGCGATCGCCAGCCTGGTCACCGCGCTGGCGATGATGCTGGCCTATGCCGCGATCCTCGCGTTCGACGGCAAGCTCCGCCGCTATCGCCTGTTCGGCAAATGGTGGCTGCCGCACTGGCAGCGGATGGGCGAGATAGCGCGGCTCGGCGCGCCGATCGCCCTGACGTTCACGCTCGAAGGCGGACTGTTCGGCGGCGCGGCGTTCCTGATGGGATTGATCGGCGTGACCGAGGTCGCGGCACACGCGATCGCGCTCAACATCGCCGCGCTCGCCTTTCAGGTGCCGTTCGGCATCGCCCAGGCGGCGACGATTCGCGTCGGGATGGCTTATGGCGCGCGCAACCGGGTCTGGATCGGCCGCGCCGGCTGGGCGTCGATCGTCACCGGCACCGGCTTCATGGTGCTGACCGCGACGACGATCTGGCTCGCGCCCAAGCTGATCGTCGGCATCTACGTCAATGTCGACGATCCGGCGCGGGCGCGCGAAGTGGCGCTGGCGATCCAGTATCTGGCCGTCGCCGCGATGTTCCAATTGTTCGACGGCGCGCAAGCGGTCGCGGCAGGCGCGCTGCGCGGGCTGCAGGATACGCGCATTCCGATGGTCGTCGCGGCGTTCGGCTATTGGGTGGCGGGATTCGGCACCGCGATCCTGTTCGGTTTCCATCTGCATTGGGAAGGTGTCGGCATCTGGGTCGGTCTCGCGGTCGGGTTGGCCGTCGTGTCGGTGTTGCTGGTCGCGCGCTGGGCGATGCGCGAGCGGCTGGGGTTGCTGCCCGCGGCCCGCTGACCCGGTCCGTCGCGGGTTCGAGTGGTCTTGCCGCGCGAACGCAAAAGAATCTTCCGACCCCGTTGACGAGTTGGAAGACCAGTCACATATGCGCTGCGTTGGCACTCGGGGGAACTGAGTGCTAATCCCAATTCAATTCCTATTGAGGGACTCACGCAAATGAACTTTCGTCCGTTGCATGACCGCGTCCTCGTCCGCCGTGTTGAGGCGGAAGAGAAGACTGCGGGCGGGATCATCATCCCCGACACCGCCAAGGAAAAGCCGCAGGAAGGCGAAGTCGTCGCCATCGGCACCGGTACCAAGAGCGAGGACGGCAAGGTCACGCCGCTCGACGTCAAGGCCGGCGACCGCATCCTGTTCGGCAAATGGTCGGGCACTGAGGTCAAGGTCAATGGTGAAGACCTGCTGATCATGAAGGAATCGGACATCCTCGGGATCGTCGGCTGATTTCCTTCAAGCGCCAATTTCTCAATTTCATTTAATCGGAAAGGTCAGCCAACATGGCAGCCAAGGACGTTAAATTCAGCCGCGACGCGCGTGAGCGCATCCTGCGCGGCGTCGATATTCTGGCCGATGCGGTCAAGGTCACGCTCGGTCCGAAGGGCCGCAACGTCGTGATCGAAAAGTCGTTCGGCGCCCCGCGCATCACCAAGGACGGCGTCACCGTCGCCAAGGAAATCGAACTCAAGGACAAGTTCGAGAATATGGGCGCGCAGATGATCCGTGAGGTCGCGTCCAAGACCAACGATCTCGCCGGCGACGGCACCACCACTGCGACCGTGCTCGCCCAGGCGATCGTCCGCGAGGGCATGAAGTCGGTCGCGGCCGGCATGAACCCGATGGACCTGAAGCGCGGCATCGACCTCGCCGTGATCAAGGTCGTCGAGGACGTGAAGTCGCGCTCGAAGCCCGTCTCGGGCTCGAACGAGATCGCCCAGGTCGGCATCATCTCGGCCAATGGCGACACCGTCGTCGGTGAGAAGATCGCCGAAGCGATGGACAAGGTCGGCAAGGAAGGCGTGATCACTGTCGAAGAAGCGAAGGGTCTTGAATTCGAGCTCGACGTCGTCGAGGGCATGCAGTTCGACCGCGGCTATCTGTCGCCGTACTTCATCACCAACCCGGAGAAGATGACGGTCGAACTCAACGACCCGTACATCCTGATCCACGAGAAGAAGCTGTCGAACCTGCAGGCGATGCTCCCGATCCTGGAAGCCGTCGTCCAATCGGGCCGTCCGCTGCTGATCATCGCCGAGGACATCGAGGGCGAGGCTCTGGCCACGCTCGTGGTGAACAAGCTGCGTGGTGGCCTCAAGGTCGCTGCCGTCAAGGCGCCGGGCTTCGGCGATCGCCGCAAGGCGATGCTCGAGGACATCGCGATCCTGACCAAGGGCGAGATGATCTCGGAAGATCTCGGCATCAAGCTCGAGACCGTCACCATCGGCATGCTCGGCACCGCCAAGCGCGTCTCGATCGACAAGGACAACACCACCATCGTCGATGGCGCCGGTGATGCCGATGCGATCAAGGGCCGCACCGAAGCGATCCGCCAGCAGATCGAGAACACCACGTCGGATTACGACCGCGAGAAGCTCCAGGAGCGTCTGGCCAAGCTCGCGGGCGGCGTCGCGGTGATCAAGGTCGGCGGCGCGTCCGAGGTCGAGGTCAAGGAGCGCAAGGATCGCGTCGACGACGCTCTCCACGCGACCCGCGCGGCCGTCGAAGAAGGCATCGTCCCCGGTGGCGGCACGGCGCTGCTGTACGCAACCAAGGCGCTCGACGGCCTCAAGGGTGCCAATGACGACCAGACCCGCGGTATCGATATCGTCCGCAAGGCGCTGTACGCGCCGCTGCGCCAGATCGCGCAGAATGCCGGTCATGACGGTGCGGTGATCTCGGGCAAGCTGCTCGAAGGCAACGACCCGTCGCAGGGCTTCAACGCCCAGACCGACGTGTACGAGAACCTCGTCACTGCCGGCGTGATCGACCCGACCAAGGTCGTTCGCACCGCGCTGCAGGACGCGGCCTCGGTCGCCGGTCTGCTGATCACCACCGAAGCGGCGGTGTCGGAACTGCCCGAAGACAAGCCCGCCATGCCCATGGGCGGCGGCGGCATGGGCGGCATGGGCGGTATGGACTTCTAATCCGAACGCGGCCCTGGCCAAGCGAGCTTGGCCAGGGACTCGCGTCGGATCGGACGGCGGGGCTTCGGCTCCGCCGGAGATCCCGACCGACGGCCAAGCGCGGGCTTTGCCCGCGCCCATCCGAACCAAAAGAGAAAGGCCGACGGAGCAATCCGCCGGCCTTTTCTGTGCATAAA
>NZ_BCYU01000123.1 GCF_001598355.1 Sphingomonas asaccharolytica NBRC 15499
CGCGCCGCCGCCCAAGCCCGCGCCGGTCGCCAAGCCCGAACCGAAGAAGCCGGCGCCGCCCGCGCCCAAACCGGCGCCGAAGGTACAGCCCAAGCCAGCTGTCGCGGCACCCGCAAAGCCGGCGGTCAAGCCGGGCAAGGGCACCGGCAGCACCGCCAACGCGGTCAAGCCCAAGGCGCGCGGCCTCAATTTCGGGTCGGATTATTTCAAGGGTGCCTCGAGCAAGCCGAGCCCCGCGACCGGCACCGCGCCCAAATCGGCGACGATGAGCCAGCAGGCGGCAATGGATATAGGTCAGAAAATCAAACAGCAGGTGCAGCCCTGCGCCAATCGCCAGGTCAACCCCGGCCCCGGCGCCGAGCGTATCCGCGTGACGATCCGGCTAAAGATCAACCGCGACGGCACGCTGGCCTCGAAACCGCTGATCGTCGGGCATGACGGCATCGACGACGACAATCGCCGCTACCAACGCCAGGTCGACGATCGTGCGATCGCGACCTTCATGGGCTGCCAGCCGCTGCGCGGCCTGCCGCCCGAATTATACGATGTCCCCAATGGCTGGAGCGACTTCTCGCTCCGCTACAAGCTTCCGGGTTGAGAGAGATGATGATGACCAAAGGCCTTCCGCTGATCGCGCTGATGATGGCACTGGCACCTGCCGCCAATGCCCAGACCACCCCGCCCGCGCCGGAATCCGCGCCAACCCCGGCGCCTGCTCCCGGCGCGACGCCAGCGCCCGGCCAGTCGGGCGGCCTGGTGGTCGATGTCGAGGGCGGCATCTCGGCGCCGATGGGAATCGCGATCCCGGCGCTGCCGACTCCTGAAGTGGCGTCGACCGCGGCGGGATCGACCGACCAGCTCGGCAAGCAATTGTCCGACGTCATCACCGCCGACCTTAAGAATTCGGGACTGTTCAAGCCGCTTCCGGCCGGCCAGCTGATGCCGGTGCCGTTCGCGCAAGCGACCGCGCCCGATTTCGGGGGTTGGACGTCGCGCGGCGCGACCGCTCTGGTCCAGGGCTATATCCGCGCCAACGGCAACGGCACGGTGACGGTCGGTTGCTATCTGTACGATACTGCGGCGCAGCGTGAGCTGGGGCGCCAGGGCTATGTGCTCAGCGTCAACGAATGGCGCCGCGCCGCGCACAAATGCGCCGATATGGTCTATACCCGGTTGACCGGTGAAGGACCGTATTTCGACAGCCGCGTCGTTTATGTCTCGGAAACCGGGCCCAAGGGCAAGCGCATCAAGCGGCTGGCGGTGATGGACCAGGACGGCTTCAACGGCCGCTTCCTGACCAATGGCCAGACGATCGTGCTGACCCCGCAATTGTCGCCCGACCAGCGCCGCGTTGCCTATCTGTCGTATCTCGACAAGAAGCCGACGATCTATGTCCTCGATATCGCCACGGGCAAGCAACACCGGCTGGTCGATAATGTCAGCATGGCGCTGGCGCCGCGCTTCTCGCCCGACGGCCGCTGGATTCTCTATTCGATGTCGCAGGCGGGCAATACCGATCTGTACAAGATCCCCGCCGATGGCGGCGCGTCGCAGCGGCTGACCAGCGCGCCGGGGATCGACACCGGCGGCAGCTGGTCGCCTGACGGCAGCAAGATCGTGTTCGAAAGCGACCGTTCGGGCGCGCAGCAGCTTTATGTAATGAACGCCGATGGGTCGAACCAGCAGCGGATCAGCTTCGGTTCGGGACGCTACGCGACTCCGGCCTGGAGCCCGCGCGGCGACCTGATCGCCTTCACCAAGATCGGCGGCGGCTTCCATGTCGGGATCATGTCGCCCTCGGGCGGCGGCGAGAAGATGCTGACCGATGGCTGGCAAGACGAAGCGCCGAGCTGGGCGCCCAATGGCCGCGTCATCATGTTCTTCCGTTCCACCGAGGGCGGAAGCGGCGTCGCGGATTTGTGGTCGGTCGACCTGACCGGGGTCAACGAACGCCGCTTGCCCACCCCCTTCGACGGATCGGATCCGAGTTGGGGACCCATTCGCAAGGACTAAACGTTTCGTATCCGGACCGAACACACCCCAGGCATTCATCAGCCAAAAGTTAGGGAGAACCAACAATGGCACGCACGACTACGAAACTGATCCTGCTCGCGACACTCGTCGCGGCTGCAGGCTGCGCCCATAAACGCCCGCCGGTCCTGCCGCCCGCCGCGGGCGACCAGCCGACGGGGTCGACCGGCAACGGCGATGCCGGATCGATTGTCCCAGGTTCGGCCGAGGATTTCAAACGCTCGGTCATGAGCGACACGATCCACTTCGCGCTCGACCAGTACGATATCGACGCGACCTCGCGCTCGATCCTCGACAGTCAGGCCGCGTGGCTGATGAAATGGCCCGACCGCCGCATCACCATCGAGGGTCATGCCGACGAACGCGGCACCCGCGAATATAATCTCGCGCTCGGCGATCGCCGCGCCAACGCCGCCAAGAACTACCTGGCGGCACGCGGCGTCAACGCGGCGCGGATCAATACGATCAGCTACGGCAAGGAACGCCCCATCGCGCTCGGCTCGGACGAGGCAAGCTGGGCCCAGAACCGCCGCGCGGTGACCATCGTCCTGCAATAGCAACGCACGACATTTCGATTGCGAACGAGGCCGGGGAGCGATCCCCGGCCTATTTCATGTCTACGCTTCCCATGTGTCGAGAGCGCGGCGATAGGCGGTTTCCCTTGCCTCCCGCTCTTTTTCCAAGTCGGCGATCTCGTTTTCCTGCGTCTTGACCAACTCGCGCCGCTTGGCCTGCAGAGCATCCAGCCGCCGGTCGATGTCGGCACGCGCGCGCTCGTGCCGCTGCCGCGCGGCGCTCAGGGCTTGTTCGGCTTTCTCCAGCGCCCTGCGATCGGGTCTTGGCTTGCGCCTGACGGGTTTGCGCTCGGGCGCCGCCCCGTCTTGGCCGGCCGCTTCCTTGCCTGAGCCGGCGGCCTTGCGATGCTCGGCGGCCGATCCCCTCGGTCGCTTGATCACCTCACCCGGGCTGGCGAGCGGCTCCTTCGTCAGCTTGGGATCAGTGACCAGTTCCGCCGCGCCGCGCGAGAACAGATTCTTCTCGGTACCCCAGGCCCTGAGCGCGGCCTTCATGCTCGGCGCCGCGACATAGGCGTCGTGGAACCCGATCGGGGTGCGATAGACCTTCAGCTTGGGCATATCGCATGGCCAACGCAGAGCGCGCGAGTTCGTGCCGAGATACGCCGCATAGGCGCCAGTCACCGGGTCATCGAATCCGCTTGCGACTCACTCGAAATCGATATAAATATGATATCATCTTTAACGGGAGGGTCCCATGGCTATTCAGGCCTCGGATGCGAATGTGAATGGTATCGGACTGACCTTATCGCGGGAGCGTCCGGCGGCGACGTCGAGCGGCTATCTGATGCTGCTCGTGCTGCTGATCGCATTGGTCGCGGCAATCTATGGCGGCACGACGGTCGACACCAATGCCGCGCTTGGCGCGCTGTTGATCGTCGGCGGGACGATCGTCTTCGCCTTCGTGCTGTGCGGCTTCTACATGCTCCAGCCCAACCAGGCGGTGGCCGTCACCTTGTTCGGCAGTTACCAGGGCACCGACCGCAAAACGGGGCTGCGCTGGCTGCTGCCCTGGCTCAGCCGCAAGAAGATCTCGGTCCGCGCCAACAACATCATTTCAGACAAGATCAAGGTCAACGATCTGCGCGGCAACCCGATCGAGATCGCGGCGCAAGTCGTGTGGCGCGTGACCGATACCGCCCAGGCGTTGTTCGACGTCAACGATTACAAGGCGTTCGTGATGGTCCAGATCGAGGCGGCGGTGCGCACGATCGGCTCGCGTTATCCCTATGACGATTTCGCGCATCAGGAAGTGACTCTGCGCGGCAATCACGAACAGGTAGGTGTGGAGCTTCGCCAGGAACTGATCGCGCGGCTGGTGATGGCCGGAATCACCGTCGACGAATGCGGCTTCACCCACCTTGCCTATGCGCAGGAGATCGCCGGCGCGATGCTCCGCCGCCAACAGGCGCAGGCGGTCGTGGCGGCGCGCCAGACCCTGGTCGAAGGCGCGGTCGGCATGGTCGAGATGGCGCTCGACTTGTTGAGCGCGAAGGGCGTGGTCGAACTCGACGACGAGCGCCGCGCGGCGATGGTCTCGAACCTGATGGTCGTGCTGTGCGGCGAGCGCGACACGCAGCCGGTCGTCAACGCAGGCTCGCTCTACCAATAAGGCGGCACGATGGGCGCTCCCCCCAAAAAGGCGTTTCCGCTACGCCTCGATCCCGCGCTTTACGCGGCGATCGAGCGCGCGGCGGCGAGCGACTTGAGGAGCGTCAATGCCCAGGTCGAATGCCTGTTGCGCGAGGCGCTGGGCCGGCGTGGGGTCAAGCTGGCGGATCCGGTGCGGCCCAAACGTGGCCGGCCACCCAAGCAGGGAGATCAGGAATGAGCGACGGGGATTGGTTCGCGCCGAAGAAGCTCGGCGTCGGCGCCGGCCTGCCGATCACGTGGCAGGGATGGGCGATCACGATTGGGTATTCGCTAACCGTGATCGTCGCCGCGGGAGCGTTGGTGCCGCGCCATCCCGCGATCGCGATCGGCGTTATCGTGCCGCTGACTTTGGCCTTCATGATGGTCTGCGCGCAGCACACGCGGGGCGGGTGGAAATGGCGCTGGAAAGGCGAAGAATAGGGCGATTGGCGGCTACGGGAACGTCACAACGGTCCCGTCGAGCGGCATCTCCGCGCGCTTTGACCCTTTTGGCGACGGCGCCAAAGCCACCGGCTTGGCCGCATCGAACGTGTCCTCGATCTTGCTTTGGCCCAGCGCGGTGAAAGCCTGGATGACATAAGGCAAGCCCTGCGACCGTTCGAAGGCCTGCCGGTTGCTCAAATGGAAATGCAGATGCGGGGCGCCGGCAGCACCGCTCTGGCCGAGCCGGCCGATCACCGCCCCGCGCCGGATGCGCTGGCCGATCCTGACCGCGACGCTGCCGCGCTCGAAATGGGCGTAGTGCGCGTAGATGCCCCGCGCGATCCGAAGGATCACGAAATTGCCATAGAGCGTCCGCGCGGTCAGGTCGTCAGATACCGTCTCGGGCGCGAGCGGTTTGCCATTGGGCGCCCCGTCGCGTGCGTCGACCACCACGCCATCGGCGACCGCCAGCACGTCGTGGCGATAGCCGACCCAATCCTCGTCGCTGGTCGCCGCCAGACTGTCATGCGCGCCGCGGACCGAGTGATTGCCGGCATCGAGCCCGAACCAGTCGATCGCGTAGCGCTGCGGAATGCTCAGCGTGCCGTCAATCGCGACCATGCTTCCCCAATGATGCGAAAGATGATTGCCCGGCCCCTCGACCGCGAGCCAGCGCCCGCCGCGCAACGGCGGCCCGATGCTGATCGGGGCGCGGGGGATCAGGTTGAGCCGGATATCGTCGGCGCGTTCGATCCCGCCATCCGGCTCGGCGAAGGTTAGTTGGTGGCGCAGGGACGCGGGCCGGACGCCGGCCGGCAAGGTGAGCCACAGGAATAAAGTCTGGGTCTGTCCCCCGGCAATCGCGATGCCGTCATCGCCGGCTTTCTCCGGCGGTCGCGACAGGAGGGAGGAAAGGGCTGCACCCGCGATCGTCTGGAGCGGAGTCGACCCACCGTCGGGATAGATTGCCAGACTGGTCAGTCTGAGCGGCCTGTCGCCCGAATGGAAGCTGGTGACGCGCAATTCGTAGGCGAGGTGGACCTTGCCATCGCTGCCGCGAACCGCTTGGGGCGTGGCGAGGAACCGGCATTCGACCTGCGCCTGGTGGACCGGGACAGCGGGCCGGGCGGGCGATTGCAGCGTCACGCCGCCGCTACCGGCCAAGGCCAGGACGACCGCGATCATTCGCGGCGAGAGCGACCTCAGCATCCCCCTTCGCCTGTTCAGCCGAGCGCCTGATTGAGCAATTTGGCCAGCCGCAGTCCGCCGCGCTCGACCTCGAGCCGCGCGGTCGGCACCAAAGATGCGATCGTCGCATTGTCGAGCTTGACCGGCGTCGGGGTAGGTCCGCAGGGATCGCCGCCGATCGCGGTCCGGTAGGTCACGTCGCGCGCGACCGCCCAGCTTTCGCGGCTCCAGTCGAGGACGTTGCCTGCGGCGATTCGCTTGCGATCGGCGAGCGAATAACGATGCACCAGGCTCGGGCCGGTCGAGATCGCGCGTTCGGCGAGATAGCCGTCCCAGATCGAATGGAGGTTGAGCCGGCTGGCGGCATAGGTGCCATAGTCTGCCTTCACGTCGTTGCCGCCTTTGTCGCCTTTCTCGCCGGCGTGAAGCGGCTGGTGGAGATCGCCGACGAAATGGATCAAGAAGACGAGCGCCTCGACACGCTGTTTGGGCGGGGTGCGGCGATCCTTGAGCAACTTCACATAGCGGACGATCTGTGCCGACACGCAATTGCCGTCCTTGCATACGCTCACGACATCGAACGGCGAGCAGATATTGACGTCCTGATAGTGCCAGGAGCTGGTGTAACCGAACCTCTGCTTGCCGTTTTCGTCCTTGATCCCCTTGATGCAATCGGCCCAGATCGCGGCATCATCGAGCGTGCCCGCTTTGCATTGCGGCGTGCCGAGCAGCTTTTGCTGGCGCAGCAGCCGCTTGATTTGGAGCCGCGCCTTGGGCGTGATGTTGGCCCACGCGATCTGTGCGACGGTCTGGTGGCCATATTCCCAATAAGCATTGGCGGGGGAGGCGAGGATGAGCGCGGCCAGCGCGGCCGCGACGGGGAGGAGGCGCTTCATGGGCGCGGTCTTAGGCCCGCGAGCGGGTGCTTCCAATCATTTTGGCGCGAGGCGTTGCCCGCTTATCCAACCGTCACCCCGGCCTTGTGCCGGGGCCCAACCATCCACAGGCGATATCCCTCGCGGCACGTTGGGTGCCGGAACAAGTCCGGCATGACGGTCGGTGGAGGGCGTTATCCCTCATCCTCGTACAGCGCCACCTTGCGGCTCCCATCCGACACCGCGCGGCCGCGATACATGCTCGCGGTGGTGAAGCTCCAGGCCACTTCGCCATCGGTCGCGGTCACGATCACGCCGCCGGTGCCACCCAGCGCCTTGACCTCGGCCATTACCGTGTCGGCCGCTTGCTGCAGGGTTTCGCCGAGGAAGCGGACGCGCGCGTTGATCTGGAAGGCGACGCTCTCGCGGATGAAGAACTCGCCCGCGCCGGTGCACGATACCGCGGCGCCGCGATCATCGGCATAGGTGCCGGCGCCGATCAGCGGCGAATCGCCGATCCTGCCCCAGCGCTTGCCGGTCACCCCGCCGGTCGAGGTCGCCGCGGCGATATGCCCGGCCTGGTCGACCGCGACCGCGCCGACCGTGCCGTATTTCATGTCGACATCGAACTTGCCGCCGTTCGACAGCAATTCGTCAAGCTGCCGTCGCCGCTCGGGAGTCGCGAACCAATCGGCATCGGCCTGGTTGAGCCCATGCTCGCGGCTGAACGCGTCGGCTCCTTCGCGGCCGAGCAGGACGTGCGCGCTTTGCTCCATCACCGCGCGCGCCAGGGTCACCGGATTCCTGGTCGCGGTGACACCGGCGACCGATCCGGCGCGCAGGGTCGCGCCCTCCATGATCGCCGCGTCGAGTTCGTTCTTACCCTCGAAGGTGAAAGCGGAGCCGCGCCCGGCGTTGAAATGCGGATCGTCCTCGAGCACGCGGACCGCCGCCTCGACCGCGTCGAGCGATGCTCCGCCCGTCGCCAGGATCGCGCTGCCCGCATCGAGCGCGGCGTTCAGCGCGGCGCGAACGCCCCGATCGGTCTCAGGCCGGGTCTGGCTGCGCTTGATCGCGCCGGCGCCGCCATGGATCACCAGCGACCAGGGGGTTGGGTTCGTCATGGCGGGGAGCGGTAGCCCTGGCAGGACGCCGCCGCAATCCGATCAGCGGTCGCAGCCAATTCAATTTGCGCCCGATCAGATAGAAGACCCAGCATCCCGCGATCGTCGCCGGCACCAGTATGAGGAATTCGCCGAGCGCGCCGATCCCCAGCGGCCGCAGCCAATATTCGACCACGACGATGATCGTCTGATGGATCAGATAGAAAGGGAACACCGCTTCGGTCAGTATCGGGCGCCACGCGCCGTCGCGGTTCCAGAAACGCTCGGCGATTCCGATCAAAGCCGCGACCGCCGCCCAGCATTGGATCTGGTGCGCGACCAGCATCTGGTCGCCCAGCCATTGCGGCGGGACCAGG
>NZ_BCYU01000124.1 GCF_001598355.1 Sphingomonas asaccharolytica NBRC 15499
CCCCGAGATTCCCAAGCCGGCACCGGCTCCCGCGCCAGCCCCGGCGCAGGCACAATCCACTGCATCGGCGCCAACCGCTGCATCCGCCTCCGCACCCCGCGCCACGCCGTCGGGATCGGGCCAGGCCACGCCGCGCCGCGGCGCCGAGACCTCGCAGCCCGCACGCCCCGGCCAGCGCGACCGCAAAGGCGAGGAACGCCGTGGCGGCAAGCTGACCGTCAACCGCGCACTTGGCGGTGAGGAAGGCGCTCGTGCCCGCTCGCTGGCCGCGCTCAAACGGGCGCGTGAAAAGGAACATCGCCGCCACGTCGGCGGGTCCGCGCCGCGCGAGAAGCAAGTCCGCGACGTCGTCGTGCCGGACGCGATCACCGTCCAGGAACTCGCCAACCGCATGGCGGAAAAGGGCGCCGATCTGGTCAAGTCGCTGTTCAAGATGGGCATGCCGGTCACCGTCAACCAGACGATCGACCAGGACACCGCCGAGCTGCTGGTCACCGAATTCGGCCACAACATCACGCGCGTCAGCGATTCGGACGTCGATTTGTCGACCCATGAGATCGAGGATGCGGTCGAGACGCTGAAGCCGCGTCCCCCGGTCGTCACGATCATGGGCCATGTCGATCACGGCAAGACCAGTCTGCTCGACGCGTTGCGCGGCACCGATGTGGTGCGCGGTGAGGCCGGCGGCATCACTCAGCATATCGGCGCCTATCAGGTCACGCTGAAGGACAAGTCGAAGATCACGTTCCTCGACACGCCTGGCCATGAAGCGTTCAGCGAAATGCGCGCGCGTGGCGCCAACGTCACCGACATCGTCGTGCTGGTGGTGGCCGCGGACGACGGGCTGATGCCGCAGACGATCGAGGCGATCAACCACACCAAGGCGGCCGGCGTCCCGATGATCGTCGCGATCAACAAGGTCGACAAACCCGAGGCCAATCCGCAGCGTATCCGCGAACGCCTGCTCGAGCACGAAGTCGTGGTCGAGCAGATGGGCGGAGACGTCCAGGACGTCGAAGTGTCGGCGCTCAAGAAGACCGGGCTGGACGAGCTGATCGAGAAGATCCAGATCCAGGCCGAACTGATGGAGCTACGGGCCAATCCCGATCGCGACGCCGAGGGCACCGTGATCGAGGCCAAGCTCGACAAGGGTCGCGGCCCGGTCGCGACCGTGCTCGTCACCCGCGGCACGCTGAGGGTCGGAGACGTGTTCGTCGCCGGCGCCGAGAGCGGCAAGGTCCGTGCCTTGGTCAACGACAAGGGCGCGCAGATCAAGGAAGCCGGGCCGTCAATGCCGGTCGAGATCCTGGGTATCTCGGGCGTCCCCTCGGCGGGCGACCCGCTCCAGGTGGTCGAGAACGAAGCGCGTGCCCGCGAAGTCGCGGCCTATCGCGCCGGCGTCATCCAGGACAAGCGCACGACCAATGCGCCGGCCAGCCTGGAGAGCATGTTCTCCGCGCTCAAGGCCAATCAGGCGATCGAATATCCGCTCGTCATCAAGGCCGATACGCAAGGCACGGTCGAGGCGATCGTCGGTGCGGTCAACAAGATCTCGACCGACGAGATCAAGGCACGCGTGCTCCATTCGGGCGTCGGTGGCATCACCGAGAGCGACGTGACGCTGGCGGGTGCGAGCGGAGCCCCGATCATCGGCTTCAACGTCCGCGCCAATGCCAAGGCGCGCGAGATCGCCGAGCGTCAGAAGGTCGCGTTGAAATATTACGACGTGATCTACGATCTGATCGACGAGATCCGCGCAGGCATGGCGGGCGAGCTCGGCCCCGAAGCGTTCGAGACCGTGGTCGGCCGCGCCGAAATCCGCGAGGTCTTCTCGGCCGGCAAGCACGGCAAGGCAGCCGGTCTGCTGGTGGTCGACGGCGTTATCCGCAAGGCGCTCAAGGCGCGCATCACGCGTGAGGATGTCATCATCTATCAGGGCGAGATCGCGAGCTTGCGTCGCTTCAAGGACGATGTCGCCGAAGTCCGCGCGGGTCTGGAATGCGGTGTGACGTTCACGCAGAACTTCACCGACATCAAGCCGGGCGACTTCCTCGAAACCTTCGAGGTCGAACTGCGCGAACGGACGCTGTAAGATCAACCGTCATGCCAGCGAAAGCTGGCATCTCGAGCCGCGGGCGGTACCTTATCGGTCTCGCCCGCGGCATGAGGCCCCAGCTTTCGCTGGGGTGACGCAGTGCCGGAGGCCGCGTCATGCAAAACAAAGATTCCAGCCCCGAAAAATCTGTCCGCACGCTCCGTGTCGGCGAACAGGTGCGCCATGTGCTGAGCGAAATCCTGCAGCGCGGCGATGTCCATGACGAGACGCTGGCGCGCCACATGGTCTCGGTCACCGAAGTACGGATGTCGCCGGACTTGCGCCACGCGACGGTGTTCGTGAAGCCGCTGCTCGGCAAGGATGAGGACGTGGTGCTCAAGGCATTGCGCACCAACACCGCCTATCTGCAGCGCGAGGTCGCCAGCCGCGTGCAGACCAAATATGCCGCCAAGCTCAAGTTCCTGGCCGACGAGAGTTTCGACGAAGGCAGTCATATCGATTCGCTGCTGCGCGCGCCCAAGGTGGCGCAGGATCTCGACAAGAACGACGGCGGTTGATGGCAACGGGCGCTGGCGTGTGGCTGGCATCCGCGATACCTGATCGGCTAATGGCCAAACTCTATTTCTACTACGCCTCGATGAACGCGGGGAAATCGACCACCCTGCTCCAGGCCGATTTCAATTATCGCGAGCGCGGCATGACGACGATGCTGTTCACCGCGGCGATCGACGACCGCTTCGCCGCGGGCACGATCACCTCGCGGATCGGGCTGGAAGCGAGCGCGATTCCGTTCGAGAGCAAGACCGACATCGCCGCGATCGTCGCCGAGCGCCACGCGCATGAGAACATTGCCTGCGTTCTCGTCGACGAGGCGCAATTCCTGACCTCGCCGCAGGTCGATCAGCTCGCGCATCTCGCCGACGTGGTCGGGATTCCGGTGCTCGCTTACGGCCTGCGCACCGATTTCCAGGGGCAGCTGTTTCCCGGATCGGCGCGGCTGCTGGCGCTGGCCGATTCGCTGATCGAACTCAAATCGGTGTGCGAGTGCGGGCGCAAGGCGACGATGAACCTGCGCGTCGACGAGCAGGGCCGCGCGGTGGTCGAGGGCGCGCAGACCGAGATCGGCGGCAATGATCGCTACGTCGCTTTGTGTCGGCGGCATTTCGTCGCCGCGCGTCAGGCGGCCGGGCAATGACCGACACGCTTTACAGGGTCGCGATCTGGCTGATCCCGTTGATCATCGCGATCGTGTTCCACGAAGTTGCGCACGGCTATGTCGCGCGGATGCTGGGCGATCAGACCGCGGCCGAGCGCGGGCGGCTGACGCTCAACCCGATCCGCCATGTCGATCCGGTCGGGACCTTGCTGGTGCCGATGATGCTCGCGCTCGCCAATGCGCCGATCTTCGGCTGGGCGAAGCCGGTGCCGGTGGTGACCGCGCGGCTCAACCATCCGCGCCGCGACATGGCGCTGGTCGCGCTCGCCGGGCCCGGCATTAATCTGATCATGGCGACGATCGCCGCGGCCGCGCTCGGTATCTGGGTAGGTTCGGCAGGAGGATTGCCGCAGGCGGGCGCCGGCGGGTTCGTCGCTGCCAATTTGATCAATTTCCTGCTGATCAACGTCTTCCTGGCGATCTTCAACCTGTTGCCGGTGCCGCCGTTCGATGGCGGGCATGTCGTCGAAGCGATCCTGCCGCGACCGCTCGCGGCGCACTATGCCAAGCTCAGCCGCTTCGGTTTTCCGGTGATGCTGTTCCTGCTCGTCATCCTGCCGACGATCGCCCCCAGCGCTAACGTCGTGGCGCGTGTCGTCGGCCCGATCGCCGATCGCGTCGTCGGCCTGTTGCTCGGCCTGTTCCTGTAAGCCGGCTTCAGCCAGAATTCAGCTTCAGCGTGGCAGGACCAAGGGCGACAATCGTTCGTTTCGTCCTTGTCTTCGAAAGGCCACGCGCATGATCCGTACTCTGACGATCGCGATGCTGGCGGCCGTGAGCCTGGCCAGCGTCGCCACGCCTGTTTTCGCCAAACAACAGGATCGCACCTGGCCAGCCGACAAACTCGGCAAGGAAACCAGCATTCCGTTCATCGGCACGATAGGACTCTACAATTTCGAGGCCGATAGCGACCGCGGGGTCTGGCTGCAGGACCAACAACGGCGCTGGTATTATGCGACCGTGGTTGGACCGTGCACCGGCCTTCCCTTTGCCAATCGGATCGGCGTCGATACGCGGTTCGGCGGTACCCAGCTCGACCGTACGGGCACGTTGCTCGTCGACCGCCAGCGCTGCCCGATCAACAGCCTGGTCGCGAGCAACGGCCCGCCACCCAAGGCGAAGAAGGCCAAGAAGAAGGGCTGACCCCAAGCCTTCCGCGCGCTAGGGCGCGGCGGATGCATGGCTGGATCATCCTCGACAAACCGCTCGGACTCGGCTCGACTCAGGCGGTGAGCGCGGTCAAGCGCGCGCTGCGCCAGGGCGGCTATGGCAAGGCCAAGGTCGGGCATGGCGGGACGCTCGATCCACTCGCCTCGGGCGTGCTGCCGGTCGCGATCGGCGAAGCGACCAAGCTCGCCGGACGGATGCTCGACAGCGACAAGGTGTATGAATTCACGATCGGGTTCGGGGTTGAGACCGATACGTTGGACGGCGAAGGCCAGGTGATCGCGACCAGCGAGGTTCGACCGACTTTGGTTGAGGTAGAAGCGATGCTGCCACGCTTCACCGGGCCGATCGAGCAAGTTCCGCCGGCGTATTCGGCGCTGAAGGTGGATGGCGAGCGGGCGTATGATCTGGCGCGGGCCGGAGAAGAGGTCGTGCTCGCGACGCGAGCAGTGACGGTGTTTTCTCTAAAATCCTCGCCGGGACGGGGAGGGGGACCGCTCGCCGAAGGCGAGGGGTGGAGGGGGCCCGCCTCGACGGATTCGCTTGAAGGAGGGCCCCCTCCACCATCGCTGCGCGATGGTTCCCCTCCCCGTGCCGGGGAGGAATTGCAGGAGGCGATGCTCATCGCCCATGTCTCCAAGGGCACCTATATCCGCTCGCTGGCCCGCGACATCGCGTACGCGCTTGGCACCGTCGGCCACGTCACCTATCTTCGTCGCACCAAGGCCGGGCCGTTCGACCTCTCCCACGCGATATCGCTGGACAAATTGACCGAATCCGCTAATGCGCGGCGCCTTGAACAGATTCTCCTGCCATTGAGGGCGGGGCTGGACGACATCCCGGCTCTCTTCCTCAACCCCGACCAGGCAGGGGCGCTCCGACAAGGGCGCGTTCTGGTCGGGATTGCCGAAGACGATGGCCTTCACTTCGCAATGCTGGGCGAAACCCCGGTGGCGTTGGTGGAAGTCGAAGGCGGGGAAGCTCGTATCGTCCGCGGGTTCAATTGTTAGTCACGCGATGTCGAAGGAAACAGAATGTCGATTACCCCCGAGCGCAAAGAAGCGGTCATCAAGGAACATGCCCGCGTCGAAGGCGACACCGGCAGCCCCGAGGTCCAGGTCGCGATCCTGACCGACCGTATCAAGACGCTCACCGAGCATTTCAAGACCCACGCGAAGGACAATCACTCGCGCCGCGGTCTCCTGATGATGGTCAACAAGCGCCGCTCGTTGCTCGATTATCTGCGCAAATCGGATGGCGACCGTTATCTCGCCCTCATCGCGAAGCTCGGTCTTCGCAAGTAATTCAGGAACGGCGCCTCAGGGCGCCGTTTCGCTTATTCGGCCCCGTACAATTCGGTGCGGGCCGGCGGCGGAACTCTCCGCCACCAGGACCTGAAGGCAGGTCCTTCTTTGGGTTCGCGTGAAGGTTCTACTTCACGGGATCCCGTCAGGAACCGGCAGGCATAGGGCCGCCGGACGAAGGAAATAGAATGTTCGATACCAAGAAGGTAAGCATCGAGTGGGGCGGCAAGACCCTCACGCTCGAAACGGGCAAGGTTGCCCGCCAGGCCGACGGCGCGGTGATCGCGACCCTCGGCGAGACCGTCGTGCTCTGCGCGGTCACGGCCGCCAAGTCGGTCAAGGAAGGGCAGGATTTCTTCCCGCTCACCGTCCATTACCAGGAGAAGTTCTCGTCCTCGGGTCGTATCCCCGGCGGCTTCTTCAAGCGCGAGCGTGGCGCTACCGAGCGCGAGACGCTGATCAGCCGTCTGACCGACCGCCCGATCCGTCCGCTCTTCCCCGAAGGCTTCTACAACGAGATCAACGTCATCGCCCAGGTGATGTCGTATGACGGCGAGAACGAGCCCGACATCTTGGCGATGATCGCCGCCTCGGCCGCGCTGACCATTTCGGGCGTCCCGTTCATGGGCCCGATCGGCGCCGCGCGCGTCGGCTACAAGGACGGCGAGTATCAGCTCAACCCGACCGACGCCGAAATCGCCGAAGGCGAGCTCGATTTGGTCGTTGCCGCCACCCACGACGCGGTGATGATGGTCGAATCCGAAGCCAAGGAGCTTTCGGAAGAGGTCATGCTGGGCGCGGTGATGTTCGCGCATCGGGCGTCGCAGGACGTCATCAAGGCGATCATCAAGCTGGCCGAGCAATCGGCCAAGGAGCCCTGGGAGCTCAAGAACAGCGACGACAATTCGGCGATCAAGGCCGAGCTGAAGAAGCTGATCGGCAAGGATATCGACGCGGCCTACAAGCTGGTCGACAAGTCGGCCCGCTCGAACGCGCTCAACGAAGCCCGCGCGACCGCCAAGGCGGCGATGGCCGACAAGACGCCGCAAGAGCAGATGGTCGCGATGAAGCTGGTCAAGAAGCTCGAGGCCGAAATCGTCCGCGGCGCGATCCTGAAGACCGGCCGCCGCATCGACGGCCGCGACACCAAGACGGTCCGTCCGATCGAGGCGGAAGTCCACTTCCTGCCGCGCGCGCACGGCTCGGCCTTGTTCACGCGTGGCGAGACGCAGACCATCGCGACGACGACCCTGGGCACCAAGGACGCCGAGCAGATGATCGATGGGCTGGGTGGCCTCAGCTACCAGCATTTCATGCTGCACTATAACTTCCCGCCTTATTCGGTCGGCGAAGTCGGCCGCTTCGGGGCGCCCAGCCGCCGCGACATCGGCCATGGCAAGCTCGCCTGGCGCGCGTTGCACGCGGTGCTGCCGTCGAAGGAAGAGTTCCCCTACACGATCCGCGTCACCAGCGACATCACCGAGTCGAACGGCTCGTCGTCGATGGCGACGGTGTGCGGCGGTTCGCTCAGCCTGATGGACGCCGGTGTGCCGATCAAGCGCCCGGTGTCGGGCATCGCGATGGGCCTGATCCTCGAAGGCAAGGACTTCGCCGTCCTGTCGGACATCCTGGGCGATGAGGATCACCTCGGCGACATGGACTTCAAGGTGGCCGGAACCTCGGAAGGCATCACCAGCCTTCAGATGGACATCAAGATCGCCGGCATCACCGAGGAGATCATGAAGGTCGCGCTGGCGCAGGCCAATGAAGGCCGCGCGCACATCCTGGGCGAAATGGCCAAGGCGCTCGATCACACCCGCTCGGAACTGTCGGCGCACGCGCCGCGGATCGAGACCTTCACGATCGACAAGACCAAGATCCGCGACGTTATCGGCACGGGCGGCAAGGTCATCCGTGAGATCGTCGCCACCACCGGCGCCAAGGTCGACATCGACGATGAGGGCATCATCAAGGTCTCGTCGTCCGACGTCAGCCAGATCGAAGCCGCGATCAACTGGATCAAGGGCATCGTCGAGGAGCCCGAGGTCGGCAAGGTCTATAACGGCAAGGTCGTCAACATCGTCGACTTCGGCGCGTTCGTGAACTTCATGGGCGGCAAGGACGGTCTCGTCCACGTGTCGGAAATGAAGAATGAGCGGGTCGAGAAGCCTGGCGACGTCGTTTCCGAGGGCCAGGAAGTCAAGGTCAAGGTCCTCGAGATCGATCCGCGCGGCAAGGTTCGCTTGTCGATGCGCGTCGTCGATCAGGAAACCGGCGAGGAACTGGAAGACACGCGTCCCCCGCGCGAGCCGCGCGAAGGCGGTCGTGACCGTGGTCCGCGCAGCGGCGGCGGCGATCGTGGCGGTGACCGTGGCCCGCGCCGTGACGGCGGCGGCGATCGCGG
>NZ_BCYU01000125.1 GCF_001598355.1 Sphingomonas asaccharolytica NBRC 15499
CTGGCAAGGGCTCCGGCGGTGACGGCAAGGGTGCTGACCCCGGCAAGGACCCGGGCACCGACGGTAAAGGCGCGGCACCTGGCAAGGACCCAGGTGGCGACGGCAAAGGCGCGGACCCCGGCAAGGACCCCGGCGGCAACGGCAACGGTGCTGGACCGGGCAAGGATCCTGGCGGTGATAAGGGCGTCGATCCCGGCAAAGATCCCGGTGGGAAGGGGAACGGCACCGACAATGGGAACGGTGGCGGGCCTGGTAAGGGAAAGTCCTGACGCCGATCTGCTTGACGCAATATTAGGCGTTTCGCGTTAGCCCCTCGCCTCTAAACAGGTGGGATTTGTGGCCGCAGCGATCGCAAAATTGGGCAGATACTGGCGATCGATCGCGTTCCTCCTCGCCCTGCTGGCAGGGGTGGCCGCGGGGTTGACTGGTCTGGGTACCGGCCTCGAACAGGGTTTGGCCGAAGCTCGCTACGGCCTGCGCCAGCACGATGCGCCGGGCGATCTGGTGATCGTCGAGATCGACGCCCGCAGCATCGCCGCGATCGATCGCTGGCCTTGGCCACGGCGCAACTATGCGATTGCGGTCGATCGGCTCCGCAAGGCGGCCGTCGCCTCGATCGCGTTCGACGTCGACTTTTCCGCAGCCTCCAGTCCCGCCGACGATAAGCTATTCGCGGACGCGCTGGCCCGTTCCGACGGGCTCGTGACCCTGCCGACTTTCCGCCAAGCTGCCGAGTTTGCGCATGGCGGCTATGTCGATTCGATGCCGATCGCGCCGCTCCGCGAGCATGCGCTGGCGGCGACGGTCAGCATTCTGCCCGACCGCGATGGCGACGTCCGCAATGCGCCATTGGGGGAGATCACCGCGGGGGCGCCACGCCCTTCATTGGCTGCGATGATCGCCGGACGTGATGGTAAAGCCGGCGCCGATTTCCCGATCGATTTCGCGATCGATCCGATCTCCATCCCGCGGCTGAGCTTCATCGATGTGCGCGATGGCCGTGTCGACGCCGGCAAGCTGCGCGGCAAGCGCGTGCTGATCGGCGCGACCGCGATCGAGCTCGGAGACCGTTACGCGGTCCCCCGCTACGGCGTGATCCCTGGCGTCGTAATCCAGGCGCTTGCCGCGCTGACGCTCGACCGCGGTATTCCGGTACGCGCCGGCTGGATACCGCCCTTGGCGCTGGTGCTGTTGCTCGCACTCCTGTTGCTGCGCGCTCGCTCCAGCAAGACGCTGGTGCTTGGTGGTGTCGGCGTCACGCTGATACTGTTCGGCGGCGCAGTTGCCGCAAGCGCCGCCGGGGTCGAAGTGGCGTTGGTGCCCGCTTTGCTCGCACTCTACGCGATGGTGATGGTGGCCGCGCTGGTTCGGATCGACGCCTGGCTTGCCAGCCGACGGGTCGTCGACGATGAGACGGGCCTTCCCAACCAGCATGCGCTTGCCAGCGTGCTCGCGGGCAAGGAAGATACCGCCGTCGTTGCCGCGCGGATCGCGGATTATGACCGGCTTGCCGCGACTGTCGGAGCGGCCGCGATGGCCGACTTGGTCTGTCGGCTGCGCGACCGCATCAGCGTGCTGGGCGGCGGCATTCCGGTCTACCGCGTCGATGATCGCGTCCTTGCCTGGGAAGCCACCGTCCGCGTCGATCAGGTTGCCGTGCGGCACGATCAGTTGCGTGTGATCATGATGGCACCGATCGAGGTGAATGGACGGCGAGTCGATGTGGCTGTTACCACCGGTTTCGCCGCACTTGGCGGTGGTGGGGCCTACGATACTATTGCGAATGCCTCGATGGCGGCCGATCTGGCGCTTCGCAGCGGCAGCGGTTGGCATGTCCATGAAGTATCCGATGCCGAGGCGGCGAGCGCGGAATTGTCACTTGCCGGCGAACTCGACGAAGCGATCGCTGCGGGCGATGTGTTCGCGGCCTATCAACCCAAGCTCGATCTCAAATCCGGCAGAATCGTCAGCGTCGAGGCGTTGGTCCGCTGGAACCATCGCACGCACGGCATGCTCCCTCCCGACCATTTCATCCCGCTGCTCGAGCGGGCAGACCGCATCGATGGGCTGACGTTACATGTGGTGCGCGCGGCGATCGCGGACGTTCAATCCTGGCAGGAGCGGGGACGTCGCCTGACCGTTGCCATCAACCTTTCCGCCGTCCTTCTCGAATCCGCCGCGTTCATCGAGCAGCTCGAAATGACGCTGAACGACAGCGGCATCGATCCGCGGCTGCTGACGTTCGAGGTGACCGAGTCGGCAGCGATGCACGCGCCCGCGGCGGCGGTTGCCGCTTTGCTGCGGTTCAAGACGCTCGGCGTGGCGATCTCGATGGACGATTACGGGACCGGTCAATCGACATTGACCTATCTCAAGACACTGCCGCTCGATGAACTCAAGATCGACCGCAGCTTCGTCGAATTCGCGCACCAGAATCGCGGCGACGCTGTGTTGGTACGCTCGACGGTGAATCTCGCGCACGAACTCGGATTGAAGGTCGTCGCGGAGGGAGTGGAGACAGAGGAATGCCTCGAGTTCCTGAAATCGGTGGGTTGCGACCTCGCCCAAGGGTATTTGATCAGCAAACCGGTCACGGCCGATCGCATCTTCGAGTTGGTCGCCGGCAGGGATCGTGCCGCGGCGGCGTGAGGATCGGCCATTAGCTCTCCAGTCCGTATTTCTTTGCGCGATCGACGACCTTGGGATCGATCGCGATCGCGGCGGTGCGATCGGCCTTGGCCTGGACATCCTGGCCCGATTTCGCTTCGATTACCCCGCGCATATAGAGCGACCAGGCGCTGCGCGGATTGATCGCCAGCGCCGCGTTATAGTCCGCCAGCGCCTGTTTCCATTCGCCGCGCCGCACCCGGATGAGCGCGCGGCTGTCGAGGATCGAGGCGTCGCGGGGCAGGGTTCGCAGCGCGGCGTTGCAATCGTCCAGCGCCTTGTCGAGGTCGCGATTGAGCAGCCCGCGCACCCAGCAGCGGCCATTGAGCGCGACTCCCCGGCTGCTGTCTTCGGGGTGGCTCTTGAGCCACGAGTCGAAATTGGGCAGCGCCGCGTCGGGCGCGCCGAGGCGATCATATAGCGACGCCACCACCAGGCGCTTGTCGGACGAAGGGGCTAGGGCGCTGTCGGCGGCCTTCACATCCTCTCTAGCGCCGGCCTCGTTACCGTTGCGCAACCGGAACTCCGCGCGTTGCAGCCGGGCGTCGGCATTGTCGGGAGACAGGCTGATCGTGCGGTCGAGATCGGCGAGAGAGCCGGCGCGGTCGCCATTGGCGAAGCGGGCCTCGGCGCGTTGATAGAAATAGCGGCTCTCATTCGGGGAAAGCGCGATCGCCTTGTCGAAATCGGCAAGGGCTTCGGTCAGCTTGTGATTGGAAGCATAGGTCGCGCCGCGCCGCGAATATTCCTCGGCCGTTGTCGGGTCGGCGGCCTTGTCGGTAAGGTCGAGCGGCTTGCCGTCGACCGACCGCGCGCCCTTCGGCGACAGGCCGAACACCGGGCCGCCTTCATAAGTGATGAACAACTTGTGGTTGGTGTTCGACACGAACATCCGATGGGTCAGGAAGAAATCGACGCCAATCAGCATGTCCGCATTGCCGAGATCGAGTTGCGATATGCGAATCTTGGGCTTGTTGATCGCTTCGCCGCCAATATCGATCTTGTCGAAGGTGGCGAGCCAGGTCGGCACCCTGTGCGTGCCGAGCCCGCCGCCATTGCCGACGAATTCCACGCCCGGGGTGTTCGGCGTGACGCCGAGGCGCTTGGCCGTCGCTAGCGACAGTAGCGAGCTTTGTGCTCCGGAATCGAACAAGGCCCTGATCTTGACGCCGTTGAGCATGACGGTCGCGATCGTGTGTGGGCGGAACATACCGTCCGGATTTCCCTCCAGTGCCAGCATCGTATACGGCTTGTCACTGGCCCAATAGGCCAGACCCGTACGGCCGCATCCATCGGTCTTCATCAACCGCACTGCGCCGTGTGGCAGATCATATTCGACATCGGCCAGGCCGAGGATGTTCTGCCCGATCAGGCCGGTCGAACCCATGTCGCTGCCGCCGACGATGAAGCTGACTTTAGGAAGCTTTATGCCGGCGAGCGAAAACGTGTCGGTTTCCGCGATGCCGGCCGACGTGTCCCCGCCAATGCCCTGAAGGCGGAACCACGGCGGCGCCGGCTCGACCTTCAAACCGAACTCGGCCGCGCTTGCCCGTGAGATCGTGCTGTAGAACGCGCCGCTGTCGAGGATGAAACGCGCGGTCTTGTCGCCGAAACGGGCGTCGACCATCGGCGAGCGCCCGGCCATGGTGATCGGGAATTCGGCGATCCTTGCCGCCTGGCATTTGCTCGCGGGCGGCATGGGCGCGGCCAGCGCGCCCAACAACGCAATCAGACTCGTCGCGCCCATCAGATTCCCCCCGGCACACTATGCGCAAGCTATGCCAAATTTCCCATTCGCTTAGCAAGATAGGGGGCACGCCGCCGCACAGAGATGAAGGTCCGCACCAGATTGGGGCAGGAACGGCCGTCGCCGCTTTAAAAGCAATTCACCCGCGACCTAAATACTTAGACCCGCGCGTCACGGAGCTGCTGATCGAGCGACGCGAGCAATTGGGCGTTCCGCGAATCATACGTCTGTCGCGCTTCCACATAGCGACAGGTTCGCGGCCGCTCCCACATGAAAATCATCAACAGTAGCCACCCGATGCTGATGAGGTCACCGACAACCGTGTAGATGGCCTGTCCGGTCGAAGCCGTCAGCCCGAAGGCGGCGAGCCCAGGAATAAACGCTGTCCATAGATAGCCGTGACCGGGCCGCACGGGCGCTACGAGTCCGATCGCGTTGGTAAATGCTTGCAGATGAAGGTCGCTGTTCCCAGTGCTGTGGTTGTAAAGGCCCGCATAATATTCGCCACGGCTCTCCGGCGACGACAGGAACACGCGCGATATGCGATGGCCATCGGTCGCGATGATGCTATCGTCGACCTGCAGTTCCGGCCCCTGGTCGAATTTCACGAAGTACCGGCTGTGTGTGAAGCTGTGCGATGAGACGCTGAAATGCATAGGCCGAATATAGCCTGACCCATTGTGCAAAAGGCTGCCGCTGCTGTCTGCCGACGCTTGAACCGATGTTTCCGACCACGTGTCGGCACCATGCACCGTGCCGGTCTCCAGCCTGAGCTTCACGTTAGGGATATCCGTCATTTACGCCCCCGGCTGTCATACCCGCAGCTTCCGCGCATTATTCTGTGCGAGCTCGGTTCGATCAATATGCCGGACAAGAAAAAGCCCGGCGGCCGGGTGGGCCGCCGGGCAGGATCGCGCCTGAGATTGCAAGGGGCGCGTAAGCGTTGAGCGTCAGGCCGCGACGGGCATCTGCACCGGCGGCAGGCGATTGCCGAGATTGCCCAGTGTGCCGATCACTGCGCGGCGCATCGGGTGCCAGAAGGCCGACAGCGTCAACAGCGCCGATCCGATCACGAAGGCTGTGAAGGCCATCGACAGCTCGACAGCCCCCGCTTGCTGGAACAGCATCGACAATGCGTAGAGAACATAGGCCAGGCTCGATACCAGCAATGCGCGGCGATCGATCGCGAGTGCGATGAACGCGAACACAAGGTACAGCGCCATCACGATCAGCGCCTGGGTGACCCCAATCTCGCCCTGGAACACGCCGAGCATGTGGAACACTGAATGCGCGATCATCGGCGCGGCGGCGAGGTGTAACCAGAAGGCGACGTCGCTGCGCCGCGTCGTGCGGGTCAGGTCCGATCCGTCCCACCACATCGCCAGCGCGAAAGTGCCGATGCCGCCGACCAACACCAGCGGGAAAATGCCATCCTCGTTGACATGCGTTACCGCGACATACAGCGCGACCAGTGCAGCGACCGCGCTTGCCGCGCCCACGGCAACCGTGATTGGCACCATGAACCGCTTCCAGTGCAGCCAGGTGGCACCACCGGTCACCAACGCGATGCCGGTGGCGATGAGTGCATTCGTCTGATCGCTCCAGTCGGGGTTGATGTCGACCAGCGCGCCGATCATCGTCGCCGAGACGCCGCCGGCGAACGCGAGCAGCAGAATGATACTGGGAAGTGCCATGCGCCGGACGCGGGTGAAATATTCGGCCAACGCCCAGGCCGCGACCGCGACGCCAAGGCCGCCCAAGCCGGTCTTTACCCAGCCGCCGAGCCAGCCGATCGATGTCAGCAACAGCGCGATGGCAATGGCGACGAATATGTCGTTGAACCCGGTCAACAACCGGAAGCTTTCCTCGTCGACCGCGGGCGACACGCGCATTGCGGCAATATGCTGGCGGAAAGCGTCGGCAGCAGACTGCGGGATGACTCCCGCCGCTACCGCGCCCTCCAGGTCGCTTTCACTATACATGGCACTCCTCCTGTGAGGAGATCATATACCATAAGTGCTGTAGTGTAGCAATACACCAAGGCGGGAGAGCCTTTAAGGTGATCCGCTGACGCGATGCGCGGCCAGCACCAAATCGTAATTGCCGAGCACGCGCTCTTCGAGGTCGGTGTCGCAATATTCGACCACCTCGGCGATCTTGCCGTCGCGGAAGTGGAAGATGAAGCAATAATGGTTGTCGTACCGCTCGCCGGATTTGAGAATCACGTCGCCGCGCACTTCCGCGACCACCGTATCGCTTTCGGCCACCAGATTGATCGCTTGGGCGGTATAGTCGGTCGCGAACAAACCGAAGAGAGGTCGCAGCAAATCGCGATAGATCGCCTCTTGCCCGTCGAACCGCCGCGACCAGCTGCAATGACCCGGGAAGCGCCAGACATAATCGGGATGGACGGACGCCGCGAAAACGCCGCGGTCGCCCTGTGCCATCGCGGCATAGATGCGTTCGATCACCTGCTTGTTCCGCTCGGCGCTCATGACATTCTCCTTGTCCCGCAACATCATGGGGTTGCCTTGACTATCCCGGAAATGAATAGTTCTGATATCGCGCATGTCGGAATTGGATATCGGTCGCTACGACCTGAACTTGTTGCGTGCCCTGTTGGCGATGATCGAAAGCGGCAGCGTTACGCGGGCGGCGCAGATCGTATCGGTGTCGCAGCCCGCGATGAGCCGCATCCTCGCCCGCCTGCGTGAGGATTTCGGCGATCCGCTGCTGGTGCGCAGCGGGGCGGGGATGAAGCGCACGCCGCGTGCGGAGGCGCTCGCCGATCCCGTCCGTGCGTTGCTCAAGCAAGCGGCCGCCTTGTACGAGGGCGAGGCATTCGATCCCACAGCGGCGCAGCGCGTGTTCCGGGCGGCGATCCCTGACGTCGTCGCCGCGACCTTGCTCGCGCCATTGATCGAGGCGATGGCGCGCGAGGCGCCCGGCTGCCGGATCGACCTCATTCCCTGGCCGCGGCCGAACGATCCGGTGATCGCCACGCTCGATTTCGCGATCAGTACCGACACCGTCTTGTTCGCCGGGCTGCGCATGGCGCCGCTGTTCGACGACCATGATCTGCTCGCGGTCCATGTCGGCCAGCCGGCGACCTGGCGGCAGGTGCTCGAAATGCTCGACGCGCCGCATGTCGCGGTGGTCGGCGCCGGCGCGACGAGCGATCCGGTCGACGATTGGCTGGCGGCGCAGGGCCTGCATCGCCGCATTGCCGCGGTCGTGCCGCATTATCTGCAGGCGCTGATGGCGGTCGCGCGGACCGAGCTCGTCGCGATCCTGCCGTCGCGGCTGATCGCTGCTTACGGGCCCAAGCTCGACGTGCGCGCGGTCGAGCTGCCGATCGAGCAGAGCATCGATCGGCATTTCCTGTTCCACCCGGTCGAACGCGACGCCGATGCCGCGTCGGTCTGGCTACGCGACCTGATCCAGCGAACGGTGGGGGATTAGGAAAATTCCTCCCCGGCACGGGGAGGGGGACCGCCGCCGAAGGCGGTGGTGGAGGGGGCCATCCACCGCTGACCTCCTGGCTTGTTGCTCTTTCGTCGCGGG
>NZ_BCYU01000126.1 GCF_001598355.1 Sphingomonas asaccharolytica NBRC 15499
CGATGATCGGCTCGGCCAGCCGCTCGGTCAGCCCAGGCGAGACGATGAATTCGGCGCCCGCGTCCATTGCCTGCGCGAACTGGCCGGGATTGATCACGGTGCCCGCGCCAACGATCGCGCCGGGCACCTTCTTCATTTCGCGGATCGCGTCGAGCGCGGCCGGCGTACGCATCGTCACTTCAAGCACGGGCAGGCCGCCAGCAACCAACGCCTCTGCCAGCGGCCGCGCGGTCGCCAGATCCTCGATCACGATCACCGGGATGACCGGCGCCGCCAGCATGATGCGTTCGATCGGATTGACGGTATCGGTCACTTGGCATGCTCCTGGGCAAAGGCGGCGGCGGCGCCGTAGAGGCCGGGTTGGGGATGGGTGATTAGCTTGACCGGGATAGCGGCCATCATCTGTTGGAACCGCCCCTTGGCGGTAAAGCGTTCGGAAAAGCCCGACCGCGCGAAATGCTGCTTGAGCTTGAGGCCCAGCCCGCCGGCAATGACGACGTCCTTCGCCCCCTGCATCAGCGCGAGGTCGCCGGCGAACGCGCCGAGCGCGAGCACGAAGCGGTCAAGCGCGGCGATCGCCAAGCTGTCCGACCCTTCGAACGCCATCGTCCAGATCGTCTTGTCGTCGAGATGGCGAATCGCCTTGCCTTCGATCTCGGCCAGGGTCTCGTAGATCGCGACGATCGCCGGTCCCGCGCAGATCCGCTCGGCGGACACGCGGGTGAACGTCTTGCGCAGTCGCTTGAGAATGGCATCCTCGAACGCGTCGAGCGGCGCGAAATCGACATGCCCGCCCTCGGTCGACAGCACGTGATAGGCGCCGCCGGCGTGGAGCACCCCCGCCACGCCGAGCCCGGTCCCCGGTCCGCAGATCGAGGTCACGCCGTTGCGCGCCAGAGACCGCTTCGGGCCGCAGATATGCTGGAAATCCTCATCGGGCAGTTGCGCCACGGCGTGCGCGATCGCGCCGAAATCGTTGACGATGACATAGGTGTCGGCACCGAGCCGCTCGGGAATGAGCGCGGGGCGGATGATCCAGGGGTTGTTGGTCAGCTTGATGACGTCGCCCCCGACCGGCGACGCAACCGCGATCGCTGCCGCCTTGGGCAAGTCGCGGCCGAGCTGGCGACCGAAATCCTGCCAGGCGGTCTGCAGCGAGGCGTGCTCGGCGGTCTTCTGGGTGGTTTCCGGCCCGAGCGACACGACCTTGCCGTCCGCCACTTCGGCGATGGCGAAGCGGGCGTGCGTGCCTCCGATATCGACTGCGACGACTTCCATGTACGCTCCCAATCCTCTCAATCGTCATGCCGGGCTTGTCCCGGCATCCACTCATCCGCTTGCTTTAGGGTTTGTGGCGCGGTGGACCCCGGCACAAGGCCGGGGTGACGGTTTGTATTATAAGCCGGCTCCAGCAAAGATCGCGCTGGCGCCCAATTCGGCCTCGTCAGCCGCTCCACGGAACAGGCCGAACAACTCCCGCCCCATTCCCTCAGCCGCCGGCGGGCATTCCGCAAGATCGCGCGCGTCCCATTCGGCTGCGTCGACCAGCGCCTCCAGCGTGCCGTTGACCGCGTCGAGCCGGATGACATCGCCGTCGCGCACGCGACCGAGCGGACCGCCGCCCAGGGCCTCGGGCGAGCAGTGAATCGCCGCCGGCACCTTGCCCGATGCGCCGGACATGCGGCCGTCGGTGACGAGTGCCACGCGATAGCCCTTGTTCTGGAGCACCCCCAAAGGCGGAGTCAGCTTGTGGAGCTCGGGCATGCCGTTCGCACGCGGCCCCTGGAAGCGCATCACGACGATGACGTCGCGATCAAGCTCGCCGGCCTTGAACGCCGCTTGCACGTCGGCCTGGTCGTGGAACACGCGGGCAGGCGCCTCGACAACCCAGCGATCCTGCTCGACAGCCGATACCTTGATGCAGGCGCGGCCGAGATTGCCGGTCAAGATGCGGAAGCCGCCCTCGGCGGAGAAGGGATTGGCGGCAGGGCGCAGGATCGTCTCGTCGCCGCTCGCGCCGGGATCTTCCCAGCGCAGGCCGTCGCCCTCGACCACCGGGCGCTTGCCGTAGTCAGCGAAATCGCCCGCTACGGTCAGGATATCGCCATGGAGCAGCCCGGCGCCGAGCAATTCACGGATCACGAACGGCATGCCGCCGGCATCCTCGAACCCGTTCACGTCGGCCGACCCGTTGGGATAGACGCGCGCGACCAGGGGAACGGCGCGGCTCAACTGATCGAAGTCCTCCCAGTCGATCACGATTCCCGCCGCGCGTGCGATCGCGGGCAAGTGAATCAGATGGTTGGTCGACCCGCCCGTCGCGAGCAAGCCGACCGCCGCGTTGACGATCGCGCGTTCGTCGACACAGTGTCCGAGCGGACGATAATCGTCGCCGTCCCAACCGATTTCGGCCAAGCGATGTACCGCCGCGCGGCTCAGTTCCTGGCGCAATTTGGTGCCCGGATTGGCGAAGGCAGCACCAGGCATGTGGAGGCCCATTACCTCCATCATCATCTGGTTGGTGTTGGCGGTGCCGTAAAAGGTGCAGGTGCCCTTCGAATGATAGGCGCCGATCTCGGCTTCGAGCAGTTCCTCACGGCCGACTTTCCCTTCGGCGAATTGCTCGCGGACCGCCGCCTTGGCCTTGTTGGGGATGCCGGTACGCATCGGCCCGCCGGGAACCAGAATCGTCGGTAAATGGCCGAAACGCAGCGAACCCATCAGCAAACCGGGCACGATCTTGTCGCAAATGCCGAGCAGAGCGGCGCCCTCGAACAGCCCGTGGGTCAGCGCGATCGCGGTCGACAGCGCGATCGTGTCGCGGCTGAACAGCGACAGCTCCATCCCCGGATAGCCCTGGGTCACGCCGTCGCACATCGCCGGCACGCCGCCGGCGACCTGCGCGGTCGCGCCGACCTCGCGCGCCCAGACCTTCATCTGCTCGGGATAGCGATAATAGACCGCATGCGCCGACAGCATGTCATTGTACGACGTGACGATGCCGATATTCATCGCGGCATTGGTTTTCATCGCATCGCGATCTTCCTCGGTCCCGGCATAACCGTGGGCGAGGTTGGCGCAGCCGAGCGTCGCGCGCGACCGCGACCCGCGGTCACGCTCGCGTTCGATCAGGTCGAGATAGGCGCGGCGCGTCGGGCGCGAGCGCTCGACGATGCGGTTGGTGACGGCGGATACTGCCGGGTTCATGGTCTTGGGGTCCGTTTACCAGGAGCCGGGCGTGCCAGCTCTTTCAACTTCGTCCTAGACCTACCCAACGTCTGGGCAAGCCCGCGCGCCTCATCGGCCGATGGAAATTCGTATGCGCTGAAACCGGGACCCGACCTTCCGCTGGCCTGACCGCACCTACGGCGCCCAGTGGATGTCGACCGGCAACTCGGTATCGGCCAGCACCCGCCCGATCGGATAGGACGAGCTCGGCCCCTGGCTGATCGCATCCTCCAGCACCTTCTTCTTGTCGGCACCGGTGATTGCGATGATCACCGCCGCCGATGAGACGATCGCGGCGCGGCTGAGCGTCACGCGCGCGACCGGCGCTTCGGGTGGCAGCGGATCGGGCATGACGCCAAGCATCCGGCGTTCCTTCGGTCCGTTCAGCGCCTCGTCGAAATCAGGCCCGGGGAAGATCGAGGCGGTATGGCCGTCGGCCCCGATGCCGAGCAGGCAGAGGTCGAGCGGCCAATGCAGATCCTGCATCAGCGCGTCGGCCGAACGGCCGGCAGCCTTATAGTCCGCCGTCGCTTGCGGCACGATCGGCATCACGCGCGCGCCGAGCGGCAGGAAGGTCTTAGCGATCATCGTTACGTTCGACAGCGGATCGCCCAACGGCACGATACGCTCGTCGCCCGGGATAATCGTCACCCGCTTCCATTCGAGCTTCGCCTTGGCGAGGCGCGCGTAGATCGGGATCGGCGTCTTGCCGCCGGCCAGCGCGACAACCGCACCGCCGCGCGCCTCGATCGCGCTTTCGATGATGAACGCGATATCGCCTGAGACGGCGTCCGCCATCTCGTCGGTATCGTCATATTCCCACCATTCGATTTCTTCGTTGGTCGCCATGTTACTCTCTTCTTTTTCGTCGCTACCCTCTCCCGCTTGCGGGAGAGGGTTGCATGAGGGTCTTCTTTCTTCTTGTCACGGCCGGACCGGAAGAAGGAAGAAGACCCTCACCCTCCCGCTGCGCGGGCCCCTCCCTCTCCCGCAAGTGGGACAGGGTAAAACTCAATCGTCCTGCCACGTCACCCCATCGCGCTCGGTCAGCGCGATCGAGGTCGAGGGCCCCCAGCTGCCCGAGGCATAGCTTTTGGGCTTGGTGTCGTTGGCCGCCCAGCCGGCGCGGATCGCGTCGGTCCAGGCCCATTGCGCCTCAACCTCGTCGCGGCGAACGAACAGGGTCTGGTCGCCCTCGATCAAGTCGAGCAACAGGCGTTCATAAGCGATGCGGCGACGCGTCCCGGCGAATTCGGCGTCGAGGCTCAGATTGAGCGGCACTTCGCGCAAATGGATGCCGTCGCGATCCAGCCCGGGCTCCTTCGCCATCACCAGCATCGAGATATATTCCTCGGGCTGCAGGCGGATGATCAGCTTGTTGGGCTGGAGCAGGCCGCCGCGCCCGGCAAACATCGAATGCGGCACCGGCTTGAACTGGATCGCGATCTCGCTGCGGCGGACAGCCATGCGCTTGCCGGTGCGCAGGTAGAAAGGCACGCCCTGCCAGCGCCAATTCTCGATGCTCGCCTTGATCGCGACGAACGTCTCGGTGGTCGATGGCTTGCCGAGCTCCTCCAGATATCCCTTGACGATCTTCCCGTCGACCGCGCCGGGGCCGTACTGACCGGTGACGGTCAGATGCGGCACTTCCTCCGGCGTCATGACGTGCAGGCTACGGAATACCTTAGCCTTTTCGTCGCGGATCGCGTCCTTGTCGTAGCGAGCAGGGGGCTCCATCGCGATCAGCGCGAGGAGCTGTAGCATATGGTTGGTGACCATGTCGCGCAGCGCGCCGGCGCCGTCATAATAACCGGCACGTTCTTCCAGCCCAACCGTCTCCGCGATCGTGATCTGGATATTGTCGATGCCCTGCGCATTCCACACCGGCTCGTAAAACGAATTGCCGAAGCGCAGCGCGAGGATGTTCTGGACGGTTTCCTTGCCCAGATAATGGTCGATCCGGAAAATCCGGTCTTCCGGGAACACCGCGGAGACGGCGTTGTTGATCTCGCGGCTAGAGGCTAGGTCGTAACCGAGCGGCTTTTCGAGCCCGATGCGGACGTTGCCATGCGCCAGGCCTGCGCCATTCAGCCCCTTGATCGTGGGTTCGAACAGGCTCGGCGCGGTCGACATGAAGATCGCCAGACCCTTCGAGGTGTCGCCGAGCTCATCGGACAGATCCTTGAAATGCTCGGCCTCGGTCGCGTCCAGCGCCTGATAGTTCAGTCGCTTGAGAAAGGAGGCGATCTTGTCCTTGTCCTTGCGATCTTCGGGCAGATACTTTTCGAGCGCTTCCTTGGCGAATTTGCGGAAGGCGCCGTCCTCGAATACCGTCCGCGCGGTGCCGGTGATCGTCATGCCAGCAGGCAACAGCCCGTCTTCGTCGAGGCCGTAGAGCGACGGCAGTAACATACGCTGCGACAAATCCCCGGTCGCGCCGAACAGCAGCAATTTGTCGAGCGGCTGGCGCGTTCCGGGCATCTGGTTTTCCTCGTTTAGACCATTGGCCCTGCGCCTATTGCAGGGCGGTGTGTGTGGGACCGACGGGATTTAGGGGGCCGCGCTCATAAAGTCAGGCCTGTAACCGGGTCGAATCCCGCCATGATGTTGAGATTTTGCACCGCCGCGCCAGCCGCGCCCTTGCCGAGATTGTCGAGCGTCGCAACCAACCGCGCCTGGCCGGCCTCGGCATTGCCGCAGACGCGCAAGGTCAGGCGGTCGCTGCCGGCATCGTCCTCGATCGTTACGAACTGGGCGTCCGCCGCGCCGATCCGGATCAGCGGGCTGTCCTTATAGGCCTCGGCCAGCGTCCCTTCGATCTGCGCGAGCGAGGGTTTGCGCGGCAGCGCATGGAGCGGCACCGGGACCTCGACGATCATGCCGCGATAAGTGTCGGCGACCGCGGGCGCGAAGATCGGCGGATGCGCGATGCGGGCATGCTTCTGCATCTCGGCGACATGTTTGTGCGCCAGGCCCAACGCGTAGAGCCGGGCGCGGGTGTTCGCCTTACCCTCTTCGAACTCGGCGATCATCGATTTGCCGCCGCCCGAATAACCCGAGATGGCGTTGACGCTGAGCGGCCAGTCGTGCGGGATCAGGCCGGCGCGCACGAGCGGCCGGACCAGCGCGAGAAAGCCGGTCGGATAGCAGCCGGGATTGCTGACGAAGCGTGCCTCGGCGATCGCTGCCTGCTGCGCGGGCTCGAGTTCGGCGAAACCATAGGCCCATCCCTCAGCGACGCGATGCGCGGTCGAGGCGTCGATCACCCGCGTCTTGTCCGAGGTGATCATCGCCACGGCTTCGCGCGCCGCATCGTCGGGCAAGCAAAGGATGACGAAATCGGCGTCGTTCAGTGCCTCTTTACGCGCCGTCGAATTCTTGCGCACCGCGTCGTCGAGCGTGACCAGAGTGACGTCGCTCCGCCCGGATAGCCGTTCGCGGATCTCGAGCCCGGTGGTACCGGCCCCGCCATCGATGAAGACATTGACGTTCATGCCGCCAGATCCAGTGCCTTGCGATCGACATAGCCCGCCAGGCGATGTTCGGGCGACACGCCCCAGGCAACCTCGCGCAGGACTTCCAACACTTCGAAGCTTTCACCGACGGTAAGTTCGGCGAGCGGTTCGGACGTGGGGGATGATTCGGCGTGCAAGGTCACGGCGCGGGTTACTACACAGGGCAGGGGGGCCGCGTAATGCGGCGCGAATACGTATTCGGCGAGCCGAACGTCAGCCAAGTCGGGACGAATCGCGTTATGGCGCGGGTCTATCGATACCGACGGACCCGTCAGCGCAAATGTTCTACGCGGTGGCTCTGCGGGCGCGGGGCGGGTCGCTTTCTCCCACAAATTGTCCGAATTCTTCAAGAAAACCTGCCCCTTCGGTGGTACGCGCGATAAAGATGTTGCGCTTGTCGGTATCGTCGCGCTGGCGGCGCAGATAGCCGAGGGCCCCCAACCTGTTCAAGGCGCGTGTCACGACGGGCTTGGAAACGTTCAATGCGCGGGCCAATCCGCGCACCGTATGCGGTCCCGGACTCAGATAAACGACCAGCAGCAGCGCCATTTGGCGGTTGGTGAGATCGGGCTCGCCGGATCGGACATAATCGACCAGCGTATTCATCCACCGCGTCAGCGGGGAGCTGTCGAAAGTGCTGGCAATGTTCATGTCGGTGCTCACTGATTGTCCACAGGGCTCAAAAGGCGGTCTCTATCGCAGGCGTAACAACGTGCGCCGAGGCGATTGAGTTTCAGTGCGGACACGAAATGTCATGGAAACGCCACGTGTCGTCCGGTGGATGAGCGGTTGATCGCGGGGGTGGGGTCGCCTATGTGCCCGCTTTCTCCAGTTTCGCAGGTCACAGTCGTTCGATGCTCTTTACCTTCGTCCTTGTCGTTCAGTTGCTCGTCGGATCGGCGCTCGTCACCATCATCCTGATGCAGCGTTCGGAAGGCGGCGGCCTGACCGGCGGCGGCAGCCCGGCCGGATTGATGTCCGCGCGTGGCGCGGCTGATTTCCTGACGCGGTCGACGGCCATCCTGGCGACGATCTTCGTCACCTTGACCATCCTCCTGGCGGTGATGGCGGCGACGCGGCATGCGACCTCGATCGACACCTCGCTCAATCGCGCGGCGCCGATCAATGCACCGGCGGGCAGTGCTCCGCAGCCGGCCGGTGGCGCCTTTGGCGGCGCGGCCGCCAATGCAGCGGCGGG
>NZ_BCYU01000127.1 GCF_001598355.1 Sphingomonas asaccharolytica NBRC 15499
GGGCGCGCCTGCCGCCGCGGCCGGTGCCGCTGCCTCGCCGGTGATGCCCGACATGGCCAAGGCGAGCGACAGCTATGCCCGCGCTTATGATCTCGGCCGCGAAGTCTCGGTCACCCGCAACGCACCAGGGGCGCTCAAGCGCCTGTCGGTGGCGGTCGTGCTGCGCGACGTCGAAGGGTCGAAGCCGCGCTCGCCGGTCGAGATGCAGCAGATCACCCAGCTGGTGAATTCGGCGGTCGGCGCCAACACGGCGCGTGGCGACCAGGTCACCGTGATCAGCCGCCGCTTCGCCGCCGCGCCCGATCTCGGCGGTGGTCAGCCCTGGTATGAAAGCGGCTGGCTGGCGATGATCCTGCGCAACGTCACCGCGATCGTCATTGCCTTGCTGGTGCTGATGCTCGGCGTCCGCCCGCTGTCCAAGGCGCTGATGAAGAAGCGCGACGATGCCGGACGCGGCGCCATCGGCCGTGACCTCAACGCGACCTTCGGGATCGGTTCGCCAACGGCGCCCGGCACCGGCAGCGGCCCCAACGGCCAGCCGGTCAGCATCGATGCGCTCGAAAGCGCGCAGAATTTCGACGACCGGATCGGGATGGTCCGCGGCTTCACCCGCGACAACCCGACGCGCGCCGCGCTCGCTGTGCGTGACATGATCAAATCGGACGCCCGCTGATGAACGCTCCCGCCTCTTTCCGCGCCTATTCGGGCGTCGAACGCGCCGCCGTGCTGATGATGCTGGTCGGCGAGGAGGAGGCCGCGGCCATCCTCCAGAAGCTCGATCCCGAGGAAGTCCGCCAACTCGGCAAGGCGATGTTCGCGGTCGCCGATGTCGGCGAGCCCGAGGTCCAGATGGTGCTCGACGATTTCGTCGGCAAAGCGCGCGACCGCACCGCGATCGGGTTCGATCCCAAGCCGATCATCGAGACGATGATGACGCGTGCACTCGGCCCTGAAAAGGCCGACAGCGTGCTGGCGCGGATCACGCCGCCCGACGCGCAATGCCAGATCGACCTGCTCGACTGGATGGATGCGGCCGAGATCGCGTCGATGATCGAGAAGGAACACCCGCAGATCGCCGCGGTGGTGATCGCCAATCTCGATCAGGACGTCGCCGGCCAGGTGCTCGAATTGCTGCCCGACGCGTCGCAGCCCGAAATCCTCCACCGCGTCGCGCGGCTGGGACCGATCACGCCCGAGGCGGTCGATACCTTGCGCACGATGCTCGCCAATCGCAGCGGCACGGGTGGCCAATCGGCCGGGGTGATGCTCGGCGGTACCAAGGAAGCCGCCCGCATCCTGTCGGGCGCGCGCAAGACCACCGAACAGCGCGTCATGCCGAAATTGTTCAAGATCGACCGCGAAGTCGCCAAGGCGATCGAGGAAGCCTTGTTCGTGTTCGAGAATCTGCTCGACATGGACGATAAGAATCTCGGCACACTCATCCGCAACATCGACAGCGACCTGCTCACCCGTGCGCTCAAGGGCGTGGACGAGGCGACGCGCAACCGCTTCCTCGGTTGCATGTCGTCGCGCGCCGCCGACGGCATCCGCGACGAGATGGAAGCGCGCGGCCCGATGAAGCTCAGCGAAGTGCTCGACGCGCAAAAGGCGATTATCCAGCTCGCCCGCGCGCTGGCCAAAGACGGCACGATCATGATGGGCGGCGACGACGACTATGTCTGACCGTCCGCTCAACGACTTCGTCGCCGGGTTCGCCAGCCGCCACGACCACGCGGGCGCCGCGCTGCGCCGTGCTTTCGCCGCCAAAAGCGAGGCTTTCTCGCCGCGCGACATGACTCCCGAGCCGCCGCCGGCGCCCGATGCGCGGCCGCGGCATTTCGAGCCGGCCGATCGCCAGGAGGACCCGACCGAGGGCTGGGATCCGTTCGACGCCACGCAACAGCCGTCAGGCTTCGTCGATCCGATCGCGACCGCCAGGGCTGCCGGCTATGACGAAGGCGTCGCCGGGGCGATGGCCCAGGTCGCCGCCAATGCGGCACGCGACCGCGCGTTGATCGATGACCTGATCGCCGCGATCAACGACGATCGCCGCATCGATCGCGACCGGCTCGCCGGACATCTCCGCCAGACGGTGATGCAATTGGTCCGCCAGATGGTCGGCGAGGCAGGCGTCGACGCCGATCTGCTCAACCGCCGCGTCGCGGTCGCCGCCGGCATGCTCGCCGACGATGCCGAATCGGCGGTACTGCGGCTCAACCCCGAGGACATGCCGCTGGTCGACGGCCATCTGCCCGCCAACATCTTCGCCGCCGGCGATATCAAGGTCGAGCGCGGCCATTTCGTGCTCGAATCCGCGGCGACGATCGTCGAGGACGGACCGGACCTGTGGATCGAGCAACTCGCCCAGGCGATCGACCGCGCGGCGTTGCCGGAATGAGCTTCTCTCCATTCGGACATGCCGGCCTTGTGCCGGCATCCACGGAGCCGCAAGCCTTCGGGCCTGAGGCAAGGTGGACCCCGGCACAAGGCCGGGGTGACGACCTGTTTGGATCCTCTGAATCGTGCTGAACCGCTTCGCTCAGGATTATCTCGAAAGCCTCGGCACCGCCGACTTCGTGCCGCAGCCCAAGATATCGGGCCGGCTGGCGTCGTTCGACGGGCTGCTGATGGAGGCGATCGGGCTCAACCTGCCGGTCGGCACGGTGTGCCAGGTCGGCGCCACGGGCGGCGCCAAGGTCGAGGCCGAAGTGATCGGCTTCCGGAATGGCCGTACCTTGCTGATGAATCTCGGCGGTCCCGCCGCACTGCTCCCGCAATCCCCGGTTCGTCCGGTCGGCGCCCCCGGCGCCGCCGAAGTCGGCGCCGCATTGCTCGGCCGCGTGGTCGATGGCGCGGGTAAGCCGATCGACGGGCTCGGCCCGATTCGCGGCGCGCAGCATTGGCCGCTCGCCGGCAAGCTCCAGGGGCCGCTCGATCGCGGCCGCGTGCTCCAGCCGATGGACGTCGGGGTGCGCGCGATCAACGGCCTGCTGACGATCGGTCAGGGCCAGCGCGTCGGCATCATGGCCGGATCGGGCGTCGGCAAGTCGGTATTGCTCGGCATGATGGTCCGCGCGGCGCAAGCCGACGTCGTGGTGATCGGGCTGATCGGCGAGCGCAGCCGCGAAGTCGCCGATTTCCTGGAAACCAAGGTTGCCGGCGAGGCGCGCGCGCGCTCGGTCGTGGTTGCGGTGCCCGCCAACCATTCGCCGGTGCTGCGTATTCGCGGCGCCTTGCGCGCCACCGCCATTGCCGAAGGCTTCCGCGCCGAAGGCAAGAAGGTCCTGCTGATCATGGATTCGCTGACCCGCGTGGCGCATGCCGGGCGCGAGATCGGCCTTGCCTTGGGCGAGCCTGCCTCGGCGCGCGGCTATCCGCCGTCGGCGATCGCAATGCTGCCCAATCTGATCGAGCGCGCCGGCACCGATGTGAACACCGGCGGATCGATCACCGCTATCTATACCGTGCTCGCCGATGGCGACGACGGCAACGACCCGGTGGTCGACAGCGCACGTTCGATCCTCGATGGTCACATCGTGCTGAGCCGGGCGCTGGCCGAACGCGGTGTCTATCCTGCGATCGACCTTGGCCCGTCGGTCAGCCGGGTGATGACCGATATCGTGCCGGCGGAGCACATCGCCGCCGCGCGCATCTTGCGCCGTCACCTCGCCACTTATGAGGAGAATCGCGACCTGGTGCTGATGGGCGCCTATCGTGGCGGCGTCGATCCCGAGATCGATGCGGCGATCGCTTATCATCCGGCGGTGATGGAATATATCCGCCAGGACGCCGACACCAAGGTCTCGCTGCCGGACGCGGTCGCCGAATTGATCGGCGTTTTCGGTCAGACCCAAGGTTAAACCATGGCGCGCGGCAAGGGCCAGCTCGATCGTATCCTCCGGGTCCGCACCCTCCAGCTCGGGATGACACGCGCAGAGGAAGTCCGCGCTCAGGCCAAGATCGCCAGCGAAGCCGATCTTGCCAGACGTATCGCGTCGCTCGCAGACAGCGTCGCGCCGACGCCGACCGAAGCGGGGAGCGGATTCTCGCTGGTTGCCGCAGCCCATTTCCGCTCGCGTCTCCACCAGTCGGCCGAGCATGCCGAGCACCGCTTGCGCGCCGCCGAAGCCGCCGCCGAACGCGCCGCCGAGGCAACGCGAGAGGCGAAGCGCGACCAGTCGGCGGTCGAGAAATTGATGGTCCGCGCCGACCGTGAAGCTGCGCTCAAGGCGATCCGCGCGCTCGAGGCGGCGCCGGCCGTCCGGAAGATTCGGCACGATCCTTGCTGAACCCCTTGCGGGGCAGTGCACGCCCCTGAGCACGAGGGGTTCATGACCGGTTTGACTCTATCCGTTTCCACGACTGTCGCGCTGCCCGCAAAGGTTGCCGCGTCCTCCTTGCTCGCTCCCGGCACGGTCGCCGAAGGCGCCACGGGCGTGCCGAGCCTGGCCGCTTTCGTCGACCTGATGATCGGCAAGACGACCGTCGCACCCAACGATGGGCAGGCCGGCGGCGAGCGGCAGGATGATGCCGCGACCGGCAATTCCTTGCCGCAAAAGGACGACGACAAGAGCGATCCCGCGCTTGCCTGGTTGCTCTCGGTAGCGCCGATCGCTCTGCCCGCCGCTCCTGCGAAACTCGTTGCGACTGGCGCAGTCACCGCGCCGCTTACCCCGACCGCTGGGACCCCGCAGCCTGCCTTGCCTTCGCTGCCGCTGGCGCTCGCGAGCGACGCACCGCAAGCCAAGCCTGGCGCGGAACCTGCGCCCCAACAGATCCTGCCCGAGACGCAATCGCAGCCGGCGACCACGCCGATCTCGGTGGCGCTCCGATCCAATACCGCCGCGCCGACCACGGTCGACCCGGCCCTTACCGCGGCCGCCGACGCGCAGAGCAAGACATTAGCTGCCAACCAGCAGGCCCTTGCCGCCGACCGCTCGCTTGGATCGCAGGCCGTCGTGCAACCGATCCGAATCACGATGCCGCAAGCGGCCCCCGTCACCCTGGCGTCGCTGGCTTCGGCCAACGCGCCGATGCCGGCATTGTTCGCGCTGGCGATGGCGCCCGAACGCAAACCCGGCGATGGCGAGGGCAGCCAGCCCGGCGACCCGACCGCCGCTGCGACGCTGCTGACCCCGGTCGACGCCGTCCAGCTGGTTGCCAAGCCAGGCCAGGCCGAGCGTCAGGCGCTCGACATGGGCCGCCAGGATTGGCCGCAAAAGATGATCGACCGGATCGAGGCGCTGCGCGACGACGCCAATGCCAATGATACCTCGATCCGGCTCAAGCCCGACGCGCTCGGCCGGATCGACGTGTCGCTGCGCACGCATGCCGATGGCGCGGTCACCGTCCGCTTCGCGGCCGAACAGCCGACCACGCGTGCGCTGCTCGCCGATGCCGCGCCGCAGCTCAACGCCGCGGCCGAGGCGCGCGGCATCCGGCTGACCGGAACCAGCGTCGATTTGAGCGGATCGGGCATGGCCGGGGGCGACCGCCCGCGGCCGCAGGCCGAGGTTCGGCAGGACAGTAAAAATCGCCTCGCGACCGGGGCGGATGACGACATTCGGGCCGTCGATGACGGCCGTGTGGCTTGATTGGGGGAATGAACGATGAGTGACGAAACCAAGGCCGACACGCCCAAGAAGAAGGGCAAAGGCAAATTGATCACCCTGATGCTCCTGGCCGTGCTCCTGGTGGGTGGCGGCACGGCGGGCGGCCTGTGGGCGGCCGGGATATTGGGCGGCGCCAAGGCGGCTGGACCCGAAGGTCCCAAATTGGTGCCCAAGAGCGAGCAGAAGCGCGCCAGCGGCGACGGCAAGGAAGGCGAGGGCGCCGCGTCGAGTGGTACCAAGCCGCCGTCGGGCAGCGGCGGCGACAAATATGCGTCCAATTATTACGCCATCGAGAAGGACTTCACGTCGAACCTGCGCGACAGCCCGCATTACGTCCAGATCGGGATCGCGGTGTCGACGCCGTACGACGATTCGGTGATCGAGAACCTCAAGACCAACGAGATCGCGGTGCGCTCGGCGGTGCTGATGGCGCTCGGCGATTCGACCGAGGACGAGGTCACGACCGGCGACGGCAAGAAGCGTCTGGCGCAGCGATTGGTCCAGGCAATCAACGCCACGCTCAAACAAAAAGAGGGATTTGGCGGGATTAGTAACGTCTACTTTACCAATTTTGTTGTTCAGTGACCGGGCATGGTTAACGGCTCGTCATCCATATCCGACACGGACAGGCGCGAACGCCCTCGCGCGGCGGCGACACACGCTCCCGCGCTTGGTGGCGCCAACCTGAATCCATTCGGCGATCTGCACACGCTGCAGCATCTCTCCGCCCGTCTGGCGCGGAGCCTGCGCGGCGTGTTCGAGCCGTTGTTGCGCCAGGAAGTCCGCTTGTGGGCGGAGCCGCTGGTGGTGCAGCGCTTCACCGATTACCGCGCCGAACGCCCCGACGGCCTGACCGCTTGGGTGCCGCTATCGATGACGCCGGGCACTGGCCAGGCGCTGTTGGTGGTCGACGGCAAGTTCGTGCTCGAATTGCTCGACATGTTCTTCGGCGGCACCGGCGCCGCGCCGCACGACATGCCGGGCGAATTCTCGCCTGCGGCGGAAGCGATGATCGGGCACCTCGCCGCGATCGTCGCCGAGCCGATGACGACCTCGTGGGAACCGCTTGCCAAGGTGAGCTTCGCGCCCGGTCGGGTCGAAGCCAATCCGTCGATGGTCGCCGGGATCGACGGTGACGATCCGATGGTCGTCACACGGTTCGGCATCGGCAAGCATCACGGCAAGCCGGTCTTCATCGACATCGTCTACCCGGTGCAGTCGCTCAAGCCGTACACGCCCTCGCTGAATGGCAAGGTGCTCGGCGCCGCGCCCGATCCGGCGTGGCAGAACGGTCTCGCCAAGGCGGTGATGACGGTGACCTTCCCGGTCCGCTCGGTGCTTGCCGAACCGGTGATAAGCCTCGCCAAGCTGATGGAACTCAAGGAAGGCGACGTAATCCCGATCAGCGTCGCCGCCGACGTGCCGGTGATGGTGGCCAATGGCCGCCTCGGCACCGGCACGGTCGGCACGTCCAACGGACGCGCCGCGATCAAGCTCAATTCGCTCTCTCTCAATGTCGAGGAACTCGCATGACCGATTTGTCCGGGACCTTCCCGGTCGACGCCAACATGGCGGCCAATTACCGGCTGCTGCAGGATGTCGACGTCAAGCTCACGGTGGAGATCGGCCAGACCCGGCTGACGCTCCGCGAACTGCTCGCCTTGGGCGAAAGCTCGGTGATCGAACTCGATCGCCAAGCCAATGAACTGCTCGACGTGTTCGTCAACGGCACGCTGATCGGGCGCGGCGAGGTCGTCACCGTCGGCGAGCGCTTCGGCGTCCGCCTGACCGAACTCGTCAGCCCTGAGAAGCGCGGCTGATGCTCTGGTCGTACATCCTCAAACTGTTCGTGCTGCTGCCGCTGGTCTGCGGCCTGATGGTCGGCTGCCTGTGGCTGTGGCGCCGGCTCGAGAGCCGGCTGCCGGGCCAGCCTGCCAACCGCACGATCAAGGTGCAGGAAACGATGATGCTGTCGCCGGGCCTGCGCCTCGCGGTGATCGAGTTCGAGGGACAGAAATTGCTCGTCTCGGTCGGTCGCGGCGGGGTCCAGCTGATCGACAAGGCCGGGAGTCTGCCCAAGTGACGACGATCCGCCGCCTAAAGGAAGACGGCCCTTCGCTGTTTCGCGCGCCGGTCCCGGTCGTGCCGCGCCCGAAAAATGTCCAGCTGATGAAGCTGGTGCTGATCCTGCTCGCGTTTCTCGCCTTGCTGAGCGTTGCGATGCCGTCCTTCGCCCAGAGCGCGCCC
>NZ_BCYU01000128.1 GCF_001598355.1 Sphingomonas asaccharolytica NBRC 15499
CGGGACCGTGTCGATCGAGCTGCGCAAGCCATTGGACTTGACCAAGCCGCTCGCCAGCGTCGTGCTTTCCGCGCAGCATCTCGACACCAGCCAGGATTGGCGGCCGCGCGGGACGCTCGTGATCGGAACGCCCCATCTGTTCATCGATGGGCTCGGCGTACTGCTGAACGTCACTTATGACGACGTCACGACACGCCAGGATTACGCCAGCAATACCAATTACAAACGGTTGGCAGACTTCGACCATTCGGACCAGAAGACGGTCGCCGATCCCAATTATTCGGCGTTCAACACCTATGGTAGCTGCGCGAATGTCGGCAGCACGTCGACCGCGACGTTCGCGACGCGCCGCGCGGCGTGTGAGACGCAGTTCTTCGATTGGGTGGCGCAGGTGCCGCGCTATCGCAACCTGGTGCGGCGCGACAAGCGCCTGTCGGGCGACTTCACGGTCCAATATGAGGTTGCGCACAATCTCCGCTGGTATGCCGAAGCGCAGATCAACAACCGCGACCAGCGGTTGATGGACACCAATTACTCGCTCGACATCGGCCGCTACCAGCGCTTCCAACTCGATCCGTCATTGGGCACGAGTTCGACGCCGCAGGTCAAACTCGGCACCTCGACGGTCGACGGCAACCACGTCGTCACCAGCTATACGACCGCCTTGAATTCGGTGAACATCGGCACCGCGGCGGCGCCGGTCTATAGTGGATCGAGCAACATCCTGGGCGTTCAACGCCGCGATTTCCAGTACAACCAGAGCTCGAAATACTTCACCACCGGTTTCGACTGGGATGTCGGCCGGCTCAAGGTCAAGGGCATGGGGTCCTATGCCAAAGCCGACACGACCGGCGACACCAACCTTATCTCACTGAGCACGGGGATTGCGGGTGCCTCGGTGGATACGCGCAACGCGCTGGGCATTCCGGTGCTGACCTATCCGAGCAGCGTCGATCCCGCCGATCCCAACATCTATGTCGACTATAACCGCGCCGGGAATGTGGGGCAGGCGGGGCCGGTCGTGCAATATCGCCCGGCCCAGTCGAGCAACACCGAAAAGCAGGTGAAGCTCGACTTCGATTGGCAAGTCGATTTCGGCCCGCTGAAGATGATCGAATTTGGCGGCCAGGGCCGCTGGCAGGATTATATTTCCTATACCGGCGGCGGCTCGCGCCTGATTTCGGCACCGGGGGCTACGCCGCTCGTCTATCAGAGCAGCGCCAACGTCTCCTACACGACCAACGTCGTCGATGCGGCCACCGTGCCGCAGCGCGTGAACGGCACCACTTACTACATCACGCGAGCGGAATATGCCGGTCTGATCGACGCGCTCGGGACGGTGAGCGGCGGCGCGCCTTTGTTCACCGGTCTGCAGGGCGCCCCGAACACGATTCCAGGTCGAATTTCCTTTGCCAATTTCAACTCGGACATCCTCAGCAAATATTATGACCTGTCGGGCTTCGATCAGGATCTCGTGCTGAAGGCCAATGGCCTGCCGCAAATTCCGGCGTATCAGATCAGCGAGACGGTTGCTGCCGGGTACCTGAAGGCCGATTTCGCCACTCAAATTTTCGGGATGCGCCTGACCGGCAATGCCGGCGTGCGCTATACCTTCACCAAGGACAGCGGCATCGGTACCAATATCAGCCGCGTGACTCGCTTCAATTCGACCGGCGGCACCGAGACGGTGGTGCTGGCCGCGCAACAGGCGACGCTGAACAACAGCTATGCCGATGTACTGCCGGCGTTCAACGCGGCGCTGGAATTCACGCCCAATCTGGTGCTGCGCGCCAATTGGGCAAAGAATCTGGCGCGCCCGAAGCCGACCGATCTGGTGCCGAACATCAATTGCCTCGACGATGCCACGGTCGCCTCGGCCGACGACGTCTGCACCGCCGGCAATCCCGACCTGAAGCCGTATCGTGCCGATCAGTGGGAACTCAACCTGGCCTGGTATCCCAACAAGGATACGCTGGTCAGCCTCGGCTATTACAAGAAATATGAATCGAGCTTCGTCGTTCCCAACGTGACGCGGAGCGGGGTGGACCTGTTCCATGACGGCATCACCTATACCGTTCGCCAGCCGGTCAACGGGTTCGGCGCGCTACTCGACGGTGTCGAGGCAAGCGCGCAAACGGTGTTCAGCTTCCTGCCCAAGCCGTTTGACGGCTTTGGCGTGTCGGGAAACCTGACCTATGCCCGAGCGATCCGCACCAACCTGACCAATTCGGCCACCGGTGCGCCGCTCAACGAATATCCCGGCCTGTCGACCTGGACCTGGAATGCCAGCGTTTTCTACGACAAGGGCTTCCTCAACGTCCGGATGAACTACAATTACCGGTCGGATTGGCTGGTGACGATCGCTGACTCGAATAACGGCAATCTCCCCATCTACCGTAAGGCCGAGGGCTATCTGGATGGCAAGATCACCCTTCGCTTTCCCAAATGGCATTTCAGCGTGTTCGCCGAGATGCAGAACATCAACAAGGAATATTCCAAGTCCTACATCAAGGGCATCGGCACTTCGGAGGTCTATTACCCGGGCCAGCGTTTCTTCGTCGGCGTGCAGGCCAAGTTCTGACGCTGAGGGATCGCCATTTCCTCCCCTCGACCGGCTGCCCAGCGGGTTGCCGGTCGCCTTTTGTGGTCCTGGATGGGATGGACCGTTCACGATTTCGCCGGCCAAAAGACGCGCGATATGCGAGACCGTAACGAACAGGGCCAAACGACGTTGACGCGCCGATCCTTGAACCTCGGCCTGATCGCGGGTGCGTTGCTCCCGTTTCCTGCGCACGCTTCGCACCTGTTCGATGTCAGGGCGTTCGGCGCGAAGGGAGACGGTCGCGCCATCGACAGCGGCGCTTTCAACGCCGCGATCGCCGCGGCCGCGCGTGCCTCGGGCGGTATCGTGCTGGTGCCGGCGGGCCGCTATCTTTGCTTTTCGATCGAACTGAAGAGCCACGTCACCATTCAGCTGGCGAAAGGCGCGGTGATTGAGGCTGCCGATCCGGCGCGACATCCCGGGCAGTACGACATGCCGGAGGACGCCGACCAACCCTATCAGGATTTCGGGCATAGCCATTGGCGCAACAGCCTGATCTGGGGAGAGGATGTCGAGGACGCCGCGATCACCGGTCCCGGCCTGATCCATGGACTGGGCTTGACGCGCAACGGACCGGGCGCGCGGTGGAAGGCGCAGACCGGAGAGCGCCCGCTGTCGATGAAGGGCATGACCGGCGCTCAGATCGCGGCCCTGGAGCCCGATGTGGCCGCGATGCGCGGGTCGGGAAACAAGGCGATCGCTCTGCGCAACGGCCGCAACATCCGCTTGTCAGGATTCTCGATGCTGAAATGCGGGCATTTCGCGATCCTCGCCACGGGTACGCGCGACCTGACGATCCAGAACCTGACGATCGACACCGAGCGCGACGGCATCGACCTGGACTGCGTACGGGATGCGCTGGTCGAGAATTGCCGCGTCAACACGCCCAATGACGACGCGATCGTGGTCAAGGCCAGCTATGCGCTTGGCCGTGCGATTGCCGCCGAGCGCGTGACGATCCGGCGTTGCGCGGTGTCGGGATACGATCTGGGCACGATGCTCGACGGTACGCGCCGCAAGACCCAGCAATTGGCGCCCGACCGCGATCGTGTGACCGGCCGCATCAAATTGGGGACCGAGAGCAACGGCGGCTATCGCGATATTCTGATCGAGGATTGCAGCTTCACCCATTGCCGCGGTCTCGCGCTGGAGGCGGTCGATGGCGGGGTGATGGAACATGTCGTCGCGCGCCGCCTGACGATGCGCGACATCACCACCGCGCCGATCTTCCTGCGGCTGGGCGATCGTCGGCGCGGACCGCCTGGGACGGGCATCGGCGCAATCCGCAATGTCACGATCAGCGATGTGGACGCGACCGGTATCGACCACCGATATCCCGCGGCGATTGCGGGCCTTGTCGGCCATCCGATCGAGAATGTGAAGCTCGCGAATATCAGGCTGGCCTATAATGGCGGAGGCACCGAGGCCGACGCCGCACGCCATCCCGAGGAGCATCCCAGCGCCTATCCCGAACCGAGCATGTTCGGCCCGTTGCCTGCCTGGGGCCTATGGGTGCGGCACGCGCGCGGGCTTACGATCGACGGCCTTCAACTCGCCGTCTCCGCGCCCGATGCACGACCGCCGATCTTGCTCGAAGATGCCCCGGATACGGCCATTGCCAGGACGCCGTTTTGGCGCGGTCGAGATTGACCCGCAAGCCGATCTCGGATACCAGATTTTGAACATATATACCACATAATGGGTTTTTGCCGGGGAGAGGCAGTGTCAATCTGGGCGTTCAAGATGCAGCTGAAACCCGGCGTGATCGACGAATATCGTCGTCGCCATGACGCAATATGGCCGGAGCTGTCGGCACTGCTGACCACAGCCGGCATTTACGATTATTCGATCTTCCTCGATGAGGACACGCTCGCGCTGTTCGCCGTGCTGAAGCTGCGCGAGGACAATGATCGTGACGCGCTGCCCGACCATCCGCTCATGAAGAAGTGGTGGGATCATATGGCGCCGCTGATGGAGGTCGAAGCCGATAACCGGCCGAAAGAATGGCCGCTTCCGCTGATCTTCCATCATGCGTAGGATTGCGCAGCCGTCGGGCGGTCTAGCTGTGCTTGCCGGTCTCCTGATGGCGACCGCGGCCCCGGCGCAGACGGCACGCCCGACCGAAAATTTGGCCGCGCCGGCGAAGACATTCGGTCGCATATCCTATGATGCGCGGTCGCTGATGATCGACGGCAAGCGCAAGCTGATCTGGTCGAGCGAGTTCCACCCGTTTCGCCTGCCGAGTCCGGACCTGTGGCGCGACATCCTGCAGAAGATGAAGGCGAGTGGGTTCAACACCGTCGCGCTGTATTTCGACTGGGGCTACCACACGTCGAAACAGGGCGAATACGACTTCACCGGCATCCGTGATATCGATCGCGTGCTGACCATGGCGGAAGAGGAGGGGCTCTACGTCATCGCTCGCCCCGGACCCTATGTGAATGCCGAATTGTCGCGCGGCGGCTTTCCCGGTTGGCTGGTCAACCAAAAGGCCCATGCGCGGACCGACGACCCCGCCTATCTGGCCGCGGTCGACGAGTGGATGAGCAGGATCGACGCGATCGTCGCGCGGCATCAGATCAACGGCGATGGCAAGGGACATCGCGGTACGGTCATCCTCTATCAGATCGAGAACGAGCTGCCGCTGACGACGTCGGCGCAACGGCGCTACATGGACCATCTCTATGCCAAGGTGCGCGCCGACGGCGTCACCATCCCGCTGTTCCATAACGACCAGGGGCGCAACGGCTATTGGGTGCCCGACAGCTCGCCCGTCGATAACGTGGTGAAGGGGCCGAACGACCTGTACGCGTTCGACGGCTATCCGGGCGGCACCTGCACCGTGACCGGAAAGGTCACGCGCGGATCGGCTGCGCCCGACTGGGGTTTTTACGGCCCCGGCGGCGCGAGGGGCGGGGCCTCGGCTTCGCCCGATACCCCTGCCTTCCTCGCCGAATTCGGCGGCGGCTGGTTCGATTATTGGGGGTCGAACGGCGGCTATGAGTGCAACGCGATCCAGCGCGGTAAACGCTTCCAGCGTGTCTTCTATGGCACCAACCTGGCGAACGGCATCGACATCCAGAGCTTCTATATGGGCTATGGCGGGACGAGCTGGGGCTGGTTGCCGGCGCCGGTGGTGTTTTCCAGCTACGATTACGGCGCGGCCATTTCCGAAGCGCGCGAGCTGCGTGAGAAGGCCGAGGAGCTGAAACAGCTGGGCGGCCTGATCGCCAGCATCCCCGATCTCGCCGGCATGGTCCCGGCCGGGCCGGCGATCGCATCCTCTGCCAATATCCAGGTCTATCACGACAAGAGCCCGGAGAGCGGCGCGCGCTTCCTGCTGGTCACGCACCGACCGTCGAACGGCCAGACCGACGACCGCTTCACGATCACCGCCGACTTGCCCGATGGGCATTACACCTTCCCCCAGGCCGCGCCGATGCGGCTGAACGGGTTCGACGCGAAATGGCTGCTCGCCGGGGTCGATCTGGGCGCGCAGCGACTGGTCTATTCGACGTCCGAGCTGCAGTCGTCGCTGACCATCGACGGCGGAGATCTGGCCTTGCTCTATGGCCGGCATGGCGAGGGTGGAGAAACCGTCCTGCGCTACACCTCCGTGCCCAAGGTCGAGGTGATCGAGGGGCAGGCAGCAAGCGTGTTCGACGCGACGAAGGGCGACCTTCGGCTGAACTACGCGCATGACGGCCGAGCGGTGATCCGCGTGACCGGCGGCGGGCGTCCGCCGCTCACGTTGCTGTTGACCGACGAAGCCGAGGGTGTGCGCTACTGGCAGCGCGACACGGCCGCCGGCCCGGTCCTGGTACGCGGTCCCGCGCTCGTTCGCCGCGCCGACGCAAGCCGTGGCACGCTGCTGCTGACCGGCGACACCAAGGCCGAGACGCCGATCGAGCTTTGGGCGCCGGCGGCAATCAAACAAGTGCGCTGGAATGGCGCGGCCGTCGCGCTGAAGTCCGGCGCTATCGGCAACCGCCTCGCGATGCGGCCGCTCGCCAGACCCGTGGATTTCGCGCTTCCCGCGCTGACCGCTTGGCGGATGGCGGCAGGATCGCCCGAAACCGATCCCGCGTTCGACGACAGTAAGTGGCAAAAGATCGACAATCGCGAGACCGCGACGATCACTGCCAAGCCCGATGGTCAGCCGACCCTGGTCATGGACCCCTACGGCTTCCACGACGGCGATGTTTGGTATCGCGGCCGTTTCGCCGGATCGCCGGAAGCGCAGCAGATCGCGTTGTTCTACGGCGCGGGCGGCGCGGGGATGTTGCAAGCGTTCCTCGACGGCAAGCTGGTCGGCCAGGACGAATTGGCGAGCGGCCTGCCGCGGCCGATCACCACCGGACTGGCGCGCTTTGCGTTGCCCGAGGCAGCGCAGGCACCCGGCGAACATGTGCTGGCGGTGATGGTGCGCAACAACGGCCATAATTGGGACCTCGGCGCGGACGAATTTCACAAAGAGGCGCGCGGGCTCGTCTCGGTTTCGATCGAGGCATCCGGCGGGCGCAGTTTCGCGGTGCCGGTCGCCTGGAAGATCCAGGGCAAGGCGGGCGGCGAAACGCTGCCCGATCCGGCGCGCGGCCCCGCCAATAATGGCGGCCAATATGGCGAGCGGATGGGCTGG
>NZ_BCYU01000129.1 GCF_001598355.1 Sphingomonas asaccharolytica NBRC 15499
GAGCCACTCGGGAAAGCCCCTGGCCACTTGCGGCGGGCCGTTACGGTCCGCCCAGAGGCGATAGATACCGAACAGCAAGGAGATCGCGCCGACCGCGCCGAGCACCGCGCTTTCCGACAATTTTGCGGCGAACAGATAGCCGAGCACGATCCCCAGGATCGCCCCCGGCATCATCCAGCCGAGCAATCGCCAGTCGACCGTGCGGCGGAACGCCCAGACCCCGACCACATCCTGGACGATCAGGATCGGCAACAGGATCGCCGCCGCCTGGACCGGCGAGATGACGAAAGCGAGCATCGGCAGCGACAGCGCGCCGAGCCCCGCGAACCCGCCCTTGGACAGGCCGAGCATCAGCACCGCCGGGATCGCCAGCGCATAGAAATGCCAGTCGAGGATCACCGCGCGTTTATACCGTCAACTATCGAGCGAGATCGCCGGCGCGCGCACGCCGGCATTGCCGCGGCGGTTGAGCTCGGCCTTGAGCGTCTCGGGCGGCGGGGCCCACAGGAAGCCGAAGCTGACCGTGCCGCGCTTCGTCTCGACCACATGGTGCAGCCGATGCGCCTGAATGATCCGCTTCATATAGGCCGATCGCGGCAGATAGCGCGTCGCGACCCGGCGATGGACGATGACGTCGTGGAACCCGAAATAGATCGCGCCATAGGCCGCGATTCCGGCGCCGATCCAGCTGCAGCCCCACCACCAGCCGAGATCGACGCCGCCCAGCAGCAACAGGATCGACGGTACCGCGAAGATCACCGCGTAAAGATCGTTGAGTTCCCATCTGCCGGCCCGCGGCCGGTGATGGCTGGCGTGGAGGAACCAGCCGGGGCCGTGCATCACCCAGCGATGCATCACATAAGCGAACCCCTCCATCGCGATCACGGTGGCGAGGAAGAGCAGCATGCCGAGAGCCCAGGTCATCCCGCGCGTTATAGAACTACTGCTAGTCCAAGGCGAGCGGGGGTGGATTCATCGTTCCCGCTGTGCTTAAGGCCTCCCCATTCCCTTTCTTCGAAAACCCGAGAGAAGGCCCTTCATGAACATTCACGAATACCAGGCCAAGGAACTGCTCGCGAAATTCGGCGTGCCCGTGCCCGCCGGCTATGCCGCGATGACCGTCGACGAAGCGGTCGACGCCGCCAGGCAACTCCCCGGGCCGCTTTATGTCGTGAAGGCGCAAATCCATGCCGGCGGCCGCGGCAAGGGCAAGTTCAAGGAACTCGGCCCCGACGCCAAGGGCGGTGTCCGCCTCGCCAAGACGCTCGACGAGGTGCGCGCCGCCGCTGAGGACATGCTCGGCAATACGCTCGTCACCGTCCAGACCGGCGAGCATGGCAAGCAGGTCAATCGCCTCTACGTCACTGACGGCGTCGACATCGCCAAGGAATTCTACCTCGCGCTGCTCGTCAACCGCGCGACCGGTCGGGTCTCGATGGTCGCCTCGACCGAAGGCGGCATGGACATCGAAACCGTGGCGCACGACACGCCCGAGAAGATCCACGCGATCGACATCGACACCGCGACCGGCTTCATGCCGCATCACGGCCGCGCCGTTGCCGCCGCGCTCGAACTGAAAGGCGATCTCGCCAAGCAGGCGGCGAACGTCGCGTCCAAATTGTACGACGCTTTCCTCGGCACCGATGCCGAGCAGATCGAGATCAACCCGCTCGCGGTTACCGAAGCTTCTGGTGATTCTGGGGCAAAGCTGATGGTGCTCGACGCCAAGGTCGGCTTCGACGGCAACGCCATGTTCCGTCACAAGGACCTGATGGAGCTGCGCGACGAATCCGAAGAGGATCCCGCCGAGCTCGAAGCGTCGAAATACGACCTCGCCTATATCAAGCTCGACGGCGATATCGGCTGCATGGTCAATGGCGCCGGCCTCGCCATGGCGACGATGGACATCATCAAGTTGAACGGCATGTTCCCGGCCAACTTCCTCGATGTCGGCGGCGGCGCCAACAAGGAAAAGGTCACCGCGGCGTTCAAGATCATCCTGAGCGATCCCGCGGTGAAGGGCATCCTGGTCAACATCTTCGGCGGCATCATGCGCTGCGACATCATCGCCGAGGGCATCGTCGCCGCGGCGAAGGAAGTGAATTTGAGCGTGCCGCTGGTCGTCCGCCTCGAAGGCACCAACGTCCAGCAGGGCAAGGACATCCTGGCCAATTCCGGCCTGGCGATCGTTCCGGCCAACGATCTCGGCGACGCGGCACAGAAGATCGTCGCCGAGGTTAAGAAGGCGGCTTGATATTCCCCTCTCCCGTCGGGAGAGGGTTGCGTAGACTTGGGTCTTGCGCAGCAAGGCCCTAGGCGTAGCTGGGTGAGGGGATCACCCTATCGAGAGCATATCCCCTCATCCAAGCTCCGCTAGGCAGCAAGCTGCCAAGCTGCGCTATCCTTCTCCCTCTGGAGAAGGTTTGGACTGACCTCCTCTCCTCCCCGGGAAGGAGTTGGGACCACAGGAGTGGATGGAATGAAAGTCTTGGTGCCGGTCAAGCGCGTGCTTGACTATAATGTGAAGCCCCGCGTGAAGGCGGACGGGACGGGGGTCGATCTGGCCAACGTCAAGATGTCGATGAACCCGTTCGACGAGATCGCGGTCGAAGAGGCGATCCGCCTGAAGGAAGGTAAGAATGGGGGCGGCGTGACCGAGATCGTCGCCGTGTCGATCGGCGAGCAGAAGTCGCAGGAAACGCTGCGGACCGCGCTGGCGATGGGCGCCGATCGCGCGATCCTGGTCGTGTCGGACGAGAAGGTCGAGCCGCTCGGCGTCGCCAAATTGCTCAAGGCGATCGTCGATGCCGAAAAGCCCGATCTGGTGATCCTGGGCAAGCAGGCGATCGACGACGACAACAATCAGACCGGCCAGATGCTGGCCGGCCTGCTCGGCGTTGGCCAGGCGACTTTTGCTTCCAAGGTCGAACTGACCGCCGACAGCGTCACCGTGACACGCGAAGTCGATGGCGGATCGGAGACCGAGAAGCTGTCGCTGCCGGCGATCATCACTACCGACCTTCGCCTCAACGAGCCGCGTTATGCCTCGCTGCCCAACATCATGAAGGCCAAGTCGAAGCCGCTCGATCAGAAGACGCCGGCCGATTACGGCGTCGACGTCACCCCGCGGCTGACCACGCTCAAGGTCGTCGAACCGCCCAAGCGCACCGCCGGCGTCAAGGTCGCCGATGTCGATGAGCTGGTTGCCAAACTCAAGGCTCTGGGAGTCGCGAAATGAAGACGCTCGTCTGGGTCGAACATGACGGCAAGACCGTCAAGGACGCCACGCTCGCCGTGGTCACCGCCGCTTCGAAGCTTGGCGAAGTCGATCTCCTGGTCGCCGGATCGGGCATCGATGCCGTCGCCGCCGAGGCCGCCAGGATCGCCGGGGTCAGCAACGTGCTGACCGCCGACAATGCCGCGCTCGAACATCCGCTGGCCGAGACGGTCGCGCCGCTGATCGTCAAATTGATGGCCGATCACGACGCGTTCCTCGCGCCTGCCACGTCGAACGGCAAGAACATCGCGCCGCGCGTCGCCGCGTTGCTCGACGTCATGCAGATCAGCGACATCCTGTCGGTCGAGAGCGCCGACACGTTCACCCGCCCGATCTATGCCGGCAACGCGATCGCCACGGTGCAGACCAGCGACAAGAAGCTGGTCATCACCGTGCGCGGCACCGCGTTCGAGAAGGCCGCGCCCGAGGGAGGTACTGCCAACGTGGTGTCGACCGACAGCGCCGGGCTGGAGCAATCGGTGTCGACCTATGTCGGGTCGGAGATCGCCAAGCTCGAACGTCCCGAACTGACCAGCGCCAAGATCATTGTCTCGGGCGGCCGCGCGCTCGCCTCGAGCGAGAACTTCCACGCGGTGATCGAGCCGCTCGCCGACAAGCTCGGCGCCGCGGTCGGCGCGTCGCGCGCCGCGGTCGATGCGGGCTATGTCCCCAACGACTATCAAGTCGGCCAGACCGGCAAGATCGTCGCCCCCGAAGTCTATATGGCGATCGGCATTTCGGGCGCGATCCAGCATCTCGCCGGCATGAAGGATTCGAAGACGATCATCGCGATCAACAAGGACGAGGACGCCCCGATCTTCCAGGTGGCGGACATCGGCCTGGTCGGCGATCTGTTCAAGATCGTGCCGGAGCTGACGTCTAAACTGTAGGGAGCAGCGCCAGCTGCGCACCGGCGCGAGCGGCGAAGCCCGCTCGCGACAGTTAGACCGGCCGGCGGCGCTCCGGCGCCGACCGACGACGCGGAACTTGCTTCCGCGTCGTTGCCCTGTGGGAGAGGTGCCGTCCCAACCAATTTCGACGGCACGGAACCTTCAAGCGGGATCCGCGAGGCCCCACAAAAGAGTAAGCCCCGTCGCACATGGTGCGGCGGGGCTCCCTAAGACGATCCTACGCGCGAAGCGTCGGATCGTCGAAATGCTCTCTCTTTCGTTCAAGCTGGTTAAAAACGCTCCGGTTGCGCCGCGGTTCCCGCAGATGACGAAAATATTTCAGTCAGTCCCGAGCGGTTTGGGCGGCGTCACTTCGTTCTGTGGCAATGGCGGGATCGTCCTCAGCACGAGCCCCAGCATCAACGCGATCGCGCCCAGTGCCCCGCAGAACCACGCCACCCCGGGCCATCCCGCGCGCGTCCAGGCGATCCCGCACAACGACCCCAGCACACTCGATCCGGCATAATAGAAGAATAGATAGAGCGCCGCTGCCTGCCCGCGTTGCGCGAGCGCGCGACGCCCGACCCAGGCACTGGCGATCGAATGCGCGCCGAAAAAGCCGATCGTCACCACGCCGATCCCCGCCACGACCAAAGCGAGCGGCTGCGCGGCCGTCAGCGCCACTCCGGCGATCAGCAACACGACCGGCATCCAGAAAATGCGTCGCCGCCCCAGCCGGCCAGCGACGCCGCCGAACCAGGCCGAGCTCCACGAGCCGAGCAGATAAAGCAGGAAGATCGCGCCGACCGCGGCGTGTCCCAGCGAATAGGGCGGCGCCATCAGCCGGAAACCGGCATAATTGTAGATGCTGACGAACACGCCCATCAGCACGAACGCCTCGAGAAATAGCAGTTGCATCGCGCGGTCGCGAAACAGATCGAGGAAGCCGCGCGCCACCTCGCCCAGCGGCGGCGCCGAGCGAACGAAATGCAGCGATTCGGGGGCGAGCCGGCGAAACGCCTCCGCCATCGCGATCCCCGCGACCCCGACCAACGCCACCGCGCCGCGCCAGCCCGCGACATCGGTCAACAGGCTGACCCCGAGCCGCCCGGCCATCCCGCCGATCGCGCTGCCGCCGATATAGAGCCCCATCGCCGAACCGACCGAGGCATGGTCGACCTCCTCGCTGACATAGGCCATCGCCACCGCCGGCACGCCGGCCAGCGCCACCCCGGTCAGGAAGCGCAAGGCGAGCAGTGCCGGCCAACCCGGCGCCGCGGCGGTCGCCAGGCTGAACCCGCCCGCCAGGAACATCGCCGCGACCATCATCGGCCGCCGCCCCCAGCGGTCGGACAGCGCGCCCGCGATCAGGATGCCAACCGCCAGCGGCCCGGTCGCGAGCCCGACGGCCAGGCTCGCTGCTTCGGCGCTCAGGTGGAAGTCATGCGCGAACAGCGGCAGCAATGGCTGCGCCGAATAAAGCAGCGAAAAGGTCGAGAACCCGGCGAACAGCATCGCCATCGTCAACCGCCGGTAATCGGGACTGCCCTTGGCCAGCGGCATGTCAGAAGCCGCTCAACAGGCTCGCGACATTCTCGCCGAGCGCGTCGACCGCATAGCCGCCTTCCATCACGATAACGGTCGGCAATCCCGCGGCGGCGATATCCTTGGCGAGCACGGCATAATCGGGCGTCTCGATCCTGAAAGCGGAGATGGGATCGCCGAAATAGGTATCGGCGCCGAAGCTCACCACCAGCAACTCGGCGCCGAAATCGGCGATCGCCCGCAATGCGCGGGCCTGCGCATGGCGAAAGGCGTCGAGCGTCGTCCCCTGGGGCAATGGCAGGTTGAGCGTGGCGCCATGCCCTTCACCCTCGCCCATCTCATCTTCATGGCCCCAGTAAAAAGGGTAATCGGTCGCCGGATCGGCGTGGAGCGAGGCGTAGAAGACGTCGCCGCGCGACCAGAAGATGTCCTGCGTGCCGTTGCCGTGATGATAGTCGATGTCGAGGATCGCGACCCGGCGCTTGCCGGCATCGCGCGCGGCCTGCGCCGCGATCGCCGCCGCATTCAGATGGCAATAACCGCCATAATAATCCGCCCCGGCATGATGGCCGGGCGGGCGGCACAAGGCGAAGGCGGCGCGATTGCCGTCGAGCACAGCGTGCGCCGCGGCGAGCGCCGATTGCGCGCTCCAATAAGCGCTATCCCAGGTGTGCGGGGTGATCGGGGTCGCGGCGTCGAAACTATATTGCCCAATCAGCGCATCGATCCGGTCGAGCCGCAGCGGCCGGCGCCTGACCACCGGCCAGACATAGCCGACGACATCGCCGGGCCGCCCCGCCTCTGCCCAGCGCGCCGCCGCCGATTTTAGGAAGGCGACGTAGTCCGCATCGTGCACCGCCAGGATCGGCGTCTCGCCGCGATCCTCGGGCGCTTCAGCCCCGCCGATCGCGGCCAGGATCGCCTCGGCGCGCGCCGGCGTCTCGGCATAATCGGTGAAGCCGCCATTATGCAGCTCGCGCGCCGGCGCGTGGAGCAATTGCCGGGGATCGAAGAATTTGCGCATCATGCCTCGCGCGCCGGCCGCGCCACCCAGCGCAGCACCACGAACCCGGCCAGGCCCGACAGGATCGATCCGATCAGCACCCCGACCTTGACCCGGTCGATCAGCGCTGGGTCGGTAAAGGCGAGCCCGCCGATGAACAGGCTCATCGTGAAGCCGATCCCGGCGAGCAGCAATACGCCATAGACCTGAGTCCACGATGCCTTGCCCGGCCGCTCCGCCCAGCCGAGCTTCACCGCGAGCGCGACGGCGCCGAGCATGCCGGTCTGCTTGCCGACGAACAGGCCCGCCGCGACCGCGATCACCAGCGGCTCGGCAAGGACGTGCAGCCCCTGCCCGCCCAGCGACACCCCGGCATTGGCGAACCCGAACAGCGGCACGACCAGGAAGGCGATCCACGGGCTGAGCGTGTGTTCGAGCCGATGCAGCGGCGATTCGGCATCGTCGGGCGCG
>NZ_BCYU01000130.1 GCF_001598355.1 Sphingomonas asaccharolytica NBRC 15499
TCCGGACGAGTGGTCTCGTCCGGACAAGCCGCTCGATCGCGCGTTACTGGAAGGTCTGCGACAGATTGCCAGCTCCGCCCAGTGGATCGGGACCATAGTTGTTCGGGCCATTGGTTCCCGGCAGGCACCAGAAGACGAGCAGCACGATCGAAGCAATCAGGGCCAACAACGAACACAGGCCGGCCAGCATGATCAAGCCGGTGCTCTGGTTGGCCGCACCGGCGATGTTGACGATCCAGCTGAGGATTGCCGGCCCCCAATAGATCATGATCCACCAGCCCGAGCGATCGGTGTCGTGCAAGCGGCGGATTTGCACCGCCAGCGTCGGGATCAGCAGAGCGAGCCAGACAATGCCCAGAATTACCGCAATGATGCCCATCGAAGCGAACATGCCCATCATCCCGGCGACACGCGGCGACCCGTCCGCATTCGCGCCCGCCATGCTCAGGGCGCCGACCCCCATCACCATGATGCCGAAAAAGGCGACCATCCAGATGATCAGCAGCAACAGCATGAACATCCAGAACTCCTGCCGTCGCGACCGGCCGGAAAATTCGGCATAGCGCTTCAACGGCATCAACATCCATTCCATGGATCGTCTCTCCTTGCGTTAGTTCAACCGATTTTGGCGCAGGCCCTACTGGAAGGTCTGTCCCAGGTTGCCCGTGCCCCCAAGAGGATCCGGTCCGAAACGGTTCGGCCCTGGCGTACCGGGAAGGCAATAGAAGACGAGGTTCGCGATCGGAATTAGAATGAACCAGCCCGACTTGTCCTGGTCGTGCATGCGGCGGACTCCAACGGCAATGCTCGGGACGAGAATAGCCAGATAGAAGATCCAGATGATGACGGCGGCTATTCCGAGGCCGCCGCCGGTTACCACGCCTGTCTGGGGATCGACCGACATGGTCGAGGCGAACATGATACCCAGCAAGACCTGCAGGACGATCATCACGATCATCACGAACAGAAAGAACATCCAGAATTCCATCCGGGTCGAGCGGCCTTGAAAATCCGCGTACCGCTTCAGCGGCATAAGCATCCATTGCATCAAACGTCTCCCTGTTGGTCTGACCTAGGTTTTGCGATCCGTTTCATGACAATTTCACCCGGTCAAAGCGACCGGTGTGCGCCCTTGCGCCATGGTGGACGAGTTGAAATCGAAGGATCCCCAGCGTCTTAGCAGCCGCAGTCGATCCATTCTTCCTGATACTCCCCCGAGTCGCGACGACAACCTGATCCTATCTCCAGGTGATTACAACCGTCGGTACGCCACCGTCCCTCAGCTGGACGGCGCTCGCCGACGATAGCTCAGCGCCTCGGCAACATGGACCCGGCCGACGTCGGGCGCCCCGGCGAGATCGGCGATCGTCCGCGCGACCCTGAGCACGCGCGTATAGCCCCGCGCCGACAGTCGCATCGCTTCGGATGCCTGGGCCAGTAACGTGCGCCCGGCATCGTCGGGCGTCGCCACCGCCTCGAGCAGGTCGCCATCGGCCTCGGCATTGGTGCGGGCGGCTTCGTCGGCATAGCGCCGCGCCTGGACCTCCCGCGCCGCCATCACGCGCCGCGCGACCTCCGCCGATCCCTCGGCCGGCGGCGGCAGGACGAGGTCCGCGGCGCTGACCGACTGGACCTCGACGTGCAAGTCGATGCGATCGAGCAACGGCCCAGATACCTTGGCCTGATAATCGGCGGCACATCTCGGCGCGCGGGCGCAGGCGAGCGACGCATCGCCGAGATGGCCGCAACGGCACGGGTTCATCGCCGCGATGAGCTGGACGCGCGCCGGGAAGGTCACATGCGCATTGGCGCGCGCGACGCTGACCGCCCCGGTCTCGAGCGGCTGGCGCAGCGAATCGAGCACGCTGCGCTGGAATTCGGGAAGCTCGTCGAGGAACAGCACGCCGAGATGCGCCATGCTGACTTCGCCCGGCCGCACCTTGAGACCGCCACCGACCAAGGCCGCCATCGACGCCGAATGATGCGGCGCGCGATAGGGCCTGGCCCGCGTGATCCGCCCGCCATCGAGCGTGCCGGCGACAGACTGGACCATCGACACTTCGAGCGCTTCGCCGGCGTCGAGCGGCGGCAGGATGCCGGGCAGGCACGAGGCCATCAGCGACTTGCCCGCGCCGGGCGGTCCGATCATCAGCAAATTGTGTGCGCCCGCCGCGGCGATTTCGAGCGCGCGTTTAGCGGTTTCCTGACCTTTGACTTGCCGGAGATCGAGGCCGGCGGCCGGTTCCGCCGCCTCGCCGGCCTGTGGCGGACCGATCAGCTGGTTGCCCTTGAGGTGGTTGAGCAGGCCGATCAAATCGGGCGCAGCGATTACGTCGATCGATCCCGCCCAGGCCGCTTCCGCCCCTTGCGCCGCCGGGCAGACCAGCCCCTTCCCTTCGCTCGACGCATGGAGCGCGGCGAGCAGGACGCCCGGCGACGGCGCGATGCGACCGTTCAGCCCGAGTTCGCCGACTACGACCAACTCACTCAATGTCTCGGCATCGACCACGCCCATCGCGCCGAGCAACCCCAGCGCGATCGGCAAGTCGAAATGCGTGCCTTCCTTGGGCAGATCGGCCGGCGACAGGTTTACGACGATGTGCTTGGGCGGCATCGACAGCCCCATCGCCGCGATCGCGCCGCGCACCCGCTCGCGACTCTCCGCCACCGCTTTGTCGGCCAACCCGACGACGATAAACTTGGGCAACCCCGGAATCAGCTGCACCTGCACTTCGACCGCGCGGGCTTCCAGTCCGAGATAGGCGACGGTCGAAACGATGGTGGTCATTGATACTCCTGCACCATGCTTAGCCTGCTATCCCGCCGGCGCGATTGGGTTTATCGCCATTTTGGCGCCATCTCATGTGTCTTGTATCGCCAAGACACCACCACCATCTCCGCGCGATGCCGGGGGACCATTCCGCGTTGACTTCAGCCGCACTCTCGCTTAAGCGCGCACCCCACAAGGCCGTCCCTGTGGCGGCCCTTTTCAATTTCGACGTACAGGGAATGAAACATGAAGCGGACTTTTCAGCCGAGCAACCTGGTGCGTGCGCGCCGGCACGGCTTCCGCTCGCGGATGGCGACGGTGGGCGGACGCAATGTCATCCGCGCGCGTCGCAACCGCGGCCGCAAGAAGCTGTCGGCGTAACACCCGACCCTGCTTTGCAAGATGATTCGGCCAGCCCGCCTCCTTCGGGAGCGCGGGCTGGTGCCGTTTCTGCGCCCGCCAAGATAAGCGTGACGACGCTGACCAAGCGGCGCGATTTCCTGGCGGCCAATGCCGGCAAACGCGCCCCGATGCCCGCCTTCGTCCTGCTGGTCCGCCGTCGCGACGACGAAGATGCGACGATGCGCGTCGGCTATACGGTCACCAAGAAGATCGGCAACGCGGTGGTTCGCAACCGCATCAAGCGGCGCTTTCGGGCACTGGCGCATCATATACTGCCGGCCAGCGGCGTTGCCGGCGCGGATCATGTGCTGATCGGACGCGCCGACGCGCTGACCCGCGATTTCGCGCAGCTCAAGGCCGATCTGACCAAGGCGCTGGGCAAGGTATCGCGATGATCGCGAAGCTGCTGATCGCGCTAGTTCGCCTGTGGCAAATCGGCCCCTCGGCGATAATGCCGCCGACCTGTCGCTATCAACCTTCCTGTTCGGCCTATGCAATCACCGCGCTTCGCCGCTATGGCGCGCTGAAGGGCGGGTGGTTGGCAGTGAAGCGCATCGCCCGGTGCCATCCCTGGGGCGGGTACGGGCCCGACCCCGTACCCTGATTTTTCTGACCGAAGGTTTCTGAGCGCGTGAAGAACGACAATCGCAATTTCATGATGTTCGCGGTGCTCGCGGTGCTGCTGCTGTTCGCTTGGCCTTTGGTCATGAACAAGATCATGCCGCCGGCCAATCCGCCGGTCACCAAGATCGAGGGTGGCAAGACCCAGGTCCAGCCCAATCCCAATGCCCCGACTTCGAGCAACCCGGCTGCGATCCGCGATCGCAATCTGGTACTGAAGGAAACGGCCGTTCAGCGCGTCGCGATCGCTACGCCGACGCTCAAGGGCTCGATCAACCTGAAGGGCGCGCGGATCGATGACCTGGTGCTGATCCGGTACAAGGAAACGATCGAAAAGAATTCGCCGCCGATCCGCCTGCTGTCCCCGGCAGGCACCGAGGACGCCTATTTCGCCGAGTTCGGCTGGCAGGATACCGGCATCAAGCCGCCGACGCCCGACACCGTATGGACCGCGACCGGCAATCTGCTCGCCCCCGGCAAGCCGGTCACGCTGACCGCGGCCAATGGCCAGGGCCAGCTGTTTCAGGTCGAGATCGCGGTCGACGACGAATATATGTTCACGGTCCGGCAGAGCGTGAGCAACGCCAGCGGCCAGCCGATCAAGGTCGCGCCATACGGCCTGGTCAATCGCGCCGCGGCGTCGAAGGACGCCGACAGCTGGTCGATCCAGGTCGGCCCGATGTCGAGCCACAATGGCGCCGCGGATTACGACGTGAACTGGAAGGACGTCGACAAGGCGCCGCAAAAGTTCAGCACGACGGGCGGCTGGCTCGGCTTCACCGACAAATACTGGCTGACCGCGCTTGTGCCCGATCAGGAGGCAGCATTCGGCGGCGAATTCCAGTCGACCGGCAAGGGCGGTTACCAGGCTGATTACGCCCGCATCGCCAAGGTCGTTGCGCCCGGCCAGAAGCTGACCCAGACCAGCCGCTTCTTCGCCGGCGCCAAGGAAGTGAATCTGCTCGATCGCTATGAGGACAAGCTCAAGATCGCGCATTTCGGCCGCGCGATCGACTGGGGCTGGTTCGAGATCATCGAGAAGCCGATCTTCAAATATCTCGACTGGCTGTTCCGCTTGATCGGCAATTTCGGCGTGGCTATCATGCTGCTGACGGTGACGATCCGCTTGCTGATCTTCCCGATCGCGCAGCGCCAGTTCGCTTCGATGGCGCAGATGCGCGCGATCCAGCCCAAGATGAAGGCGCTGCAGGAGAAGCATAAGGACGACAAGCAACGCCAGCAGCAGGAAGTGATGGCGCTGTACAAGGCGGAGGGCGTCAATCCGCTCGCCGGCTGTCTGCCAACCTTTCTCCAGATTCCGATCATGTATTCGCTCTACAAGGTGCTGATGCTGACGATCGAAATGCGGCATAAACCGTTCGTCGGCTGGATCAGGGACCTGTCCGCGCCCGATCCGCTGACCCCACTCAATCTCTTCGGTTATCTGCACTTCACGCCGCCGCACATGATCGCGATCGGCGTGGTGCCGATCCTGCTCGGCATCTCGATGTGGCTGCAGTTCAAGATGAACCCGCAGCCGATGGACGATGCGCAGAAGCAAGTCTTTGCGCTGATGCCTTGGGTGCTGATGTTCGTGATGGCGCCGTTCGCGGTCGGCCTTCAGGTCTACTGGATCACCAGCAACCTGCTGACCGTTCTGCAGCAGCGCATCCTCTACGCGCGGCACCCCGCCCTCAAGCAACCGGTGGTCAAATAAGGTGAGCGAATTCGACGAGGACGCGATCGAGGCGGCGCGCAAGATTTTCGCCGGGCCGGTCGCGTTTCTCAAATCCGCACCGGCGCTTGAGCATCTGCCCGATCCGGTCGTGCCCGAAGTCGCGTTCGCCGGCCGGTCGAACGTCGGCAAGTCATCGCTGCTCAACAAGCTGACCAATCGCAATTCGCTGGCGCGTACGTCGAACACGCCGGGGCGGACGCAGGAGCTCAACTTCTTTGACGTGGGCGAGCCCCTCGCCTTCCGGCTGGTCGACATGCCGGGCTATGGCTTTGCCAAGGCGCCGAAGGATGTCGTCAGGAAATGGCGGTACCTGGTCAACGACTTCCTGCGCGGGCGTGACGTCCTCAAGCGCACGCTCGTGCTGATCGATGCGCGGCATGGCATCAAGGATGTCGATCGCGAGATCATGGAGATGCTCGACAAGGCCGCGGTCAGCTACCGCCTGGTCCTGACCAAGGCCGACAAGATCAAGCCGACCGAGCTGGAAAAGGTCGCCGCCGAGACCGCCGAGGAGGCGCGCAAGCGCCCCGCTGCGCATCCCGACATCCTGTCGACCTCGAGCGAAACCGGGCTCGGCATGCCCGAGTTGCGCGCCGCGGTGATCGAGGCGCTCGGCTAGCTTTCCTCCGTCGCGCTGCTTAAGCGTCGCCCAAATCGAACCGTGGGGGAGCATCATGAAGAATTTGGGTCCAGTCGCCGTGCTGGCGCTTGCCGTGCTTGTCGCGACGCCGGGCATATCGCGCGATCGGGCACCGGCGTCGATCGATCCCAAGATGGTGCTCGCCGACGAGACACTGCTCGCCGGACCCGGTCTGCGGGGGCGCGGCAGCGCGACGCTCGACGAAGCGATCGCCGCGGGCTATGTCGCGTCGCTGTTCCGCGACGCCGGACTGCGGCGCGCGCCCGGCATGGAGTCCTATCTTCAAACCGCGCCGGTCGTCCGCCGCACGATCTTCGGCGAGGCCAAGCTGACCGTCGGCGGCGTCCCCGTTGCAGGCGTATCGGTCCTGATGACGGGCGGCGGCATTGTCGGCGGCAAGGTCGCTGTGCTCGCCGATCCCGCCAGCCCCATCCCCGAAACCGATGTGTTGGTCTATACCGGGCCCGCCGACAAACTGATGCAATTGCGCCGTGCCGCGCGCGGCAAGACCAAATTGCTGCTCGTTGCCGAAAGCCACGTCACACGCGGCTATCTGAGCACGATCGGTGGCAAGCCGCAGATCCGCACGACGCTGGAGGGCTCGCCCGGTTGGTCCTCGCTCGCCCTCGCCACCGTTCCGGCCGAAACGCTGGCCAAAATCGCTGCGGGCAATGAAGTCGTGCTCGATGTCCCGGTCGCGACCGAAAAGGGCGTCACGACCAACGCGATCGGCTACCTTCCGGGCACCGATCCTAAGGCCGGCGTGATCCTGCTCTCCGCGCATCTCGATCATCTTGGCGTGCGACCGGACGGCACCGTCATGCCGGGCGCCAATGACGATGCTTCCGGCACGGTGGCGGTGATCGAACTCGCGCGCGCCTTTGCCGCGATGGGCCGGCAGAAGCGCGGCATTCTGTTCGTCGCGTACGGCAGCGAAGAGATTGGCGGGCTCGGCTCGACCTGGTTCG
>NZ_BCYU01000131.1 GCF_001598355.1 Sphingomonas asaccharolytica NBRC 15499
CTCGACGAGCTCGAGCCGCTGGCGATCGATCATTTCGATTCGGGTGCGCTGATGCTCGAAGCGGCGGCGCAGGGCCTGGGCATCGCCTTCATGCACGAAAGCCATTTCGACGAGGCGCATGACCCGCGGCTGGTCAAATTGTTCGATATCGAGGTGGCCAGCCCGTACAGTTACTGGTTCGTCTGCCGCCCGCGCGCGATGCAGATGCGCCAGGTTAAATGGTTCCACGACTGGCTGGTCGAGGTGCTGGACGCGTGAAATCGCAATAGGTTCACATTGGCCCTGCACTGATCCAGATCAGTTTTTTTAGTGAAATCAGGCCATTAACTCATGGGTAAGCGCGCTCGGGCTATAGCCACCGCTGATGCCTTTTCGGAAATGGACCATGATGCACTTCCTCAAGCGGCTGCGCGATACGCGAGCGGCGACCGCGATCGAATATGGCCTGATCGCGGCCCTCATCGCGGTTGCGGCGATCGCTGCGATGCAGGGTCTGGGCAACCGTCTCAAGACAACCTTCACCAACGTGTCGTCCAACATGAAGGCGTCGTAACCTAATTCGCATCGGGCGCGGGCGCGGGCGTCGCAAGGCGGACAATTCCAAAGCATCCCTCCCGATCGGTCTGAGGATGCTGGCCGGGCCGGACTTCCGAGCGGTTCCACAGGTTACGACTCCCCTCCCGTCCGGCGAGGGGAATCGGGAAACGGCTTACGCGGCGCGGGCCTTCAGGATCTTGCCCGGGTTGGCCGGCGGCTCGCCCTTGGGCAGCGCGTCGATATGCTCCATGCCCTCGGTGACTTCGCCCCACACGGTATATTGTCCGTCGAGGAAGCGCGCGTCGTCGAAGCAGATGAAGAACTGGCTGTTGGCCGAATTGGGGTCCATCGTCCGCGCCATCGACGCAACGCCGCGGACATGCGGCTCGCGCGAGAATTCGGCGGGCAGGTTCGGCTTGTCCGATCCGTGCATGCCGGTACCGGTCGGATCGCCGCCCTGCGCCATGAAGCCGGGGATCACGCGATGGAACACGACGCCATCGTAAAAGCCTTCATTGGCCAGTTCGGCGATGCGGTCGACATGCTGTGGCGCGAGATCCGGACGCAGCTTGATGACGACATCGCCGCCATCCAGCGTCAGGGTCAGTGTTTCGGGAGTGTCGGCCATCATTTTGCTCCATGAATCGGGGAATTTGCGCCTGCCCTAAACTGCTCGGTGGGTGCTGGCAAACCGCGCGGAAACCGCGTACGGCCCCGGATATGGATATGCCGGTGCCCGAAAAAAGGTCAGACGATGAGCGAGACCGATCTGGCGCCCGTAGACGGCGCGACCGAACTCGATAACGTCGCGGATCAGCTGGACGAGGACGACCGGCTGAAGCCCGAATTCGTGCGTGCGGTGCTCGACGCGGTCGAGGCCGGCGACAATGACGCCGCGCGTGCGCTGGTAGAACCGCTCCATCCCGCCGATATCGCCGATCTGTTCGAGCTGGCCCCGCACGAGGATCGCGGGCCGCTCGCCAAGGCGCTGACCGACCTGCTCGACGCCGACGTGTTCGCCGAGATGAACGATTATGTCCGCGAGGATTTGATCGACAGCCTCGAGCCGCAGGAAATCGCCGACATCGCGTCGGAACTCGATACCGACGACGCGGTCGCTATCATCGAGGACATGGAGCCGGCGGATCAGCGCGAGGTGCTCCGGGCGCTCGACCCCGACGACCGCGCCGCGATCGAGGAAGCGTTGTCGTTCCCCGAGGAATCCGCCGGCCGCCTGATGCAGCGCGAGCTGATCGCGGTGCCCGAACATTGGAGCGTCGGCGACGCCATCGATTACCTGCGCAGCCAGGAAGAATTGACCACCGATTTCTGGGAGATCTTCGTGGTCGATCCCGGCCACAAGCCGATCGGCACCTGTTCGCTGTCATGGATCCTGCGCGCGCCGCGGACGGTGGCGATCGCGGACGTGATGAAGCGCGAACAGACGCTGATTCCGGTCGATATGGACCAGGAAGAGGTCGCGCTGCGCTTCCAGAAATACGCGTTGATCTCGGCCGCGGTGGTCGATGCCGCGGGCCGGCTGGTCGGCATGATCACGGTCGACGACATCGTCCACATCATCCAGGAAGAAGCCGGCGAAGACACGCTGCGCCTGGCCGGTGCCGGCGATGGCGACATCAACGAGCCGATCGTCCTCACTGTGCGCACCCGCGTGCTCTGGCTCGTCGTCAATCTTGGCGCGACGATGCTTTCGGCGTCGGTGGTCGGCGCGTTTCAGGGAGAGATTGGGCGCTACGCCATTCTCGCCGCCTTGATGCCGATCGTCTCGGCGTTGGGCGGCAATGCCGGCACGCAGACGCTGGCGGTGGTGGTGCGCGCGATCGCGACCAACCAGCTGACCAACTCGAACACCTTGTGGATGCTGATGCGCGAATTCCGCATCGCGATCGCCAACGGCGTGGCACTGGCGGGGGTTGGTGCGCTGGGCAGCTATCTGATCCTCGGCAACGCGCAGCTATCGCTGGTGTTCGCGCTGGCGATGATGTTCAACAGCCTGGTCGCGGGCCTCGTCGGCGTGATCGTGCCCGTCGCGCTCGACAAGGCCAATGTCGACCCCGCGGTGTCGTCGGCGGTGTTCGTCACCACGATAACCGACATCATGGGCTTCTTCTCGTTCCTCGGCCTCGCGACCTTGTGGGGGCTGGGTCAGTAACCCAGATCGGGGAAATGCCGCTTCATCTGACCAAGGTTGCGTTCGGCGTGGCGAGCCTGGAGGCGTTCGTCGCGCGCTGGGCCGCGCGCGAGGGCGATCCGCCCTATGAACTCGGCACGCGCTATCTGCCTAAACGCTGGGAAGAGATTGCCGGGCAGGGATCGCTGTTCTGGATCCTCAAGCACCAACTCGTCGCGCGCTCGCCGATCGTCGGATTCGGCGAGCTGCCCGGCGGCCGCACCGCGATCAAGCTCGATCCGCGCCTGGTCCTGGTCGAGGCGCGCCCAAAGCGCGCGCATCAGGGCTGGCGCTATCTCGAAGGGAGCGATGCGCCGCGCGATCTAGGCGCAGGTGGCGAAGGCGTGGGTGAGCTGCCGGCCGATATGATCGGCAAGCTGGCGGAATTGGGTCTGCTTTAAGGCTGCGTGCCGGTACCGCATTCGATCGGCCCGACCGATTGGCCGCGGACGGTGCATTTCGGATTGCCGGTGACCGCGATCAGTCCCAGCCCCTTGTTGGTGAGGTCGGCCAAATAACGTGCGCTTGCCCGTGTTTCGCCCGCACCTTCGAGCGCGACGACGATCTCGCCCGCGTCAAGCGCCGCCGCGGCGATCGAGCCGCCGCCATTGGTCGAGAACCGCGCCCGGGTGGTGCGCCCGGCGAGCGCGACATTGCCATTGCCGATCACGCTGACCACGACATCGTCGGCGTCGACGCCGCGCGCGTCGATCGTCCCTGCGCCAGTGATTTGCACGTCGAGCCGCGTCGTCCGCAGCGTGCCGGTGAGCGCGAGCTTGCCGCCGCCGACCACGGTCGCGCCGCGCACCGCCGGCGTGCGCAGAATGATCACCGGCGGCGGGCCGCTCGCTTTGCCGCGCTCGCCCCAGCCCTGGCTGCCTTTGCGGACGGTCAGCGTGGTGCCGCTGACCGAGATGTCGAGGTCGCCGAGCGCCCGGTCGTCGCCCGACGCGCTGGCGGCGGCGCCGCCGGTGCCGACTTCGACCTGCACCCAATAGGGGCCGTCCACCCGCACACGGTCGAAATTGGTGACGACATAGCTGCGATCGGCGGCATGCGCCGGCGCAGCGAGCGCGATCAGCGCGAAGGCGAGGGAGCGGCGGAGCATGGATGCGAGCATCGCACCGCCCCGCCGTCTTATGCAAGTTGCGTTAGCTGCAGCTGACGTCGCCCGATCCCATCTTGGAGGTGGTGCATTTGGCGCCGCCGGTCAGCGTGACGTCGCCCGAGCCCATCACGTTGACGTTCGCCGCGCCATTGACCGCCGCGGAGACGCCGCCCGAGCCCATGACGTTGACGCTGGCCTGGCCGAGCGACAATTTGGGCGCGGTGATGTCGCCCGATCCGGTGACCGAGAAAGATCCGGTCCTGGCGCTGCCGGCGGTGCCCAGGCTGCCCGATCCGGTGACCGACAGGGCGACCGCCTGGACGCTGAGCGATCCGATATTGAGGTCGCCCGACCCGGTCGCGCTGGCCTCGAACTTCTCGCCATCCACATGGTCGACCGCCATGTCGCCCATTCCGGTGGTGCTGGCCGCGGTCATCCGCGGCATGGTGATGAAGATCTTGGCGCCCTTGCGCTCGCCGCCCCAGCTGAAGCTATGTTCCTTGCGGCGGACCATCAACGTATCGCCTTCCTTCACGATCTCGAGCTTGTCGAGGATCTTGGGATCGCCTTCGGCGCGGACCGAAAATCCCGAGCCGACGCGGACATCGACATCGTCGGGCCCGGCCGCATCGACGCCGGTGAAACCCTCGACGGCGAAGGTGCGGTTGCCGCCGGTGCCGCTGGGGGGCGTGCCTTCCGACCGGGCCGTGCCCGAACAGGCGGCGAGCGGAAGCAAAGCGAGCAGCATGTACCGGTTCATGGGATCCTCCATTGTGTGTTGTCGATATAACACACTTCTGGCGGGGCCGCAACGAAAAAGGGCGGCCCCAAAGGACCGCCCTCTTTTATCAACGACTTGACCCGGGATTAGGCCGGAATCTTGTCCTTGTTGTGGATCGCCGCGGCCTTGCGCAGGATGTCGAGGATCTTCTCGAGCGCACCCTTTTCGTCGGTCTCTTCCATCGCCGCGAGTTCGCGGGCGAGGCGGGACGCGGCGGCCTCGAAGATCTGGCGCTCCGAATAGCTCTGTTCGGGCTGATCTTCGGCACGGAACAGGTCGCGGACCACCTCGGCGATCGACACCAGGTCGCCCGAATTGATCTTGGCTTCATATTCCTGCGCGCGGCGCGACCACATGGTGCGCTTGACCTTGGGCTTGCCCTTGAGCGTGTCGAGCGCTTCGCGGAGCGTCTTGTCCGAGGACAGCTTGCGCATGCCGACACTCTCGGCCTTGTTGGTCGGCACGCGGAGCGTCATGCGCTCTTTCTCGAACCGGAGCACGTAAAGCTCCAGCGTCATGCCGGCAATTTCCTGTTTCAGAAGTTCAACGACACGGCCGACGCCGTGCTTGGGGTAAACAACGTAATCACCGACGTCGAAGGACAGCGCCTTGGCAGCCATGTAACTTCAACCTTTCACTGGAATGTCGCCCGAATAAACGCACGACGCCCGGACATGGCGCCGGCAGGGGCTTGATTGGATGCGTGTGTCTCCACACGAGAGACTCGGAAAGGGGCTCTCGTCCTGACCTATTTAACACAGTCGTAATAAAATTACCAGCCCGACGTCGTTTTCATCCGACGGAGTACCCAACGGCCCCGTCCCATTGCTGGGCGAGGCCGCATTGATCTCGATCAACCTTGCTGGCGCGCTCAGTCGCCCTGGCCGGCCTCAGGCGAGAAATACTTGTCGTATTTGCCCTCTTCGCCCTTGTGCTCGTCGGCATCGGCCGGCGTCTGATCGTTCTTGCGCGTGACGTTTGGCCATTGGCCGCTGAACGTGTTGTTGAGCTCGAGCCATTTTTCCAGGCCGCTCTCGGTGTCGGGCAGGATCGCCTCAGCCGGGCATTCGGGCTCGCACACGCCGCAGTCGATACATTCGCTGGGATTGATGACGAGCATATTCTCGCCTTCGTAGAAACAGTCGACCGGGCACACCTCGACGCAGTCCATATACTTGCAGCGGATGCAGGCGTCGGTGACGACGTAGGTCATTTCTGGCTCCCCAGGTGTACGATTTGGGCCGTGCTATGCGCGTGTTCCGCGCCCGTCAATCAATCGCGCCTTTCTGCGAGACGTTTTCAACTTGTCGGCTTTTGGTGTCGCGGGTCCGGCCCACTCCCCCGCCTGGAGGTCCTGATAGCAATGCTGGGCCTCGGACGGCGGGCCGCGGCGAATCGGTAGCGCCTCGATCCGGATGGTGCGCACCTCGCCGCGGTGCGTGACGAAGGTCAGGATGTTGCCCATGCGCACCGGCGCGGCGGCGCGATCGATCGGGCGACCGTCGATCCGCATATGGCCCTCCTCGGCAAGGCGTTGCGCGAAGCTCCGAGTCTTCACGATCCGCGCGAACCACAAGAATTTGTCGAGCCGCATCGTTGGCCCGTGGTCGAAAGCGTGCTCAGCCATCAAGCATCCCGGCGAGTGCGGCGAAGGCGTTGTCCCGGGGCGGTGCCTTGGGCTTGGCGTTGGGCGTCAGGCCCTGCCACATCCAGCGCGGCTTGCCGTCGTCGCTTGGCCGCGCGGCGCGAAAACCGAGCTGGGCCATCAGCCGCGCCAGCGTGTCGGGCTGGATTCCGATCGAGGTCGCGAGCGCGGCGTCGGGCGCGAACGGTGCGCGTCCCTTGCGCGAATCGTGCGCGGCGCGCGCGATGCGTTCGACCAGGTCGATCCGCACCGCCTGCTGGCCGAGCGGGCGGAAGCCAAAGGGCAAATCGGCACCCGGTGCGTTGCGCGGGAGCACCGTCGCACCGTCGCGCGGTCCCTCGGCAAGCCGCATCAGCATCCGCCGCCAGCGCGCCGGGCCCGGTTTGAGCAAGGCCGGCGCGAACAGGTCCAGCGTCCCGATCGTCACGCCCATCTTGTGCAATTTCTTGCGCGCGAGCGGGTCGAGTACTTCGACCTGCGCGCCGATCGCGCGGCGCGGCAGCAAGCCGCCGGCATCGAGCAGCGCCCCCGCCACCGCGCGCAGCGGCG
>NZ_BCYU01000132.1 GCF_001598355.1 Sphingomonas asaccharolytica NBRC 15499
GGCGGGCATCCTTGCCGCTCCCGCCAGTCGCGTCGTCGCCTTTCAGCCACAGATTTTGCAGGTGAACCACAGGGCCCAAGCCGGCCAGGGTGAGCGCATCGATCGTCGCCGAGGCATTGGCCGAGGCGCGATTGGAGTTGAACACCACTTCGATGCCGCTGGCACGCGCCGCCCGCAACGCGTCGAGCACGCCAGGGACGGGGTTGACCGCGGTTACCCCGCTTGCCTCCCAGCGATCCCAGCGCTTCTGGTCATACGCGCCGCTACGCTGGCTGTCGTCGGCTTCGTAGCCGAGGTTCAGCAGCGCGGTCTCGTCGATGTCGAGCACGACCGCGGGGCGCTGCCTGGGGCCGCATTTGAGGAACTTGGGCGCGTCCAACGTCGCGTCGGGCGCGAGCACGACCGACGAGACCGGATGACCAACCGCGAAATCGCCGCCGCGCGCGACCAGGAAATCGGTCAGCGTAAGATAGGCCTGGATCGACACCGCCGACGCTTCGCCCGAGCCGTAGAGATATTGCATTCCCGGCGGCACGGTGCCCGGCGCCGGTAGCGGAGGTGTCGCTGGCGTGGCCGGGCCGGCAGAGGGAATCGCGTCCGCCGCCGGGACTCCGGTCGGCACGGCCTGCGCGCCGGCGGCCGCGACCGCCGGCGGGGTCGCCGACGGCAGATCCTCATCCTTCTTGCCGAAGAACTGCTTCTTGCCGATCGCGCCCGCCGCCAGCACCGGCACAGCGGCAGCGACGCACCCGCTGGTCGCGGTGCTGCCGACGAGCAGCATCAGCAGTGCGAAGCGCCCTTTGCTCACGCCGCTGTCCGCTCGCGCACGGTGCGGAATTCGATCTTCTTGTCGTAGGGGCTGCCGAGGATCAGCCGGTTCACATAGATGCCGGGCAAGTGGACCTGATCGGGATCGAAGCTGCCGACCGGAACGATTTCCTCGACTTCGGCCACGCAGACCTTGCCGGCGGTCGCCATCGGCTGATTAAAATTGCGCGCGGTCTTGCGAAAGATGAGGTTGCCGGCCTCGTCGGCCTTCCAGCCCTTGACGATCGCCAGGTCGGCGCGGATGCCGCGTTCGAGGATATAGTCCTCGCCGTCGAACGTCTTCACTTCCTTGCCCTCGGCGACCTGGGTGCCGACCCCGGTCTTGGTATAGAAGCCGGGGATGCCGGCGCCGCCCGCGCGGCAGCGTTCGGCGAGCGTGCCCTGGGGGCAGAATTCGACCTCGAGCTCGCCGGCCAGATATTGACGCTCGAATTCCTTGTTTTCACCGACATAGGAACTGATCATCTTCTTCACCTGGCGGGTGCGGAGCAGCTTGCCGAGACCTTCCCCGTCGACGCCGGCATTGTTGCTGGCGATGGTCAGGTCCTTGGTCCCGGCGTCGCGGATCGCGTCGATCAGGCGTTCGGGAATGCCGCACAGGCCGAACCCGCCGGCACAGATCGTCATGCCGTCGAACAACACGCCATCGAGCGCCGAAGCGGCATCGGAATAAAGCTTACGGGCCATGCGGACTCCTTGGGTGATGCGCGCCGAATAGATGGCGGCGCGACAAGGAGCAAGCGGGGCCACCGACATTGCGATCGAGCCGGACTCACTGTTCGCATGTGCGGCAAAATAGCGGCGGTCGCTCATCGCATCCGCCCAAATCCCGCCACGAAGCGTGTCCAACACGCGACGAACCGGGGGGTCGCGAGGCCCTCCGGTTTTTGTTTTTACAGGAGTTTTTATGCGTTTCGTTATCGCGTCCGCCCTGTTGGCCAGTGCCGCCATCGCTACCCCTGCTCTCGCGCAGGATGCCCCCGCTTCCGCCCCCGAGGGCAAGGAATTCCAGGGCTTCAAGATCCTCGCGGTGACCGGCATCGACCGCGTCACCAGCTCGATCCAGAATGAGACCGGTCTGACTTATGGCGGTGTCGTCGGCTATGACGTGCAGTCGGGCAATGCGGTGTTCGGCGTCGAAGGCGAAATCGACGGCTCGACCGCCAAGGATTGCGCCAACAACGTCATCGCCGCGGGCGACCGCGTCTGCGTCAAGGCAGGCCGCGATCTCTATGCCGGCGTCCGCGCCGGTGTCGTCGTCGGCAACAAGGCGCTGCTCTACGTCAAGGGTGGCTATGCCAATGGCCGGATCACCGGCACCTACACCGCCGGCGGCGTCACCACCAAGGATAGCGGTAATTCGGACGGCTGGCGCGTCGGCACCGGCGTCGAACTGCCGGTGGCGAAGAACATGCTCGTCCGCGCCGAATATCGTTACACCAACTATTCGGACACCGATTTGGCCCGTCACCAGGGCGTGATCGGCTTCGGCGTGAAGTTCTGATCTGACGATCAAAATCTAACGGACAGCAGGGGCCGCGCGGGGAAGCTCGCGCGGCCTTTTTCGTTTTTAAACCTGCGTGCCGAACAAATGACCGATGGCGGCGGTGACCGCCATTGCGAGCGCGCCCCAGAACACGACGCGTATCGCCCCGCGCATCTGGCTCGCGCCGCCGGCCCGGGCTCCGATCGCGCCGGTCGCGGCGAGCAGCACGAGCGTGACGGCCATCACCGCCACGACCAGCGAGCGGCCGCCGAACAGCAAGGTCATCAGCACCGGGACGATCGCTCCGGTGGCGAAACTGGCGGCGGAGGCGAGCGCGGCCTGGACCGGCCGCGCGGTGAGGTCCTCGCTGATCCCGAGTTCGTCGCGCAGGTGCGCACCCAGTGCATCGTGCGCCATCAACTGATCGGCTACCTGAAGCGACAGATCATGGTCGAGCCCGCGTTGGCGATAGATGGCGGCGAGCTCCTGCCGTTCGGCTTCGGGCTCGTCGGACAATTCCGCGGTTTCGCGCGCAATGTCGGCGCGTTCGGTATCGGCCTGGCTGCTGACCGACACATATTCGCCCGCCGCCATCGACAGGGCACCGGCGGCGAGCCCCGAAATCCCGGTCAACAGGACGGTGGTGCGGTCGGCATTGGCGGCGGCGACCCCGACGATCAGGCTGGCGGTCGATAGGATACCGTCATTTGCGCCAAGCACGGCCGCGCGCAGCCAGCCGATGCGCTGGACCAGATGCCGTTCGCGGTGTCGTCGGATCGCCATTCGCCCCTTTCGTAAATTGTTTCCGGCTCGAAACAATAAGGAGTTCCGCGAAGACCTTTCAGCGCAGCGTGCCGCTTTCAAGGCCGAGCGCCGTCTCGAGATCGGCTAGCGCCTGCTCACCGGAGGAAACCTTGATCGCCGCCATACCGAGCGCCGCGGCGGGTTTGCAGTTGATGCCGAGATCATCGAGATAGACGCAGTGGTCGGGCGTCACGCCCAGCGCGTCGCAGGCCAGGCGATAGATTGCCGGATCGGGCTTGCGGATACCGATTTTGGAGCTTTCGACGACATGGTCGAACCGCGCCATGATCGCCGCGATCGCCTCGGCCTTTTCCGCGGTCGACGACATCTGGGCGCCGTGGCCAGCGGGAACGTTGTTGGTGATGCAGCCGATGCGATAGCCGTTCGCCTTTAGCCAATCGAGCGCGGCGACCATGTCCGGACGGATGTCGCCCGACAAAAGCGCGAGGACGTCTCGCCCGGGAAGCTCATGACCCAAGGCGCGTGCCTCTTCCGCAAACAGGGAGTCGAACGACGCGGCGTCGATCTCGGCGCGCTCGAACAGCGCCCAGGCATTGGCGTCGGGATTGGCCGAATTGATCCGGCGGACGAGATTGTGCGGCAGGCCCCGCTCCGCCTCCATCCGGTTGAACGCTTCGAACGGCGAAGAGGTGATCACCCCGCCGAAGTCGAAGATCACCGTGTCGCGCGTCATGGTTCGATGAGCAGACCAATGCGCGGATCGACATTCCCGGCCACCGCATCGCGATAGGCTGTAAGCGCAGCCTCGGCGCCCGGGCGGCGCTCGATCGCGGTCAGCCGCCTGGCCGTGGGCATGAAGTCGAGCCACGCGTCTTCGCTCTGCCGGCGCAAGCCATGCGCGCCCCAGTCCTTCGAGCGCTTCTTCATCCTGCCTGGCGCGAAGAATCCGATCGGGCGCGGTCCCGGCAGCGCCGCGCCGCCACGCTCGGCATCCCAATGCGTGATGCCGACGATCATATCGACCGCCAGCGCATCGCCGAAGCGTTCATGCACCGCGCGCGTCGCCGCCGGATTGCCGGCGAAGTCGACCAGGGCGACCTTTCCCTCGGCCTCAATGGTGTCGATCGCGTCATAGTCGACGACCTGATCGTACAATCCGGTGTCGGCCGTAAAGGCGGCGCTCCGCGATGAGGCAAGTGCGACCAGCCGCGGCGCCTCTCCCCGCGTCTTCATCACATGCGCGAAGCTGAGCGCGGTCTTGCTCGACGCACCGCTGACGATGATCGTCTCGGCATCGAAATCGTCTTCGTCCTCGAACTGATCCGCGATCAGCCAGCCGGTCAGGAACAACGGGCGATAGACCGGCCACCAATCGTGATCGGTCTCACGGTGATCGCCCAGCGCCTTCAACCGCGAATATTGGTTATAGGCGGCCGGCAACGACACGCGGCGTGGCGTCACCTCGGTGAATCCGGTGCCGCGGATTTGGTCGGCGGCAAGCACGGCATGGCTGGCGAGCGGCCAATAGCCGTAGAAGCGGTCACCCACCGAAATACCCTCGGCCGCCGACCGCGTCGCCGTCGCGAATCCCCAGACCGGCAGCCGGCCCGGCTCGTCGCGCGGGGAGAAAAAGTCCCAATAGCCTGCGTCGGGCCCGAGGAACGGGGTCTTCTGGCCCAAGGCGGCATACGTGATATTGTTGGCGGTCAGCGCTACCAGATCGATCGCGAATTCGGCCTCACCCGGCGCCGGCGCGCGGTCGGGCAGCTCGGCGATTTCCGCCTGCGCGATGTCGTCGCGCGCGATCTCGATTTGCCAGCGGCCCATGATGTTCTCCTGCGTCAAACCGACATGGGTCCGCGTCGCGCTATGTCGCCCCGAACGCTCGAATCCGCAACCTTCAATCCCGCCGTCTCCAGCGCCGCTCGCTGATCGGCGCCGCGCGTGGTCAGCATGATCTGTTCGACCATCACCGACCGCGCGAACAGCGGCGTCGCAAAGACATGGTCGATCCAGGCGGCGGTGCGCGGCCAGCGCGCGGCGTCGGGGGTCCAGCCGGCGAGCGCCGCGTTGCGGAAGAAGCTCGCGAAGGTCAGGTCGATCATCGACAGATCGTCGAACACGAAGCCGGCGACCGGCGCCTGGGGCTCGAGCCAATCCATGATTTCGGGCAAATCGCCGGTGAGGACGGCGGCGACGAGATCCTCATCGGTCTCCTGCTTCCACACGCGCGGCTTCACGTTGCGCTGGAAGAACAGCTTCCAGATCATCACGTCGCCCAAGCGGCTGTCGGCGAATTCCTCCAGCCAGCGAGCCCGCGCCCGCTGGGCGGGATCGGCCGGATAGAGCGGTTTGTCCGGGTAGCGATCGTCGAGATATTCGCAGATCACGGTTGAATCCGGGATCACCAGATCGCCGTCAATCAGGACCGGAATACGCCGGAGGGGATTGAGCCGGGTGAATTCGTCGCCGCCGAAAAACGGCACGATCGGGTCGATCTCATAGTCCACGCCCTTATGGTCGAGCGCCAGGAAGACCTTGCGCGCATAAGGCGAGACGTGATTGCCAATGATCCGCAGCATGATGCCTATCCGTTATAGTTGAGCTTGAGGCCGGGGCGCGGCCAGCGGAGCTTGGCGAGACGCCCGGTCCCCGACAGGCAGATATAAGCATCCATCATATCCGCCCCGCCCCAACAAATGTTGGTGGTGAAGATGTCGTCGGTGGCGACGAACTCGACCAGCTCACCATAGGGCGAAATCACCGAAATACCGCATTCGCCAATCGTCGCGACGCAGATATTGCCATTCTCCTCGATGCCGAGCGAGTCGAAGAATTTGTACCCGGCGGGGCGATAGAGCGGGATGCCGGGACCGCCGGGACCGGCGCTGCCGTCGACCTTGCCCGGGGCGATCACGTTGAACGCCATCAGCCGGCAGGTATAGGTTTCCGCCGCGTAGAGCCGCTTGCCGTCGGGCGACAGGCCGACGCCATTGGGGTTCTGGCTGGGGAAGATCACTTCCTCGAGATGGCTGCCGTCGACCTTGCCGTAGAAAATCCCGACAATGTCGTGGCAGCGCTTATCGTAATCGACCTTGCCGTGATCGGTGAACCAGAAGCCGCCCTCACCGTCGAACACGATATCGTTGGGACCGCGCAGCACACAGCCGAAATCGCCCGACTTGTAGAGAATTTCCACCGCGCCGGTGGCGATGTCGATCCGCTCGATCCGCCCGCCCGAATAGTCCGTGGCGATGCCATGCGGCGCGAGCATGCCGTTATTCTCGATATACTCGAAGCCGCCATTGTTACAGCAATAGAGCTTGCCGTCGGGGCCGATCGCCAGCCCGTTGGGACCACCACCGGGTTCGGCCACAGTTTCCTTGGCGCCGTCGGGGCGGACCCGGGTTATGCGGCCGGCGGCGATCTCGACCAGGATGACGCTGCCATCGGCCATCGCCACCGGGCCTTCCGGGAAACGCAATCCGCTGGCGACGATCTCCATGCACCACTCCCGCTCTTCATGGCCGAGCTACGTACCCGGTCTTCGAAACGGTCATGCCGCGTCCGGTGGGTAAAAGGAAGGCGGTTTAGGGATGAAGTTTTCTAGCCCTCTCCCGTTTACGGGAGAGGGTTGGGTGAGGGTCTTCTTTCTTCTTCCAAGCGGTTCTGAGCGATGAAGAAGAATGAAGACCCTCACCCTCCCGCCGCTTCGCGGC
>NZ_BCYU01000133.1 GCF_001598355.1 Sphingomonas asaccharolytica NBRC 15499
CCCGGCGAAGGCCGGGGCCGCCACGTTGTCGGGCGAGTCGCGTGCCGCCGGCGGCCCCGGCCTTCGCCGGGACGACGCGAGATGAAGCGCACCCATCTTCCCCTCAACGGCCTGCGTGTGCTCGACGCCGCGGCCCGGCACCTGTCCTTCACCCGCGCCGCCGACGAGCTCGCGGTGACCCCGGCCGCGGTCGGGCAACAGATTCGCGCGCTGGAAGATACGCTGGGCGTGGTGCTGTTCCGCCGCACCACCAAGGGCCTGGAACTGACGCCCGAAGGCGAGGCCGGGCTCGACGCGTTGCGCCAGGGGTTCCTGCAATTCGAGGAAGCGGTCCGCGCGATGCAGGCGGGACAGTCGTCCAAGTCGCTGACCATCGCCGCGCCGCGTGATGTGCTCCATTGCTGGTTGATGCCGCGGCTCGCCGAGATCAGCGCGGCCGATGGCGAAATGCGCTTCATGCTGATCGCCGCTGATGAGGAACTCGATTTCACCCAAGCCAATCTCGATCTGGCGATCCGCTGGGGCGAAGGGCCGAGCGAGCATGAGGGCGAGGCGCTCGAATCCGAAGGCATGATCACGGTACAGCGGCCGGGCGGCGGCGCTGATACGCGGATTTCCTGGCCGGGCTGCCTCAACGACGATGCGGTGTCGCTGGTTCGCGTCGCCGATGCGGGGCTGGCGATCGACGCCGCGGCCGAAGGATTGGGGAGGGCGACGGTGCCCGAACTGCTCGCGCGGCGCGACATCGCGGTGGGACGGGTCGTCGCGATCGGCGAGGCCAAGCCCTATCGCCTGGGCTATTGGCTGGTCGCGCCCTTGCCGCAATGGCGGCAGAAGAAGGTCAAGGCGTTGGTGGAGGCGCTGGGCGCGTGACGACGCTCCCGGTGATGACGACCGAGCGGCTGATTCTGCGTCCGCTGCGCATCGACGATGCCGACGCGCTCCATCCGATGTATTCGGACGCCGATGCCAACACCTATGGGTCACATCCCGCGACTAAGACGCTGGAAGAAAGCCGCGCGCGGCTGGAAAAAGGCATTGCCGATCCGACCTGGCGCGCCTGGGCAATCACGCTGAGCGGCGACGATAGCGCGATCGGCACCGTCGCTTGCTATGAAAAGCGCCAGGGCAAGGTGACCGAGATCGGCTATGTCCTGAAGCGCGCTTTCTGGGGCCGCGGCATCGTCACCGAAGCGGTTGCGGCGATGATCGACCTGTTGTTCGCGGAAGGGCAAAGGCGCGTGTTCGCCGACACCGACCCCGACAACAAGACGTCGATCGCGGTGCTCGAACGGCTGGGTTTCACGCTCGAGGCGCGGCTGCGCGCCGAATGGGAAACGCATATCGGCGTGCGCGATAGCCTGATCTGGGGATTGCTGGAGGACGAATGGAAAGTCGCCCGTCGCCGAACCTGAAAGACCCGCTCGAGTTGGCGGCGTATCGTCGCGAACTGCGTGGCGTCGCCAGCGGCGTGCGCTGGGGCGGGATCGGGATCACCTTGATCGGCGCCATCGTCGCCGGGTTGCGCGCCTGGGCCTGGCCGGCGATCCCTGCGCTGATCCCGATGATCGTCGTCGCCTGGGGAATGCTGCTGATGCTGACCGCGATCGTACTGCGAATGGCTTATCACGCGCGCCGGATGCGCGGGGGGTAGAACGTTCTTCTCCCCCAAGTGGAGAAGGGATTTTCCTTTTCCGCTCCGCGTCTCGTCAGTTCGGCAAGGGTGAGTCGGCAAGCAGCACCAGTGCCCGTGTCATCAGCATGATGAGCCGATTCTCCTCGACACCGGCGTCGTTGCGATGCCAGCCGGCGTTGATCGCGAGCCAGCGCCCGTCCTTGCGCTTAACCAGGAAATTGAGCGTGACCACGCCCGGCTCCGACCCGCCCTTGAACCCGACATAGTCGAACTTCGCGCGGGTGGCGGGATCGACCCCGGGATTGATCGCCAGCAACGACAAGGGCGTCTCGCCCCCCTGCTTGCGAAGCCAATCCAGGATTGCGGCAGTCTCGGCGGGGCTGGCGAACCATTCGAGCGTATCGATCTTGCTCGGCCTTCCAGCGAACATCATCGGATCGACCGGCGTCGTCCGCAGCCGCGCAGCGTTTGTCTCGAGTATCTTGCGCCGCGCTGATGGGGTCGGCGAGCTCGCCCATTGTGCCGCGAGACCGACATTGGCGGGGCTCTTCAGCGCGAACATCTGCCGCGTCGTCAGCACCGGCGCGAGGCCGGGCACGCCCGCCTTGGTCACGAAGTCATCGAGTCGATCGCCTTCGAGCGATACCAATGTGTCCGTCGCAGTGTTGTCGCTGATCGATATCATCAGGGTGGCGAGCGTCTGGATCGTCACCGGACTGCCCGCCGGCCAGTTCTGCGTGATGCCCGAGGGTAGCGAGGCGGGCCCGACCGGCACTACATCACTCCACTTGCGCTCGTCCGCCCCCACCTCGCGCGCCAGTTCGCCAAGCACCCACAGCTTGAACGCCGAGCCGAGCGGCATCGCTCTGTCGGGCGCGATCCCGGCCATCAGGCGCGGCGCGCCGTCACCAAGCGCATAGATGCCGAGGCCGGTCGTCCCGGGCAGCGCGCGGATATCGGCGGCCAGCTTGTAGAGCGTATCCCCCGCCATTTCGGGGCCGGTGAACAACAGCCCGACGACCTGATGCGGCGGCGCCGGGTCGATCGCGATCTGGGCATTGACGACGCCGCGCTCGAACCGGACTCGCAGATTGGCCGAGAAGGGCGTGACGGCCGTCAGCCTATCGATCGCCACCGGCTTCCCCATCTGGCCCGTCATCGAGGCCACGACCGCGTCCCATTTTTCTTTGGGCAACGCGGCATGGAAGCTCGGGGCGAAATAGCCGTCGAAATCCCCCGTGCCGGCGACGACTCCGATCAACTCGCGCGCCCGGGCGCCAAGCGCAGGGTCGGTAGGCGCAGGCGTTGTAACGGGAGTCTGGGCCGTCGCGGATGTAGTCGCCACCGCGCAAGCTAGCGAGAAGAACGCGCGAATGATCCACCCAATCATCACCTGAATCAGCTGGCTTTCGGACCGGCTGGCGGATCGGTCGACAGATCAAGCATCTCGATCTGCGGCCTTGCCTCTCGAACCAGCAGGCGCGATCCTGTATTGGTGGTAAGCCGCGCCGTCAGCGTGTAGCGCTCGACGCGCATAACGCCTGGCTGCGACTGATCCATTTTGAGCGGAGCATAGCGCCGTGCGCTTATCCCCGTCAGGATCGGTTTCACCCAATAGGGCTCATCCATCGGCTTACCCGACCGCAATACGCCGGCGTCGCTAACATGGCCGTCGGGGGTTACCCAGAAGCCGATATCGACCCATTCGCCGTCATAGTTGGTCCGCGACAACTTGGTCAGGGTCTCTCCTGAATTCGCTCCGCGGTCATTGTCATCTGCCGATTTGAGCGGCGGCGCATAGAGCAGCACGGGAGTCATTCCGTTGCCGGCGGCACGATAGTCGGCAATCAGCTTGTCGACCGCGCTCGTATCGCCGTTCTTCGCGTCCAGTCGCGCCATCAGCACGCGCGCGGCCTGGCCGAATGGTTTCATGTGCGGGTCGGAACTGTTGACCAACTCGTCGGCTGTCTTGTGAGCGTCGCCTTTATATTGGAACGGCAACGCTATCGCGAGTTGGCTGTACAGCGCGACGATGCGGAGGCGCGCCATGCCTTGAATATTATAGAGGCCGAGCTTGATCGCTCGATGCTCGACGCTGGAATATTTGTCAACCGCCTCATCGATTCGATTGAACCGCGCATACATGTCGCCAACTTCGATTTCCCCGCCCAGCACGCGCGGATCAGTGTCCGGCAAGCCGGCCTTCAGCGCGCTGACCATATCGAAGGTCCCGACGCGGAATGCCTCTCCATCGCCCAGATGCGCGGCAATTCGATAATTGGCGCGAAACAAGTCGGCCACGGGTTCGGGATAATCATGCGAGAAGCGCTTGTTACGGCCGATCGATTTGAGCAGCGTCGAGCGCGCGTCCTCATATTTGCCATCGACAAACTGTTGTTCAGCGACCTTCAGGGTTGCCGTAATATCGCGATCGGGCGGACATTTGCGTTCGATACAGGCCTTCAGTGCATTCTGCAGGTCGGGCAAGCGCTCACCAGTGATGACGATGTCCGGCTTGGCCGGCACGTCTTGCGCGGCGAGGGCTGCAGGCGATGAGGCAAGGAGAAAAGCGAACAACGTGAATGCGCGCGACATGATACCACTCCTCCCGAACACATAGAAGTTCGTTACCATTTCGCCCTCGCGACCGAAAGTATAACCAGAGCGGAGCGGACTCTCACACAGTCGATCGTTTGAAAACGACGCCCACTAATTCGTCGGCCCGACCCAGAGCGGCATCAAGCGTCGATCGCTTCCTCATCGAGCCGCGCGGCGTTTTCCTGGATGAAGGCGAAGCGGTGTGCCGGGTTGGTGCCCATCAGCCGGTCGACCAGGTCCTTCACGCCTGCGCGCTCTTCATATTCCTGCGGCAGGGTGATGCGGATCAGCCCCCGCGAGCCGGGGTGCATCGTCGTTTCCTTGAGCTGATTGGGGTTCATCTCGCCCAGGCCCTTGAACCGGCTGACCTCGACCTTCTTGCCCTTGAACTCCTTGGCCTCGAGCTCGGCGCGATGCGCGTCGTCGCGCGCATAGAGGCTCTTGGTGCCTGCGGTCAGGCGATAGAGCGGCGGCTGTGCCAGATAGAGGTGCCCGCGCCGGACGATGTCGGGCATTTCCTGGAAGAAGAAGGTCATCAGCAACGTCGCGATATGCGCGCCGTCGACATCGGCGTCGGTCATGATGATCACGCGCTCGTAGCGCAGATTGTCCGGCTCGCAATCCTTGCGCGTGCCGCAGCCCAGCGCCAGGGTCAGGTCGGCAATCTCCTGATTGGCGAAGATCTTGGCACTGGTCGCCGAGGCGACGTTGAGGATCTTGCCGCGGATCGGCAGGATCGCCTGGGTCTTGCGGTCGCGCGCCTGTTTGGCCGATCCGCCGGCCGAATCGCCTTCGACGATGAAGATTTCGGTGCCGACGGGATCGTCGGCCGAGCAATCGGTCAGCTTGCCCGGTAGGCGCAGTTTGCGCCCCGACGTCGCCGACTTGCGCTTGACCTCGCGCTCCTGCTTGCGGCGCAGGCGCTCGTCCATCCGCTCGACGACATAGCCGAGCAGCGCCTTGCCGCGATCCATATTGTCGCTGAGGAAATGATCGAAATGGTCGCGCACCGCGCGCTCGACCATCGTCGCCGCTTCGGGGCTGGTCAGCCGGTCCTTGGTCTGGCTCTGGAATTGCGGCTCGCGGATGAAGACCGAGAGCATCAATTCGCATCCAACCATCACGTCGTCGGCAGTGATGTCCTTGGCGCGCTTCTGCCCGACCAATTCGCCGAACGCGCGGATGCCGCGAACGAGCGCGGCGCGCAGGCCGGCTTCGTGCGTGCCACCGTCGGGGGTGGGGATGGTGTTGCAATACCAGCTATAGCTGCCGTCGGACCAGAGCGGCCAGGCGACCGCCCATTCGACGCGGCCCTGTTGTTCGCCGGGGAAATCCTGGCTGCCCGAGAAGAAGTTGGCGGTGGCGCATTCGCGGTCGCCGATCTGTTCCTTCAGATGATCGGCCAGCCCGCCGGGGAATTGGAACACCGCTTCCGCCGGGGTGTCGTCGGTGATCAGTTCGGGCGCGCATCTCCAGCGGATCTCGACGCCGGCGAACAGATACGCCTTGGAGCGCGCAAGCTTGTAGAGCCGCGCCGGCTTGAAAAGCAGCTCGGGCCCGAAAATCTCGGGATCGGGAGTGAATGCGACCGAGGTACCGCGGCGATTGGGAGTCGGGCCCAATTTCTCAATCGGACCCAGCGTGATCCCCTTTGAGAAACGCTGGCGGAACAGTTCGCGGTTGCGCGCGACTTCGATCACCGTGTCCTCGCTCAACGCATTGACCACGCTGATGCCGACGCCGTGCAGACCGCCCGAGGTCGCATAGGCCTTGCCGTCGAACTTGCCGCCCGCATGCAGCATCGAGAGGATGACCTCTAGCGCCGATTTGTCGGGAAATTTGGGATGCGGGTCGACCGGCATGCCGCGGCCATTGTCGATGATCGTCAGGCGGTTGCCGACCTCCAGCGTGACCTCGATCCGGGTGGCGTGCCCGGCGACCGCCTCATCCATCGAATTGTCGAGCACTTCGGCCGCGAGGTGATGCATCGCGCGCTCGTCAGTGCCGCCGACATACATTCCGGGGCGGCGGCGCACCGGCTCCAGCCCCTCGAGCACTTCGATCGAGGAGGCGTCATAGTCGGTGCCGGGCTTACCGGAGGAAGCGAACAAATCGTCGGACATGTATCACGTATAGGAGGGGCGGAATCCGCCGCAAGGGCCGCGCGCACGACGGCACCGGCTATCCACAGCAAATCGCGCGCCCGAATGCTCCTGGGACGCGCGATTTGCGTTCATCTATGATCGCGGATCAGCGGACGCGCGGGCCGCCGAACGGCAGTGGCGGCGGCGGCCGGCGATCGCGACGTGGCAGCTGTGCCTGATAGGCGTGGCCGCAATGCGCGACGCAATAAGGGAAACCGGGGTTCACCTTGTCGCCGCAGAAATGGAAATCGGGCTCGCCGGGGTGACCGAGCGGCCATTTGCAGATCTTGTCGTTGAGATCGAGCAGGCCGGTTTTGCCGGCGATCTCCGGCGAGGGCTTGGCGGGCACCAGCCGGCGCGGCGGCGCGGGCGCGATCGGCGGCTGCTGCTCGCCCGGCGCCTGG
>NZ_BCYU01000134.1 GCF_001598355.1 Sphingomonas asaccharolytica NBRC 15499
CCCAGCCCCGAGCGATGAACGTGTGGAGGGCCCCCTCCACCATCGCCTTCGGCGACGGTCCCCCTCCCCGTTCCGGGGAGGATTTTTAATGCCCGACCATATCCTCCGCCCGAACCACGCGATCGAACGTCGCCTCATCCACCAGCCCCAGATCCAGCCCCGCTTCCTTCAGCGTCATCCCCTCGGCATGCGCATGCTTGGCGATCTTCGCCGCATTGTCGTACCCGATCTCGGGCGCGAGCGCGGTCACCAGCATCAGCGAGCGATCGACCAGTTCGGCGATTCGCCGACGGTCCGGCTCCAGCCCCTCAACGCAACGTTCCGCAAAGCTCTCCATCCCGACTGCCAGCAGGTCGATCGAGCGCAGCACCGCGGCGCCGATCATCGGCTTGAACACGTTGAGCTCGAGATGCCCCTGCATCCCGCCGACCGTCACTGCCTGGTGATTGCCGATCACTTGCGCCGCGACCATCGTCAGCATCTCGCATTGGGTCGGATTGACCTTGCCCGGCATGATCGAGCTGCCCGGCTCGTTCGCCGGCAGCATTAGTTCGCCGATCCCCGATCGCGGCCCCGATCCGAGCAAGCGGATATCGTTGGCGATCTTGGTCAACGCGACTGCCAGGCTGTTCAACCGCCCAGAGAAATCGACCAATGTGTCGTTCGACGCCAGCGCCTCGAACTTGTTCGGCGCGGTCTCGAACGCGAAGCCGGTCAGATCGGACAATTCGGCCGCGATCGCGGGGCCGAAATCCTTCGGCGCGTTGAGCCCCGTCCCGACCGCGGTGCCGCCCTGCGCGAGCTTGGACAGGCCATGTTCGATCAGCGGCACCAACCGCGTCCGCGCCAGCCGCACTTGCGCATAATAGCCCGAAAACTCGTCGCCCAATGTCAGCGGCGTCGCATCCTGCAGATGCGTTCGGCCGATCTTGACGATGTCCTGCCACGCTTGGGTTTTGGCGAGCAATGCCGCCTCCAGCCGCTCGATCGCCGGCACCAGTCGCCGCATCGCCGCAAGCGCCGCCGCGACATGAAGCGCGGTCGGAAAACTATCGTTCGACGATTGACTCATATTGACGTCGTCATTGGGGTGGACCGGCGCCTTGCCGCCGCGCGTGCCGGTCAGCATCTCGTTGGCGCGGCCGGCGATCACTTCGTTGACGTTCATGTTCGACTGCGTGCCGCTGCCGGTCTGCCAGATGACGAGCGGGAATTGGTCGTCGAGCTTGCCCGCGACCACTTCCGCCGCCGCCGCCTCGATCGCATCGGCTTTCTCCGCCGCCAACCCATGTACTCGATTCACCCGTGCCGCTGCCTGCTTCACCAAAGCGAGCGCATGGACAATCGCGATCGGCATGCGCTCCCGCTCGCCGAACGGGAAATTCTCGATCGATCGCTGCGTCTGCGCGCCCCAATAGGCGGTCGCGGGCACCTCGATCGCGCCGATCGAATCGGTTTCGGTGCGGGTTTCGATCATCGCGCGGGCTCCTCATCGGGCGGATTTGCCCGACTTGGCGTCACCAGATGCCGGGCACAAGCCTTGCGCGTACGCGGCCAGCATATTCGCGATAGCCCGGCAGCCTATCGTGGAGCAACCGGTCTTCCCAGGCGGTGCGGACGGCGAGCAGGACCGACGCAATCGCGGCGGGTACCAGTCCCCACCAGGAGGCGAGCGCCAGCGATATTCCCAGGAACATAGCGACCGCCGCGCTGTAGCCCGGATGCCGGACAAAGCCATAGGGCCCGGAATCGATCACCCGCTGGTGTCGTTCCGACTGGATGCGCACGCCAGGCTCGAAGAACGGATTCACCGCTTGTGCCCAGGCCGTGACCGCAATCCCGCCGAGCAAGGCGGCATATCCGATCGCGACCAGCCACGGCGGCACATGCGACCAATGCGCCCGCCCCGCGTCGAAGCTGGCAACGGGAACGGTTGAGACCATCGCGGTCAGGATCACCGCCACCAACGGCAAGTCCCAGCGCTCGGTCCCCGGCTGGAAGCGACTGCGCGCGCGAAAAATGACCGGATTGACCTTGGCGAGCGCTAGCCCGGATGCCGCGAACCCGATCACCAGCGCTGCGACGAAAATCCAGCCGGGCACCCAGCCGATATCGCCGGCGGGCAGGAAGACCAGCAACAACAGCGAGATCGGCAGTGCGACCGCATAAGCGATCGCCGTTGCGCGTGACATTGGTGTCGGATCCTGCGGCTGTTGCTGAACCATATCCACCTTACGCCGCCGCGCGCGGCTTGTTCCGGCCAAGTCATAATCGATCCGGCCGAACGGCAGTCGACGGCTGCCATATCCTCCGATAAGAAAAACACTGCGAAAGTAGTAAGTTGTCAACCGCTGTCGATTATCCACGCGAGCATGCAGCGTCGCGTCCCGCTCTCTTTGCTTCGGCCGGGCATGTTCGTCCACGGCATTGAGGGCTCATGGCTCAGCCATCCGTTCTGGCGCCGCCGCTTTCTGCTGCGCTCGGACAGCGACATCGCCGCCTTGCGCGACGCCGACATCGCCTTCGTGACGATCGACACAACGCGGGGACTCGCGCCGATCGAAGAGCCGGAACCGATCATCATCACCGAACCGGTCGTCGCCAATGTCGCCACGGGCATCACTGCCGAACGCGAGCGCGCCGTCGACATCGTCGCGCGGACCAGGGAAATCATCCGCGGCGTTTTCGAGGGTGCCCGACTCGGCAAGGCGATCGACTCCGATCAGGTCGCTGCGGTCGTCGACGAGATTTCCGAATCGGTACAACGCAACGCTTATGCCCTGATCAGCATCGTCCGGCTCAAGTCCAAGGACGATTATAGCTATCTGCATTCGGTCGCTGTGTGCGCGCTGATGGTCAATTTCGCCCGCCATCTGGGGCTACCCGACGAGACCGTGCGCGAATTCGGCCTGGCAGGACTGGTGCACGACATCGGCAAGATGGACGTGCCGTCCGAGATTCTCAACAAGCCCGGCCGGCTGACCGACGAGGAATTCGCCATCGCGCGGCTCCATCCCGAACGCGGCTGTGCGATCCTCGATCGGGCGGAGGCGATTCCCGCCACCGCGATCGACGTCTGCCGCCATCATCACGAAAAGATCGACGGCACCGGCTATCCGTTCGGGCTCAAGGGGGGCGAGATCAGCCTGGCGGCGCGGATGGGCGCGATCTGCGACGTCTATGACGCGCTGACGTCGGACCGCGCGTACAAGGACGCCTGGTCGCCGATCGAGGCGGTGACCGCGATGCATGGCTGGAACGGCCAGTTCGATCGCGATCTGTTGTTCACCTTCTACCAGAGCATCGCGGTGTTCCCGGTCGGCATGGTCGTCCGCCTGCGTTCGCAGCGTCTGGCGGTCGTGCTGTCCAATGGCCGACGCGCCAGCCGCCCGCGCCTGCGCGTCTTCTACGACACCGCCGCGAACAGCCTGGTCGCTCCGCGCGATATCGTTCTGACCGATGACGACGCGTGCAAGACCGTCGTCCGCGCGGAGAATCCCGTGGATTGGGGAGCGCATGATTGGCCCGCGCTGTGCGCGCATCTGCTGCAGGAGAGCGACAAGCTCGACCGCGAGGTGATCGCGCGGTTGTGGACGGAGGTCGAAGCGACGGCTGCGGAAACGGTCGAGATGCCTGCTATCGATCGCGTCTCGCGTTGGCAGCCTAGCGAACGGCTCGACTGAGCCAAGTTACCGTAGTTTGGCAATTATCTGAGTCGTTTCGGCCGGTCAGGCCGTCACGGAAGTAAATTCCGTGACGTCGGACGCGGCTATCGCCGCGCCGGCCGGCCGTTCGCGTCACCATAGGTGACCGCCGCGCAGCTTGCGCGGCTCGCTTCGGCTTACTTCTTTCTTTTGAAATCGACGCTGACGACGTTCGAGCCGTCATCGACGCGCTCGACATGGTCGTTCTCGGCCTCGTCATGCGGCTCGGGGCCGTCGGGGCCTTCCTGCGCCTGGAAGCGGAGTTCGAAATTGACGGCAGGGTCGTGAAAGCCGGTGATCGCGGAATAGGGAATGTCGAGCTTGGACGGCACCTGGTTGAAACTCAGTCCGACCGAGAATCGCTCGTCATCGACGGTCAGGTCCCAATAGCGATTCTGCAGGACGATCGTCATCTCGTCCGGGAACCGCTCGATCAGGCGTTCGGGGATGCTGACGCCCGGCGCCTGCGTCTTGAACGTGATGTAGAAATGATGCTCGCCGGGCAGCCCGCCGCCGGCCGCAACCGAGCCAAGCACGCGGCCGACCACGGCGCGCAGGGCCTCCTGCACGATCTCATCGTACGGAATCAGGCTATCGGGCAGTCCATCACTCATATGCCTTGGGTAGCCGATGCGAGCGTCGGGTCAAGATTGCATGACGTGCAACACACCCATATGGGGGCGCGATGCGCACCGCGACGATCAACCGCAAGACGAGCGAGACAAGGATCGACGTCGCCGTCAACCTCGACGGGACCGGCAGCTATGCCGTGTCGACGGGTATCGGCTTCTTCGACCATATGCTCGAACAATTGTCGCGCCATTCGCTGATCGACCTCGAGGTCAAGACCGTGGGCGATCTCCATATCGACCAGCATCACACGGTCGAGGATACCGGCCTGGCGATCGGAGAGGCGATCAACAAGGCGCTCGGCGAAAAGCGCGGCATCCGCCGCTATGCCGACGCGCTGTCGCCGATGGACGAGACGCTGACTCGGGTCGCGCTAGACATCTCCGGGCGGCCGTTCCTCGTCTGGAAGACGGAATTCTCGCAAAAACGTCTCGGTGAGATGGACACCGAGATGTTCGAGCATTTCTTCCACTCGTTCGCCCAGACCGCCGGGATCACGCTCCACATCGAGACGCTGTACGGCTCGAACAACCATCATATCGCCGAAGCGGCGTTCAAGGGTCTGGCTCGCGCGCTGCGCGAAGCGGTCGAGATCGATCCGCGCAAGGCCGATGCGATTCCCTCGACCAAGGGGACGTTGTGATGCCCGCTACGCGGGGCGAGGCACCGGTCTGCCTGATCCTGATCAATTACCTCGTTCCTCTCGACGAGGTCGATCGGCATATGAAGCCGCATATCGACTGGCTCGAGCGCGGTTATGCAGAGGGATTGTTCCTGATGTCGGGGCGCCGCAATCCGCGCACCGGTGGCGTGATCGTGTGCCGCGGCCACAAGGCGGAAGTGGCGGCGCTCGCGGCGAGCGACCCCTTTGTGACCGAAGGTGCGGCGACGATCGAGGTGATCGAGTTCAACGCGAGTTGGGCGGCCGAAGCGGTCGCGCCTCTGTTCGCGTGACGCTCGCGCTGATCGATTACGGCGCGGGCAACCTGCATTCGGTCGCCAACGCGCTGAAGGCAGCGGGCGCACAGGACGTCGCGATCACCGCCGATCCCGAGCTGGTAGCAACCGCGGACCGGATCGTCCTTCCCGGCGTCGGCGCGTTCGGCGCCTGTGCGGCGGCATTGCGCGGGGTGCCCGGCATGATCGATGCGCTCGACCAGCGCGTGCGGCGCGACGGCGCGCCGTTCCTCGGCATTTGCGTCGGCATGCAGCTGATGGCGGAAATCGGCGAGGAAATGGGCGAGTATGACGGACTCGGCTGGATCAAAGGCCGCATCCGCCGCCTGTCGCCTTCCGACCCCGCCGCCAAGGTGCCGCATATGGGCTGGAACGATGTGAGGCTCCTCTCCCCTCACCCGCTGATCGAGGCGGGCGAAGCCTATTTCCTGCACAGCTACGCGTTCGAAGGCGACGATGTGATCGCCACGACCGACCATGCCGGCCCGGTCGTCGCCGCGATCGCCCGAGACAATATGGCGGGCGTGCAATTCCACCCGGAAAAGAGCCAGCGTTACGGGCTGGAATTGTTGAAGAGGTTCCTGACATGGCGGCCGTGAAATGAGCCTGATCATCTTCCCGGCGATCGACCTCAAGGGCGGCAATGTCGTGCGGCTGGCCGAGGGCGATATGGACCGTGCCACGGTCTATGGGGACGATCCGGTGGCGCAGGCGATGGCATTCGCCGCGGCCGGGTCGCAGCATCTCCATATGGTCGACCTCGACGGTGCGTTCGCCGGCGAATCGGTCAATGGCGACGTCGTCCGCGCGGTGGTCGCCGCTTTCCCTGGCCACGTCCAGCTGGGCGGCGGTATCCGCGACCGCGCGGCGATCGAAGGATGGTTCGACGTCGGCGTCTCGCGCCTGGTGATCGGCACTGCCGCGCTCGACAATCCCGACTTGGTGCGTGAAGCCGCGCGCGACTTTCCGGGCGGCATCGTCGTCGCGGTCGATGCCAAGGACGGCATGGTCGCGACGCGCGGCTGGGCCGATGTGTCCGACGTCTCGGTCGAGGACATGGCGCGCCGGTTCGAGGATGCCGGGGTCGCCGCCTTGCTGTTCACCGATGTCGGGCGCGACGGGCTGCTCAAGGGCTGCAACGTCCAGGCCACGGTCGATCTCGCCCGTGCGGTCGACATCCCGGTGATCGCCTCGGGCGGGGTGAGCGGGATTGCCGACATCCACATGCTCGCGCTCCACGCCCGAGACGGGATCGAAGGCGTTATCACCGGCCGCGCGCTGTATGATGGTCGCCTCGACCTCGCGACGGCGATTGCCGTGGCGGAGGCGGCGTGAGAATCCCCTCTCCCTTTGGGAGAGGGAGGGGCCCGCTCGGCGCAGCCGAACGGGAGGGTGAGGGCAGTGCGCTTTTCTCAACCCT
>NZ_BCYU01000135.1 GCF_001598355.1 Sphingomonas asaccharolytica NBRC 15499
GCGGCTGGTCGGCGGCTGCCGCGGCAGCCGGTGGAGCGGCAGTGATCGGGGCGCGCTTCGCCCCAGGCAGGGCCAGGCCGATCACGATTCCGATCACGGTCACCACGAGCAGCGCATATTTCATGGCTGCCCTTCTACCGCACGGCGATTGCGGCTTGGCTAATGGTGATGGCTAAAGAGAGCTTACCGCCGCGCCAGCCACCAGCCGAGCAGCGCCAATACTGGCGGCCCGAACACGCCGGGAAAATCGCGCCAGAAGATCGCGACGCCGCAAATGCCGGTGATCACTTCGTACAAATGGACCAGGGCATGGAGGCTCAACCACAATGCACCAGCCAACACCGCCAGCCGCCGCGCGCGCAGATCGAGCACCGCCCAACCGAGCAGCACGCCGCAGGCTAGATAGGCCGCGCCGATATCGCGGACGAAATGCTGGTTGAACGGGCCGGTGAACACCACGGTCGGTAGCGCACGATACCAGAGCAGCGGCTGGGCAAGCATGTACGCGCCAAACCCGATCGCGAAGACCGCCACCAGACCGACCAGCAATTGCGCCAGGCGAAAGCGTCCGTTGGTCATGTCCCCTCCCGTTGCGCCCTAACGGGCGAAATAGCGGTAGATCTTGTCCTCGCTGCGCGTCGAGGCATCGTGCCAGCGCGGCGCGTCCTTCAGGTTGAGCGGCTTGCCGGCGGAATCGAGCATCAGCACCGTTGGCGTACCCTTGATCCCGTCGAGCCCGAAGCGGCGCGCGAGATCGAGATTGCGGTCCTTTTGCCCGACATCGATCCAGACGATTTCATAGCGCGGCGCCAGCATCGCGGCGAAGCGCGGGCTGGCGAACCATCCGGCGAGCGCGCGGCTGTCATGGCACCAGTTCGCGCCGAACACTAGGATCACGCGATGACCATTGGCCTTAGCGCGCGCCATCGCATCGGCGACGTCGCGGTCGGCTCGATCGGGATCGCCGAAGGGGCGTGCCTCGGGGTGACCGGGTGCTGCGGTCGGCGCCGCAACGTCCGCCGCCACGGGCTGCACGGTGAACGCGATGGCCGCCGCGGCAAGCCCGAGCGCGATCTTCACGCCGCTTTCGCTTCGTCCGCCGCGTCGATCTCGGCTGCCTTAGCCTCCACCAGCTTGACGATATGCTCGATCATGTCGGCGTCCTGGACATGGTGATCGGTCACGCCCGACAGATAGACCATGTGCTTGCCGTTGCCGCCGCCGGTGATGCCGATATCGGTCTCCCGCGCTTCGCCCGGCCCGTTGACGACGCAGCCGAGCACCGACAGCGACATCGGCGTGCGGATATGCTGGAGCCGCTCCTCCAGCGCCTGGACAGTGCGGATGACGTCGAAGCCCTGGCGCGCGCAGCTCGGGCACGACACGACGCGGACGCCGCGATTGCGGATGCCCAGCGCCTTGAGGATTTCGAACCCGACGCGGACCTCATCCTCGGGCTCGGCCGAGAGCGAGACGCGGATCGTGTCGCCGATCCCGTACCAGAGCAGGCTACCGATCCCGATCGCCGACTTGACCGTGCCGCCGACGAACCCGCCGGCTTCGGTGATGCCGAGATGGAGCGGACAATCGACCGCTTCGGCGAGTTGCTGATAAGCGGCAACCGCGAGGAACAGGTCGCTTGCCTTCACCGCCACCTTGAAGTCGTGGAAGTCGCGGTCCTGGAGCAATTTGATGTGATCGAGCGCGCTTTCGACCAAAGCGTCGGGGCACGGCTCGCCATATTTCTCGAGCAGGTCGCGTTCCAAGCTACCGGCATTGACGCCGATGCGGATCGCGCAGCCATTGGCCTTGGCCGCGGCGACCACTTCGTTCACCCGCTCGGCCGACCCGATATTGCCGGGATTGATCCGCAGGCAGGCGGCGCCCGCATCGGCCGCCTCAAGCGCGCGCTTATAGTGGAAATGGATGTCGGCGACGATCGGCACGCGCGAGGCGCGGACGATCTGCTTGAGTGCCGCGGTCGATTCGACGTCGGGGCACGACACGCGGATGATATCGACGCCGGCATCCTCGCAGCGGCGGATCTGGTCGATCGTTGCGCGCGGATCGCTGGTCGGCGTGTTGGTCATCGTCTGCACGGTGACGGGCGCATCGCCCCCGACGGGGACGTTCCCGACCATGATCTGGCGGCTCTTGCGGCGCGTGATGTCGCGCCAGGGACGGACTGACATTCTAAATCCTCTTGGGTCGCCCAGCATATAGCGGCGGGAGCCTGCGAAACCTAGTGCTCTAAGGCGGATCGACACGTCAGGTTTTCCTAACCTGACAAGGAAGCGAAAGTTGGGAAATGCCGGAATCGATCCGCCTAGCGCTTCCAGAAACCGTCAGCCGGCAAAGGAACGATTCCGAACGATTAAGCGCCGATAGCACCCATTTTGAGCAACCGAGGTTTCAGCCGCGATAACCTTTTGGTCAGGGCCGATCCGCTATTGACCCAGGTCAACTCGGACACGAACGGCGTCAATGACTCCCCAGCGACGACATTATGGCCTGGACTGGCTCAGGATCGGCGCCTTCGGCCTGCTGATCGTGTACCATGTCGCCATGGTCTTTTCGACCTGGGACTGGGTGATCAAATCGCCGGTCACCTATCACGAACTGACCGCGCCGATGGCGTTGCTGACACCGTGGCGGCTGACGCTGCTGTTCGCGGTGTCTGGCTTTGCCAGCCGCAAGCTGTTCGACAAATCGGGCGACGTCCGCGCCTTCACCGAATCGCGCAATCGCCGGCTGCTGATCCCCTGGGGATTCGCGATGGTCGCGCTGATCCCGCCGGAAATGTGGGTCAGGGCGCGCGAGCAGGGTTATCCAGGCAGCCTGATCCATTTCTGGCTGACCGATTATTGGAGCGTCACGCCGGTCTATGGCCATGGCTTCCCGAACTGGGAGCATCTGTGGTTCGTTGTCTATCTATGGGCCTATACGATGGTGCTGGCAGCCCTTTTGCTCGTTCCGAGCTGGAATGCCGAACGGCTGACTCGCGCCGTCGACCGCCTGGCGCCCGGCATGCGACTGCTCTGGGCGCCGATCGCGCTGCTGGTCGTGCTCAAGCTGTCGGTGATGTTCGTGCTTTCCGAAAAGCAGGGATTGTTCACCGACTGGAACGCCCATTTCGCCTATTTCCCGATCTTCCTGTTCGGCTTCGCGCTGGCGGGAGAGAGCAAATTGTGGCCAGTGATCGCGCGGCTGCAGTGGCCGGCGGCGGCGGTCGCGCTGGTCGCCGGGGTCATCGTGGTGTGCATCGAGCTCGCTTATGAAGGGCACAACGTCCCGCCGCACGCACTCATGGCGATCGACCGCGCGGCGCGCCTGACGATGGCGTGGAGCGTGATGCTGGTGCTGTTCCAGCTCGCGACTCGCTTCCTCAACCATGATCACAAATGGCGCGCGACGTTGGCCGAGGCGGTTTTCCCGCTCTATATCGCGCACCATCCGGCGATCATCCTGCTCGCCTGGTACACATTGCCGCTCAACCTCAGTCCGTTCGTCGAGTTCGCGCTGATCCTGACCGGCACATTTTCGTTCGCGGTCAGCTTCTATCTGATCGGGCGCGAGATCGATTGGCTGCGGCCATTGATCGGGTTGAGCCCGCGGTCAGTCCGCCGGGCGGTAACGCCGGCTTCCGCGTAACATCGCGCCCGACGCCAGTTCGACGGTGAAGTCGCCCGATTTGTCAATCTCGATCCGGCGGATCGCCGCGCGCCGCACCAGCCGGCCGCGATGGATGCGCAGGAACGCCTCGCCCAGTTCGGCTTCGACCGCCGCCAGCGTGGCGCGATGCAGCAGCGTGCGCGGCCCCCAGGCGATCTCGACATAATTGCCCGCCGAGGCGATCGATTCGATTTCTTCGACCGGCACCAGGTGCGTGACCGCCCCATCGGCCACGGCCAGCGTTCTGGGGGACGCGTCCGCGTTCGGCGGCGTCGCGGCCCGCGCGATCAGCCACTGCCCGACTGCGGCGATGATGATGAACTGGAGATAGGTCGCGAAATCCTTGCGGAATTCGTAGAGCAAGCGATCGTCGACCACGCCGAAGAAGTGATAGGGTCCCTGCCCTACCGCGTCGTAATAGATCCGCCGCAGCACGACCATCACGCCGATATGCCAGCCTGACGCGATCAGGCTGCCGATTACCAACGCGGCGGCGATCAGCGGCCATGAGAAACGCGGCGGACGGATGGTTGCGACGCCAAACCACAGCAATGGATAGACGCTGAGCCAGGCGATCATGCTGGTCCATTCCCACGACCAGACCAGATCGGGCCGGATATGCGCGCCCGACGCGTGAAGATCGGCGATCGACGATTCGGCATTGGCGATCATGATGAGGGCGACGATCGTGAGGAAACCGGCGACGAGCCCGGCCGCCAGCTTGCGCTGCGTTCCGTTCATCCCGCGCAACCCGCCGCTCGTCCCTGCCACTTGTTCGATCGTCCCCGTGAAGCCGCCTTCCGACCCTCTCCGATACCGGCCCTGACGAGCCGCGACTAGCCGTCTCACCATTCCCGCAAAACGGAGGCGAATGATGGAACGGCATTACGGAATGGACTGGCTGAGGATCGGCGCGTTCGCGCTGTTGATCCTCTATCATATCGGCATGGTTTTCGTGCCTTGGGGCTTTCACATCAAGACCGCGCAGCCGATGGACTGGGTCGAGATCCCGATGCTGCTGACCAACCCCTGGCGACTGACCTTGCTGTTCGTCGTATCGGGTTATGCCAGCCGCGCCTTGTGGTCGAAATCGCCCAGCGTCCGCCGCTTCCTTGGCAATCGCAGTTCGCGACTGCTGATCCCGCTCGTGTTCGGCATGGCGGTGGTCATCCCGCCGCAGACCTGGGTCGAGCTGGTCGGCAAGCATGGCTATGGCCAGAGCTATGTCTGGTTCCTGACCCACGATTATTTTCGCTTCGGCAAGCTCGACGGGATCGTCATGCCGACCTGGAACCATCTGTGGTTCGTCGTCTATCTCTGGGTCTACACGCTCGCCCTGATGCTCTCGATGCTGGTCCCCGGCGCGGGCAGGCTGCAGGCGATGTTCGACCGCGTGTTCGGCGGCAGCCGCGCGGTCTGGGTGCCGGTCGTGTTCCTGCTGGTCACGCAATATTGGCTGTTCCACCGCGACGACGACACGCACGATCTGTTCAACGACGGCCTGGCCCACCTGCAATATTTCCCCGCCTTCCTGTTCGGCTTCGGCCTGGCCGGATCGCGCGTGGTGATGGACGGGCTTTCGCGCTGGTGGATAGCGTCGGCAGCGGTCGCGATCGGCTGCTACGCGGTGATCGCCGGGCTGCTGGTCGCCTATCCCGATTTCAGTTTCCCGAGCCACAACATGACGGTGATCTTCCGCCTGGCGCGCGAGATCGACACCTGGGTGGCGATCGCCGCACTGATTGGGGTGGCCGAACGCTTCCTCAACCGCGATCATCGCTGGCGCACGACGCTCGCCGAGGCGACCTTCCCCTTCTACATAATCCATCAGACGGTGATCGTCCTGGTCGAATTCTGGGTGAAGCCGCTCGGCATCGGCGCGGCGGGCGAGTTCCTCATCCTGGTACCGGCGACGATCGCGGGATGCTGGGCCTTTTACCTGGTGGGACGCGACGTGAACGTGCTGCGCCCGCTGATCGGCCTCAAGGCGCGCGCCAAGGCCGCCAAACCGGCCGCCTCGGCCGACTGGATGGAGACCGTTCGCGCTCGACCCGACGTCGCTTGAGCCCCTTTTAACCGTCTAAGCGGAACTCCGGAGGGTGCGATGGGTAGTCATCGCGCCCTCAATCGCTACATGGACTGGCATGGTTCGACATTACGGCATGGACTGGCTTCGCGTGGGCGCCTTCGCCCTGCTGATCCTGTATCATACCGCGATGGTGTTCACGCCCTGGGGTTTCCACGTGAAGACCGCCCAGCCGGTCGAGTGGCTGTCGGTCGTGATGTTGCTGACCAATCCGTGGCGGCTGACCCTGTTGTTCGTCGTTTCGGGCTATGCCAGCCGCGCGCTGCTCGCCAAATCGGGCGGCGTCGCCAAGTTCATGTCGAGCCGGTCGAGCCGTCTGCTCATCCCGCTCCTCTTCGGCATCACCGTGATGGTGCCGCCGCAAAGCTGGGTCGAGCTGGTGACCCAGCATGGCTATGCCCAGGGTTTCGGGACGTTCCTGACCCAGGACTATTTCCGCTTCCGGGCGATTGACGGCGTGTTCCTGCCGACCTGGAACCATTTGTGGTTCGTCGGCTATCTTTGGACCTATACCGCCGCGCTGTCGCTGCTGCTCCTGATCCCCCGCCCGGCCCGGTTGCAGGCCTTGTTCGACGCGGCATTTGGCGGCTGGCGCGCGCTGGTGCTGCCGATCGTTTATCTGGTCCTGAGCCAGGTCGTCATCTTCCACCGCTGGACCGACACCCAGGACCTGATCAACGACGGCATCGCGCATCTCGCCTATTTCCCCGCCTTTCTGTTCGGCTTCGGCCTCTCGCGCGCGCCCAATGTGCTCGCGGCGTTGGTGCGCTGGTGGAAACCGGCGGCGCTGATCGCGATGCTGAGCTATGCATTCGGCGCGGCGGTCGAGATCGTCTATCCCGGCGACCTGGTCCCGCCGCAATGGCTGGGCGACCAGATG
>NZ_BCYU01000136.1 GCF_001598355.1 Sphingomonas asaccharolytica NBRC 15499
TTATCCGCAAGCGATCCGCCCGCGGCACCGCCCCACCCCCAACCCCTCCCCTGAAGGGGAGGGGCTTTAAGAGTGGCACCCTCACGCCGCGGCCTTCAGCGTCGACGTACGGCACAGCAGCACGCGGCCGGCGTCGACCTTGACCGGGATCGTCGGCGCGCAGCCTTTGTCCTCGCCCTGCGCTTCGCCGGTCGCGAGCGCGATCCGCCAATTGTGCAGCGGGCAGGCGACACTGTGGCCGTGGACGATGCCCTGGCTGAGCGGTCCGCCTTTATGCGGGCAGCGATTGGCGAGCGCGAAGACGCGATTGTCGGCGGTGCGGAACACCGCGACTTCCTCGCCGCCCGAGACGGTCACGGTGCGGCTGCCGCGCACCGGAATCTGATCCAGCCAGCCGATATCGAGCCAATCGCCGATCATTCCGCGACCTCCAATGCCAAAGGTTGAAAATGCGCCATATGCGCGTGCTGCTCGCGCGCCGCGCCCGAGGCGCGTTCGGCCCAGGGATCGTCCTGGCTGAAGGTCTGCGAATACCAGAAGCGCTCGGCGAGCGCGTCGCGCCCGGCTTCGTCCTCGACCACACGATCCTTGATATGTTGCAGCCCGACGCGCTCGATCCACGGCGCGGTGCGCTCAAGATAGCGCGCTTCCTCGCGATAGAGTTGCACGAACGCCGCGGCGACATGGATCGCCTCTTCCTCGCTCGCGACTTTGGTCAACAGATCGGTCGCGCGGACATGGATGCCGCCATTGCCGCCGACATGGAGTTCGTAGCCCGAATCGACGCAGACCACGCCGAAATCCTTGATCGTCGCCTCGGCACAGTTCCGCGGACAGCCGGAGACCGCCATCTTGAACTTGTGCGGCATCCAGCTGCCCCAGAAGCCGCGCTCGAGCTTGACGCCCAGCCCGGTCGAATCCTGCGTGCCGAACCGGCACCATTCGGATCCGACACAGGTCTTCACCGTGCGCAGCGCCTTGCCATAGGCATGGCCCGAGACCATGCCGGCGGCGTTGAGATCGGCCCAGACCGCGGGCAGATCCTCTTTCTTGATCCCGAAAATGTCGAGCCGCTGGCCGCCGGTCACCTTGACCATCGGCGCGTCATATTTCTCGGCGACGTCGGCGATCGCGCGGAGTTCGCGCGGGCTGGTGATCCCGCCCCACATGCGCGGGACGACCGAATAGGTGCCGTCCTTCTGGATGTTGGCATGGAGCCGTTCGTTGACGAAGCGGCTCTGCTGGTCGTCCTGATACTCGCCGGGCAGCGCGCAGAGCAGATAGTAATTGAGCGCCGGCCGGCAGCTAGAACAGCCGTCCGGGGTCGACCAGTGGAGCCGGTGCATCACTTCGGGAATCGAGCGCATGCCTTGCGCGACGATCTCGCGCCGGACGTCGTCATGGCCGAAGCTGGTGCAGTTGCACATCGTCTTCGGGCCGGCCTCGACATCCTCGCCAAGTGTCAGGGCGAGCAAGGTCTCCACCAGCCCGGTACACGATCCGCAACTCGCGCTTGCCTTGCAGCCTGAGCGTACCGCATCGAGGCTGTGCGCACCCTTGGCGATACAGGAGACGACTTGACCCTTGTTGACGCCGTTGCAGCCGCAAATCTCCGCCCCATCGGAGAGCGCCGCAACGGCCGCCTTAGGGTCCGCCTGCCCCCCTCCCGAGGCGAAGGCCTGGCCGAAGATCAGCAGGTCGCGCGTGGCCGAGATGTCCTCGCCGCGCCGCATCAGGTCGAAATACCAGCCGCCATCGGCGGTATCGCCATAGAGTACCGCACCGACCACGCGATCCTCCTTGAGCACGACGCGTTTGTAGACGCCGCGGCTGGCATCGCGCAGCACGATGTCCTCGCAGCCTTCGCCGCCGGCGAAATCGCCTGCCGAGAAGACGTCGAGCCCGGCCACCTTCAGCTTGGTCGAGGTGACGCTCGCGCGATAGCCGCTGGGCCGCTCGACCAGCCCATCGGCCAGCGCGCGGCACATGTCCCAGAGCGGCGCGACCAGGCCGTAGACCTGGCCGTCATGCTCGACGCATTCGCCGACCGCGAGCACATCCGGGTCGCTGGTGACCATATGGTCGTCGACCTGGATGCCGCGGCCCACGGCCAGCCCGGCCTCGCGCGCCAAACCGACCGAGGGGCGGATGCCGACCGCCATCACCACCAGGTCGGCGGGGATGTCGCGCCCGTCCTTGAGTCGTACCGCTTCGACCTTGCCGTCGCCCAGGATCTCGGCGGTGTCGGCGCCGGTCAGCACCGTTTGGCCGCGCGCCTCCAGCGCCGATTTGAGCAGCCAGGCCGCCGCTTCGTCGAGCTGGCGCTCCATCAGGGTCGGCATCAGGTGGAGGACGGTGACCTGCATCCCGCGCAGCGACAGGCCGTGCGCCGCCTCCAGCCCCAGCAGGCCGCCACCGATCACGACCGCGCTGCCGCCGCGATCGGCCGCCGCCAGCATATGATCGACGTCATCCATGTCTCGGAAGCTGATCACGCCGGGTAAGTCCTTGCCCGGCACCGGGATGATGAACGGGTCTGAGCCGGTCGCGATCAGCAATTTGTCGTAGCGCACCGACCGGCCCGATCGCGCGGTCACGGTCTTCGTAGCGCGATCGATCGCGGCGACCGGATCGCCGGCGATCAGTTCAATCCGGTTATCGGCGTACCAGGCGGCGTCGTTGATCACGATGTCGTCGAACGTTTTCTCGCCCGCCAGCACCGGCGACAGCATGATGCGGTTGTAGTTCACTCGCGGCTCCGCACCGAAGATCGTCACCCGGTAGCGCCCGGCATCGCGTGCGATCAGTTCCTCGACCGCGCGGCACCCGGCCATGCCGTTGCCGATGACGACGAGATGGGGAAGGCCCGGCTCCGGGCCGGACGGCGCGTCCGGCATGGAGTCAGGGTCGGACGCGGAAACAAGGAAGTCCATCACAAGCTCCAATCGAGCTGCAGCCAGAATTTGCGGGTGTCGGTGGCGAAGCCGTCCGCCTGGTAATCGGCATAGCGGGCCGAAAGGCTGGTCTTGCCGAGCTTGGCGCTGGCGAGCAGGTCGATCTCGTCGCCATAGAGGCGGCTATGCCGATCGCTGGCAAAGCGGTGATAGACCGCCTGCAGCGTCAATGCCTTGAACGGCCCCACCTGTTTCCAGCCATAGCCGAGATTGCCATAAAGGTCGCGAACGCCGTCGGGTGGCGTCGTCAGGAACTTGTCGGCCCAGCCCTCGAACTTGAACCCGGTAGCGATCGGCGTCTGGAACGCGGCAAGTGCCACGCCCTTGTCCGCACCCAGCACTTCATACCCCGCGCCGAGCTTGACCGCGTGGAGATCGAGTCCCCCGTCGACCAGGTAATAATCGGCACGATAGCGGTTGGGGTTGCGGTCATAGTCGGACTGGGTCGCGTAGCTCAGCTGGTAGGAGAATTTGACCCCCTTGCCGAGCGGACGCGCGCCCGCCAGCCGCGCGCCATAGGTCTGGCTCGACAAGCGGAACCCCTGCACCGCCGCTTCATCCTGATCGACCAGATAGGCGAAGCCGGTGATCGTGCCGACCGGGCTGGCATAGGATAAATTGCCCAGCACATTGTTGCCGCCGATCGAGCGCGCCCGCGCGCCGACGCCGTCGATTCCCCAGACGGTGTTCACGCGCCAGGCATAGGTCAGGTCCGCCTTCAGCCCTTTCACGCCGGTCCATTCGACTCGTGCGGCATCGAAGGTCTGGCCGTTCTGGCGAAACGGCACCGCGCCGACGAAGCGTTCGTCGTCGAGCGCGATCCGCTGGCGGCCGACGGTCAGGGCGAGGGCTTTGGTGCGGTATTGGAGCTGTGCCCGGTACAGCGCGATATTCTGCGGGTCGGCGATCAGCGGGCGCGTGGCCGCGCCATGCAGTCCGTCATAATAATCGCCGGTCAGCGCCAGATTGCCCTGCATTTCGACGATCGCGGAAAGCGGTCCGCTGCTCGCCTGCACCCCGCTGCGGATGCGGATCGTCGTCGCCTCCGCATCGTTGGGCAGACCCGCTTGATCGACATTCTCATAGCGCAACCGCGCCTCGATCAGCGGCTTCAATGTGATGTCCTGCGCCATGGCGGGACTTGCCACCAGCACGCTTCCAAGGATCAACCAGGCAGGTTTCATCGCATGTCTCCCCTGCTCTCGTTCAGATCCGGACGCCGGCCGCCGTGCCCCAGCGCCGGCGCCAGGAATGCTTGACGATCAGCAGACCGAGCCCGGCAATCACCGCGAGCCCCGCGAAGATCAGGAAACCGGGCGCGAAGCTGCCGGTCAGCTGCTTGGCGATGCCGAGCGAAGAGGCGAGGTAGAAACCGCCAACGCCGCCCGCCATGCCGACCAGCCCGGTCATCACGCCGATCTCTTCGGCGAAACGCTGCGGCACCAGCTGGAACACCGATCCGTTGCCGATCCCCAGCGCCAGCATCGCCAGCACGAACATCGCCATCGCGATCACCAGCGTCGGCGCCATGCTGACCGCCACCAGCGCGAGGGCAGCCGCGGCGAACACCCCGGTCAACGCCTTCACGCCGCCGACCCGGTCGGCGATCGCGCCGCCGAGCGGGCGGACGAGCGAGCCGGCGAACACGCAGGCGGCGGTGCAATAGCCGGCGGCGACCGGCGTCAGCCCGAAACGATCGGTGAAATAGATCGGCAGCGACGCGGCGAGCCCGACAAAGCCGCCAAAGGTTACCGCGTAGAAGCCCATCAGCCACCAGGCATCGCCCGACTTGAGCGGATGGAGATATTCGGCGAGCGACTTGGGCGCCGGCCGGTTGGGCGCATCGCGCGCCATCAGCTGATAGGCGATCAGTACGAGCACCAGCGGAATACAGGCCAGGCCGAGCACGGCGTTCCAGCCGAACGCCTTGGCCAGCAACGGTGCGAACAGAGCGGCGAGCACGGTGCCCGAATTGCCCATGCCGGCAATCCCCATCGCCTTGCCCTGATGCTGCGGCGGGTACCAGCGGCTCGCCAGCGGCAGCGCGATCGCGAAACTTGCCCCGGCAAAACCGAGGATGACGCCGAGCGCTAACGTGCCGGCAAAGCTGGTCACGCCGGCCAGCCAGGCGGTCAGCAGTCCGGCGATGACGATGATCTGGCTGATCGTGCCCGAGCGCTTGGGACCGATACGGTCGACGAGCAGGCCGTTGACCACGCGCAGCACCGCGCCGGCGAGCGTCGGCGTCGCCACCATCAGGCCCTTTTCGGCCGGCGTCAGCGCCAGCGTCTTGGCGATTTCCGGGGCGAGCGGCCCCAGCAATACCCAGACCATGAAGGCGAGGTCGAAATAGAGGAAGGCGGCGATCAGCGTCGGGACATGCCCGCTCGACCAGAAGCCGTCCTGCTGCCTGCCTTGTTCCCTGTTCCAGAATGTGGTCGCCATGCGGATCCCCTTCGCGTGCGATGGACAAGAAAAAAGCCGCCCAGACGGCAGCCAATAGAGGCGCGTCTGGGCGGCTTCGTTGCCTTGGCGGATCGACGGACCCGCCCCGCAATCACCCCCGTCGGTGGAGATCATCGCGGTTATTTCGTGCTGAGCATCATTGCCCTGCGGAGTGGATGATGCGTGATTCGCCGGCCGGACGCAAGCTTATTTCGCACTTGCAGCAAAAAGTCAGGGCAGCGAGGCCAGATAGGCCTCCGCATCGTCGGGATCGAACGCATGGCCGTCGAAGAATCGGTCGGCACCGAGCACCAGCCGCCCTTGCACCGATCCGGCCCCCATCGGATCGCCGATCGCGCCTTCCAGTTTCGAGCTCGCGCCCGGCAGGATCGCGGCCGACCCGGCCAGCGCGGCACGGTACAAATCCGGCCGGAACACGCCCTCGGCACGGGCCGCTTCCTCGGACGAGAAAGGCGTGCCGTCCCAGCGCGTCATTTGCGAATAGAGCCACGCCGCCTGGCTGCGCCATGGAAAGTTCGCCGCCTCCCGAAACTGGAACATGAAATCGGGGATGTGGAGCGGCGTCGCGCCTTGCGACAAGCGGACCCGATCGGTGATCGCGCGCAGGATCGTCTCCTCCGGCGCCGCCAGATAAGCGGGCTGTGCCAGGATCCGCGCATTCTCTTGCGCCGCATCGGGCTCGACGAAATGTGCCGCGGCATCGTGCAGCGCACGAATCAGCCGTTCGACCAGATCGGGCGACCCGCGCACCGTCTCGCGCCGCATCGCGAGCACTTTCTCGACCCCCCGCCGCCAAATCTGCGCCGTCACCAGCGCGATCCGTCCGACGCCGCGGTCGACCGCCACGCTGTTCCACGGCTCGCCGACGCAGATGCCGTCGACTTCTCCCGCTGCAAGCGCGTCCGCGGCGAAAGGCGGGCTGATCGTGACGATCTCGACATCGATATCGGGGCGGATGCCGACCGCGGCCAGCCAGTAGCGCAGCATGTAATTGTGGCTC
>NZ_BCYU01000137.1 GCF_001598355.1 Sphingomonas asaccharolytica NBRC 15499
GCTCGAGCTCGTCGAGCCCCGCCGCATGGCGCCAGGCGCTGAACGTGTCGGGCATGTCGCGATGGATTAGGGCGGTCAGCTTCTCGATCTGTTCGGGGCGCGTGACCGGATCCGGCCCGTCGAGCAGAGTCCGGGCGCCGATCACATAGACATTATTGGTATCGAGCCGCTTGGCATAGAGGCTGGGATCAGGCTCGCGCGCCAGCGCGATCGCGGCGTCGAGTCCGTCGCCGACCCGTGCCATATTGTGCCCCGCCGTATCGATATCGAGATGGATCTGCGGGTAGCGCGCACGCAGGTCGCCGAGATGCGGAAAGATGCGTTGCGACGCGAACAGCGGCAACACACCCAAGCGCAGGCGCAGGACCTCGACCCCACTGGTCATATATTCGACCGCGTCGGTCAGCCGGTCGAGCACCGGCGCGATCTGCTGCAACAGCCGTTCACCGTCGCTGTTGAGCGCCACCGCCTGATGCCGGCGTTCGAACAAGGGCTTGCCGATGAAGCGTTCGAGCGCCTGAATCCGGCGGCTGAGCGCCGGCGCGGACAGAGCTAATTCCTGCGCGGCAGCCTTGACCGACCCGGTGCGGGCGACCTGAATAAAGGCCTCGATCGCGGTCAGCGGGGGCAAACGCCGCATGGAAATCCTCTCCTTTGGCCCTGTTGTTGTGCAATGCGTCACATACCGATGCTTGGAACGCTATCATCCCCTCTCCGTGAAAGGAAAGGGTTGATTGCGAAAAATGCATGTTACCGGTATCACTTCGCACTTGCACAATAATGTGCTGCGCTGCACATAGAGCAGGCCTTTCAGGCATCCTCTCCTAAAAACTTTCCCGGCCGGGCCCCTTGGGTCCGGCCTTTTTTTGTCTCGATTCGCGGCCGCCTGATAGCCGCCCTCTCGCGCTTCGGGAACCGGGTCACTATCTCACTCGCTCTCGATTCTTCCGCTCGCGAAACAAGGTGACCCCGATGGCAGACGGCGACGATGCCCCCCAACGCAAGCTCCAGGTCGCCAATGCGCGACCCGAGGATAGTGGCCGCGGACTGGCGCACATCCCGCGTCCGCTGATGGCGCAATTGGGCATCGGCGAAGGCGACATCATCGAAATCGTCGGCAAGTCGACCACCCCGGCGCGCGCGGTCGCGCCCTATCCCGAGGATGAGGGGCTCGAACTGATTCGCATCGACGGCCTGCAACGCGCCAATGCCGGCGCCGGGTCGGGCGATTATGTCGATGTGCGCAAGGCCGAGGCCAAGCCGGCGACGCGCGTCGTGTTCGCCCCCGCCCAGCAGAATCTGCGCTTGCAGGGATCGACCGGCGCGCTCAAGCGCACCTTTTTCGGCCGTCCGCTGTGCGCCGGCGACGTCGTCGCGACGGCTGGGCAGCAGCGCATCGACCCCGACGGCGTCCCGCCCAACGTCGCGCAATATCTCCGCGCGCCGGCTTATGCGCTGCAGGAAATCCGCCTCGCGGTGATCTCGACCGTTCCCAAGGGGATCGTGCTGGTCGACGAGAATACCGAGATCGAGCTGCGCCCCGAATATGAGGAGCCAAAGGACGCCCGCCGCGCCGACGTCACTTATGACGATATCGGCGGCATGGCCGATACGATCGACCAGCTGCGCGAAATGGTCGAATTGCCGCTGCGCTATCCGGAGCTGTTCCAGCGCCTGGGTGTCGAGCCGCCCAAGGGCGTGCTGCTCCATGGCCCGCCCGGCACTGGCAAGACGCGCCTGGCGCGCGCGGTCGCCAATGAGAGCGACGCGCAATTCTTCCTGATCAACGGGCCCGAGATCATGGGCTCGGCCTATGGCGAATCCGAAGGAAAGCTGCGCCAGGTTTTCGAGGAAGCGGCCAAGAACGCGCCGTCGATCGTGTTCATCGACGAAATCGATTCGATCGCGCCCAAGCGCGGCAATGTGTCGGGCGAGGCTGAGAAGCGCCTCGTCGCGCAGCTGTTGACCTTGATGGACGGGCTGGAAGCGCGCGCCAATCTGGTGGTGATAGCCGCGACCAACCGGCCCGAAGCAGTCGACGAAGCGCTGCGGCGACCCGGCCGGTTCGACCGCGAGATCGTCGTTGGCGTCCCCGACGAGCGCGGCCGCCGCGAGATATTGGGCATCCATACGCGCGGCATGCCGCTCGGCGACCGCGTCGACCTCGACGAGCTCGCCCGCACGACCTATGGCTTTGTCGGCGCCGACCTTGCCGCGCTCGCGCGCGAAGCGGCGATCGAGGCGGTGCGGCGGATCATGCCGCGGCTCAACCTCGAGGAGCGTACGATCCCGGCCGAGGTGCTCGAGACGCTGGCGGTCACGCGCGAGGATTTCCTCGGCGCGCTGAAACGCGTCCAGCCCTCGGCGATGCGCGAAGTGATGGTCGAGGCGCCGCGCGTCCGCTGGGAGGATGTCGGCGGACTCGACGACGCGCAGATGCGCCTCAAGGAAGGCGTAGAGCTACCGCTCAAGGACCCCGATGCGTTTCGCCGGCTGGGCATCCGCCCGGCCAAGGGCTTCCTGCTTTACGGCCCGCCCGGCACCGGCAAGACCCTGCTTGCCAAGGCGGTGGCGCGGGAGGCCGAGGCGAACTTCATCTCGACCAAATCGTCCGACCTGCTCAGCAAATGGTATGGCGAAAGCGAGCAGCAGATCGCCAAATTGTTCGCCCGTGCCCGCCAGGTCGCGCCGACGGTGATCTTCATCGACGAGCTCGACAGCCTGGTCCCGGCGCGCGGCGGCGGGCTTGGCGAGCCGCAAGTCACCGAACGCGTGGTCAACACGATCCTGGCCGAGATGGACGGGCTGGAGGAATTGCAGTCGATCGTCGTGATCGGCGCGACCAACCGGCCTAATCTGATCGACCCTGCGCTGCTGCGCCCAGGCCGGTTCGACGAGCTGATCTATGTTGGCGTGCCGGACGAGAAGGGTCGCCGTCGCATTCTGGCGATCCAGACGCAGAAGATGCCGTTGGCCGACGATGTCGATCTCGATCGCATCGCCACGCGCACCGACCGCTTCACTGGCGCCGATCTCGAAGATCTCACCCGTCGCGCCGGCCTGATCGCGCTCCGCAAGAATATCGACGTCAAGCAAGTGACGATGGCCGATTTCGAGGACGCGTTGGTCGATTCGCGTGCGTCGGTGACGGCGGAGATGGAGCGCGATTACGAACAGCTCGCCGCGACGATGAAGCAGGATGCGGCGTCGCTGCAGCCGTTGGGATTCATTGCGCCGGGACAGTTGCGGCCACATGGGCCGAAGGGGACGGATTGAAGGCCGGCGCCTGCGCGCGCAGCAGCATGGGCATTACGAGCAACGCCCATTCCTGACCTGGATTCCCGGTCTCGCGGGAATCCAGTGATTGATCTTCTATTTTGCGTATTTACCCAACGTCTTGCGGCTTGCTTCGCGCGATCGATCGGGCTTAGTCTCCGCCCAAATTGGGGGTACAAGACATGGATCGGTATTCGGGCAACGCGCAGGGCGCGGAGCGGTTTAGCGTGGGCATTGAGGACACGACCACCGGTGTCGGCGCGTCCTCCACAAGCCACATCACGACGCTGCAACCCCAGACGACGATCCTTGCGCCCGCAGCGACAAACGTTGCAGCGACCTTCGCGCCGGGAACGCTGTCGATCACGCGAGTATCGACCGATTCGACCGGTGGACAACTCAACCCCAGCAATTTCGACGGTGATCTGTCGCCCGACGGGACGAAGGTGGTCTTTTACACAAGCGACCGGTCTGTGATGCCAACCGGTATCAATGGTGGTCTCGTCATAAAGGATTTGAAGACCGGGGAGGTCACTTTCTTCGCGATAGGCACCCGTCCCCATTTTTCGTCAGACGGAACAAAGATCGTTTTCCAGAGCGATTCGTCTGACCTCGTTGCCGGAGACACAAACGGTAGCTCCGACGTTTTCGTCAAGGATATCGCCAGCGGCACAGTCACGCGGGTGTCGACTGACGCATCCGGAAGCCAAGGGAATGACTATAGCTTTCTTCCAGTATTTTCAGCTGATGGCACTAAGGTCGCCTTTGGAAGTAATGCGACTAATCTAGTCGCAGGTGATACCAATGGTCACCGAGATATTTTCGTTAAAGACCTTCTGACCGGCGCGATCACACTGGCATCCGCCAGTATCGCTGGTGTCACGGGAAACGGTGACAGTAACCAATCCTCGTTGTCGCCTGACGGGACGAAGGTCGCGTTTGACAGCTGGGCGAGTAACCTCGTCGCCGGCGACAACAACTTTGCCTCGGATAGCTTCGTCAAGAACCTCATTACTGGAGAGGTGACGCTGGTTTCCACGACAACAAACGGTGCGCTGGCTAACGGCATCAAGTCTACGGCGACTTTTTCGCCGGACGGCAGCAAGGTCGCCTTCTACGCCCAATCGACCAACCTCGTCCCTGGCGACACCAACAATGCCACGGATTTGTTCATCAAGGATCTCAACACGGGTGAGATGACCCGCGTGTCGACCAACACCGCGGGGGAGCAAGGAAATAGCGATACAACCGTCTTCGCCTTCTCGCATGATGGCACCAAGATCGCCTTTGCCAGCTACGCTACTAATCTGGTGCCCGGCGACACTAACGGCCGACAAGACCTCTTCGTCAAGGATCTCCTTACCGGAGAGGTTACACCCATCACGGTTGAGGCTCCGCACTATTTGGCAGGACCGGCCGACATCTACGCAATTAGTTTCTCAAGCGACGACAGTGAATTGATCTTTACCAGCCAACTCGGGACCCTCGTCCCCGGGGACACGAACACAAACTATGACGTCTTCCTAGTCCGCCTTCCGGCCACGGGAGCACCGACCTATGTCGAGAACGGCGCCGCGGTTCAGGTCATTTCGAGCGTCAATGTCGGCGACAGCGACAGCAGTAATTATGCCGGCGGCTCATTCGTCGTCGCGATCACCAATTCGCATGCGGGCGACGCGGTCACCCTGTCGGGCCCGGGGATCGGCGTCGCCGGCGGCAATGTCAGTTATTACGGGGCGATCGTCGGCACGCTGACCAGTTCTCCGGCCGGCCTGTCGATCGCGCTCAATGCCGCGGCCGACGATTTCGCCGTCAAGGCGCTCGCCCAGGCAGTGCATTTCTCGAGCAGTTCGGACAATCCGACCAATGCCGACCGCACGATCGAGTTCACGCTCAACGACGGCAGCGGCGGGGCGACGAGCTTCGATCGCGTCGTCCATGTCACCCCGGTCGATGATCCCGCGGCCGCAACCAACGACAGCGCGGGCGTCGCCGCCAATGCGATGATCGTCGGCGGCTCGGTGATCGCCAATGACGACCCCGACGGCCCTTTTCCGGTCGTCGCGACGGTCGCGACCGTGAATGGATCGGCGGCGAACGTCGGCACGCAGATCACGCTGGCGTCGGGCGCCCACCTAACGCTCAACGCCGACGGCACGTACACTTATGACCCCAACCACGCCTTCGACACGCTGAGCGCGGTGACCGGTGCGACCAACTCGACCGCGACCGACAGCTTCACCTATTCGCTCGCCGGGGGCTCTACGGCGACGGTGACGATCACTATCCAGGGCAGCAACACCAACGTCCCCGGCATCGGCAGCGCCGGCGACGACATGCTCTTCGGCACTGTCGGAAACGACCGGCTCGATGGCCGAGCGGGTGCCGATACCATGTCCGGCGGCGCCGGCAACGACACCTATGTCGTCGACGATACCGGCGACCAAGTCATCGAGAATCCTAATGCCGGAACCGATACGGTCGAATCGTCGATCAGCTATGTGCTCAGCGCCAATGTCGAAAACCTGACCTTGACCGGCAACGCGGCGATCAACGGCACCGGCAACGCGCTCGCCAATGTGATCCGCGACAACTCGGCCGGAAACACGCTGACCGGCGGCGCGGGCAACGATGTCTATTACGTGCGCAACGCGGCCGACGTGATCGTCGAGGGCGCTGGTGAGGGGACGGCCGATACGGTGCTGGCGACGGTGAGCTATGCGCTGGGCGCCAGCGCGCAGGTCGAACGGCTGGCGACGACGGATTCGAACCTGACGACCGCCCTCAACCTGACCGGCAATGCATACTCGCATACGATCCAGGGCAATGCCGGGGTGAACACGCTGACCGGTGGCACCGGTAACGACAGCCTGTTCGGTTATGCCGGCGATGATCGGCTCGATGGCGGCCAGGGCGCCGACCAGATGACCGGCGGCGTGGGCAACGACACCTATGTCGTCGACAATGCCGGCGATGTCGTCGTTGAAAATGCCGGCGAGGGCACCGACACGGTCGAGTCGTCGATCAGCTATACGCTCGGCGCCAATGTCGAGAACCTCACCCTGACCGGTGTGAAC
>NZ_BCYU01000138.1 GCF_001598355.1 Sphingomonas asaccharolytica NBRC 15499
CCTGCCATTGCGCGCAGGATCGGCGGGGTAAGCCCGGCCATATTGGCGGCGGCGATCGGCTTGGGCCGCGCCAGAATGGCGAATTCGAGCGCGTGGAATTCGGACAAAGCCGTGACGTCCGTCGCAGTCGCGCGGCCCCAGCCGACCTCGCGCATCGGCTTGCCATCGGCATATTCGAGCAACAGGATCTGTGCCGCGGTCGACGCGCGGTCGAGCGCACCGGTGAGATCGGGGCGCTTGTTCGGTGCGGCGGGCGCGATCGTGGTTTTCTCCGCGGCGACCCCGCAAACCGGCTTCTTCGCGCACAGGATCATGTCGAGCCGGTTGAGCAACGGCCGCATCCGCGCCTCGACCGCGGCGATCCCGCCCGGCCCGATCGCCTTGGCCATCGCCGCGTTGGCGGCAGGTGCGTCGACCGTGCCCAAGCCCTGTTCGATCGCCGAAAAGCGCGGATCGTCGGCACCCTGCGGCTGATGATCGATCGCCAGCGTACATCCTGGCGCCAGCGTGCCGGCATAAGCCTGAGCGGTGGCGATCGTCCGCTGGTCGCTATCGGCGATCATCGCGGCGTCGGGGCAACCGCGCGCGAACAACCCGGCGCGCGTGTAGAAAGCGCGGTCGGCGGTGCCGATTGCGGCAACGGCCTGCGCGCCATGTTGGGTTAGCCACCCCGGATTGACCGACCAGCCGGGCCAAGCATCGGCGGCATATTTGGCGGGCATGGCGGGATTCTTGGTCGGCGGGCGGACGCCGTGGCGCATCACCACCACGACGCGGTCGACCGTCAGGGCATCCGCCGGCGGCTGCGCGGGTGCCGCTGTGCCGAGGGCGAGCCCCAAGCCGAACAGCGCCGCCGCTCCGACCATCCACCGTCCCGCCATGTCGCTTCTCCCGCTATCGCCGGCTGCTTGCCGGGGGAATGTTACAGATTCGAGAGAGATGGCGCATTATTCCGCCGTCGACTCCGGCCCGCCCCATACCCATTGTTCGATTGCGCTCGCCGAGCTAGGTTCGGCGCAACGGAATCGGAGAGGCTGACATGGCGACATTGGCAAAAGTCGAGGATACCGGCATGGCCCCTGGCGAATGGGAAGCGCGGGTCGATCTCGCCGCCGCCTATCGGCTGGTCGCGCTTTACGGATGGGATGACCTCATCTTCACCCATCTCTCGGCGCGCGTGCCGGGGCCGGAACATCATTTCCTGATCAACCCCTATGACATGATGTTCGAGGAGATCACCGCATCGAGCCTGGTCAAGATCGATGTCGAGGGCAATCCGGTCGGCAAATCGGAGCATCCGGTCAATCCAGCGGGCTTCACCATCCATTCGGCGATCCACATGGCGCGCGACGATGCGGCGGCGGTGATGCACCTCCACACCCCGCACGGCCAGGCGGTGTCGGCGATGGAATTCGGGCTGTTGCCGCACACCCAAACGGCGATGATCGCCAAGCACAATGTCGCGTACCACGACTATGAAGGCATCGCGACCGACCTCGACGAGCGCGAGCGGCTGGTCGAGGATCTCGGCGACAAACATGCCATGATCCTGCGCAATCACGGCACGCTCGCTGTCGGCAAGACCGTCGGCGATTGCTTCCTGCGGCTTTATTTCCTCGAGCGCGCCTGCCAGGCGCAAGTCATGATGCTGTCGGCCGGCTACGACCATCTCTACAACCCGCCCCAGGGCACCGAGGACAAGGTCAAGGGCCAGACCCCGCCCGCCGGCATGGCGATGGCAGCCGAACGTCTCGCCTGGCCGGCGTTGCTCAGGAAGCTCGATCGGATCGATCCGGGATTCCGCGACTGATCGCAACCGCGCTTGCGTCGGCGGCGTCAATCGGCGCAGACCGGCCGGCGTGCCGATCCGCTGGACCGACTATCGCCTGATCACGGCCTTGCTGCTGGCGATGGCGCTCGTCTGCGCCGCGCAGGCCTATGCCTATGCACCCGGGTTGATGACCTGGGATTCGATCCGCCAATATGGCCAGGCGCTGAGCGGCGAGTTCGACGACTGGCACCCGCCGGCGATGGAATGGCTGTGGCGGCAGCTATTGCCGATCGCGCATGGACCCGCGCCAATGCTGGCCATCCAGCTCGGCCTTTATTGGGCGGCGTTCACCGGGCTGGTCGTCTGGGCGGTTCGCGCGGGCCGGCGGCGGCTCGCCATCGCGTTCGCTATCACCTCGATACTCCCGCTTTCGGTCGTACTGATGGCGGAGATCATCAAGGACAGCCTGATGGCAGCGCTGCTGCTCGCCGCCAGCGCGATCCTGGTCGCGATCCCGACGCGCGGGCAGCCCGTCGCCCGCGTGATCGCGCTGATCCTGATCGTCTGTGCGGCGACGTTGCGCTTCAACGCACTCCCCGCCTGCCTGCCGCTGGCGATCGCGCTGCTGCCGGCATCGTGGCGCGCGACGCGGGCGCGGTTCGGCGCGGCGTTGCTGATCGGCGCGGCGGTGATCGCCGCCGCGCTGCCGCTCGCCAACCGCGCGGTCGGCGCCAAGCCGAGCGGGGTCGGGCTATCGCTGGTCATCTTCGACCTGGGCGGCATTACCCGGTTCAGCGGGGTCGACGCCTTTCCCGCGGACGACGATGTCGACGATCCGGTCGCGGTCAATCGCCATTGCTACAAGCCCGAGCGCTGGGATTCCTATAGCTGGTGGGTGCCCGATCCCTGCCCGCTCGGGTTCGACGCGATGGACGATGTGTTCAAGCAGAGCGGCGAAAATCCGTATCGCCACTGGCTCGGCGCGGTGCTGACGCATCCGGTCGCTTATGCCGAGCATCGGCTGACGCATTTCAACATCAACATCCGCTTCCTCGTCCATGACGAGGTCGAGCGCCCGGTCATGGGCCAGATCCCGCCCAATGACTGGGGCTTCCGCCTCACGCCCAACCCGGTGCTGACCTGGTTAGACCGCGGCGCGCGCTGGTCGGCGCACACGCCCCTGGGCTGGCCGGTCTGGTGGATGGCGCTGGCGATCGGGTTGCTCGTGGTCGCGCCCGGCCTGCCGTCGCGTCGCCTGGTCATCCCGCTGGCGTTATCGGGCCTGCTTTATGGATTAGGCTATCTGCCGGCGAGCGTGGCGTGCGAATTGCGCTACCACCTCTGGACGATGCTGGCGGTGCTGATCGCCGCGCTGCTCGCCGGCGCCGATATCGCGCAGGGTGCGCGGCCGAGCTGCCAGCGCTTGCTCGCTGCCACGACGCCCCTGATGCTTGTCACGGTCCTTTGCGTGATCTGGCGGCTGACCTGAGCGCGCGACGTTACTTCGCGCCGCCCGCCGCCTCGCGCAGTGCCGCTATCTCGTCCCCGGCCATCGCCAACAACAAGTCGATCTTCTCGTGCAGGCTCGCGATCTCGGCTTCCGACCGCAGGTTGGTTTCATAGTCCAGCCGCATGTCGAGGCGATCCTTCGCCGCCTGGCGGTTCTGGCTCATCATGATGACCGGCGCCTGGAGCGCGGCGAGCATCGACAGCATCAGGTTCAGGAAGATGAACGGGAACGGGTCGAAGGGATGGCGTGTCAGGACCACGGTATTCAGGACGGCCCAGACCACCATGAACAGGCCGAAGCCGATGATGAAGTTCCACGAGCCGCCGATCGCCGCCACGCGATCGGCAAGGCGATCGCCGAAGGTCAGGCGCTGGTCGAAAACCTCGTTGACGTCACGGACACGAGGCGCGCGGCGAAAGGGGCCGGCGAAGAAACGGATTGCGTTCATAACTCACCTATTTTTGCGACCGCCCCCTGAAGCCGGCGCCGGTGAGGTGAACGTCAGTTCAATCCGCCAGCCGCCTCAGAGGGTCGGTCGATCGACTTTGGTCAGACATCGGTCCCTCGAAGGAGGAGTGGATTGCGACTCCGGACGGAGCCGTGGCGGAAGTGGTTGCAGAGGGGAGATTCGTCAACCCCGTTTCGGTCGTCGCACTGCCCGAAATCGGCGCCCGAAACGGGGGAACGCGCGATGGCTCAATCCGCCGCGGCGAAATGCGTCATCTGGTCGGCATGCGCCTTGACGAACGCCGGCCGCGCCGTCGCGCGCTCGACATAAGCTCGGCACGCAGGGTAATCCGCAAGTCCGTCGAACCGATCGACCAAGCGCAACACATCGGACATCAGGATGTCGGAGACCGAGAAGCTCCCGACCAGCCATTCCTTGTCGCGCAGCACGATTTCCATATGCTTGAGCCGGGCCTCGAGAAAGTCGTCGAAAAACTTCCGCATCGGGTTTTCACCGGTATCGCCGGAGAACATGAAGAACGACCAGGGCTGGCTCGCGGCCTCGACCGACGCGAGTGCCGCGAACAACCACTCCTTGGTGTCGCTTTGCCCTTGGACATCGGTCGGCATCAGCCTGTCGCTCAGGCCGCCGAGATGAAGCAGGATGGCGCCACTCTCGAAGATCGACAGGTCACCGTCGGTTAGCCAGGGAATCTGGCCGAATGGCTGGTGCGCGAAATGCTCGGGACCGCGATCCTTGAACGGCACGCTCGCGACGCGATAGGGCAATCCGGCTTCTTCGAGCGCCCAGCGCAAGCGGATGTCGCGCACGAAGCCGCGCGGCGGCTCGGGAACCCAGTCATAGGTAAAGAGGGTCAGATCGCCCATGTCATCGAACTCCAAGGAAGAGGGGTAATTTGTCGAGCAGGCCGATCCAGCCTTGCTCATGGCTTTGGCGTTCGGCTTCGTCGGGAAGATGCTCGTGGAGCAACGTTAATTCGGTGCCGCCGTCGATCGGCTTGAGCAGGAAGGTGACAAGCGACTCGCGCTCGCCGGGGAGGTCCCAGGTGAAGGCCAGCTTCCGCTCGGGGATCACTTCCTGGTAGATACCGGTGGGGTTGTGCTCGTCGCCGTTGAGCAACCGGAAGACGACGCTGAACCGGCCGCCGGGGCGGACATCGACGTCGGCACGAAGCGTCGGCCCGGCATCGGGACCCCACCATTGGATCATCTGGTCGGGCTGCGTGATCGCTGCCCAGACCTTGGCCGGCGAGGCCTTGATTCGGCGGACGATGGTCACGCTCGGCAGCGTGTCGGCCATTATTCGCTATCCTTTTCGACGAAGGCGATGAGCCGATCGATGCTCACCGTCCAGAGACGCTCATAGCGTTGCAGCCAGGCCATCGCCTCCTGCATCGGCCCGACCGACAGATTGACCGACACCGTGCGCCCGGTCTTGGCGCGCGTGATCAGTCCCGCGTCGGACAGCACGTCGAGATGCTTCATCATGCCGGGAAGCTTGAGCGACAACGGCCGGGCGAGTTCGCTCACCGACAGGCCGGGCTCGTCCTTCAGTCGCAACAGGATATGCCGCCGCGTCGGGTCGGCGAGCGCGGAGAAGGTGCGGTCGATAGCGGATCCCTGATACTTCACCATGTAGCGAAGTATTGCTCATGCCGTGAGCGGCGTCAATCCTCAGGTCTCCACCGCGATAGGTGGCAAGGAACGGCACCGGTGGTTGGGCCTCGACTGGTTTTTGGGCCAGCTTGGCAAACACCAGACCGGCGACCATTAGATCGTAAAGGCCGATGCTGTAGATGGGGAGCTTACGAATGCTCGAAACAATCATCTCATACGAAGGCAGTCTGCGTTGCCGGTCGGAGCACGCAGAATCGGGAGCGATTGTTCTTACCGATGCGCCAAGGACAATCACGGGCGGGGGGAGAGCTTCTCGCCAAGCGAATTGCTGTCCGTGTCTTTAGGAAGCTGCATTCTCAGCATCATGGGCATCGCGGCTCGCTCGATGGACACCGATATCGTTGGCGCAACCGCAACCGTTACGAAAGAGATGGCTAACGCCCCTCGACGGATCGCTCGCATCGCGGTGAATGTTCGTGTCCCCGGTAAGTTCGACGAACGACAGCGGGTCAAATTGGAAGCAGCGGCGCATGCCTGTCCTGTCCATAACGTACTCGGAATAGATGCCCCGATCACGATCGACTGGATAAGCTAACCCAGTCTCAACGGCAGCTTGCAAGCATGTCGCGGCCGGAGTTCGCAACGGCCGGCATTGGGTCGATGGCCGCTTTGCATGACGGCGGATTGAAATCACTCCGGCCGCAAACGGCAAAGCGGCCCGGGATTGCTCCCGAGCCGCTTCATCCTCCCCGGCTTTCCCGGTGTTATGCCTTTTGGTCGTCTATCGCTTTTGCGGGAAAGCGGTAGCCACTTTCCCGCGCAAGCCTCAGTCGTCGTTGCGCTCGGTCAGGAACGCCGGCGCGAATTCGGGCTCGGGGCCTTCGTCCTTGCCGCCTTCGCTGCGCTCGCGGCGCGGACCGCGGTCGCCGCCACGATCGGGGCCGCGGTCGCGA
>NZ_BCYU01000139.1 GCF_001598355.1 Sphingomonas asaccharolytica NBRC 15499
TTGCCGTAATTGAGTACGGACCCTAGCTTGGCAGCATGAGCGACACTGGAACCATGCTGGCCGACCGCGCGCTGATCCGCCTGGCCGGCGACGACGTCCGCGATTTCCTGCAAGGGCTGGTGACGCAGGACGTGCTGACGCTCGACGCCGCCACGCCGCGCTGGTCGGGCCTGCTGACGCCGCAAGGCAAGGCATTGTTCGACTTCCTGCTCTGGGCGGACGGCGATTCGGTGCTGATCGATTGCGAAGCAGCAGAGGCCGAGGCGCTGACACGGCGACTGGCAATGTACCGGCTGCGTCGGCCGATCACGATCGAGCGCATCGCAGGCGCGGTGCATTGGGCGCGCGACAGCGCGCTGGGCGTACCCGATCCGCGCTTGCCGGAACTGGGCCGGCGCTGGCTGGGGATGCCGGGCGAGCCGGCGCAGGGCTGGCTTGAGCACCGCCTGTCGCTCGGCGTGACCGAGGGCGTCGCCGAGCTCGGCCAGGACAAGACCTTGTGGCTCGAGGCCAATGCCGCCGAACTCAACGGCGTGAGCTTCGCCAAGGGCTGCTATGTCGGGCAGGAGAATACCGCGCGGATGCATTATCGCGCCAAGGTCAACCGGCGGCTGGTCGTCGCGCCGATCGCGCCCGCCGGCGACCGGACGCGCGCGGCCTATCCCGATCTCGGCCTGATGGTCGAGCTACGCCGGGTCGAGGCGCCGGGCGATGCGATCGTCGCGCCGTGGCTGGCGACGGCGCTGGCCGCCGCCTGATCGGCGCGCGGCGGTCGGTTCAGCGCCCGACCGACGAATAAGCGAAGCCGAGTTTGCGAACGTCGTCGGGACGATAGACGTTGCGGAGATCGACCATCACCGGCGCGGTCATCACGCTCGCCAGCCGCCGCAGGTCGAGCGCGCGGAACGTGTCCCATTCGGTCACGATCGTCACCGCATCGGCACCGGTCGCGGCCTCATAGGCATCCTTGCAGAAGATGACGTCGGGCATCATCGCCTTGGCCGCCTGCATCCCTTCGGGGTCGAAAGCACGGACGGTGACGCCGGCGTCCTGCAGGCTCTGCACCACCGCCAGGCTGGGCGCGTCGCGCATGTCGTCGGTGTTGGGCTTGAACGTCAGCCCCAGCACCGCGACCGTCTTGCCGCGGGGCTCGTCGCCCAGTGCGTGGAGCACCTTGCGCCCCATCGCGCGCTTGCGGCTGTCATTGACCTTCACCACCGCCTCGACGATGTGGACCGGGCTCTCATGATCCTCGGCCGTCTTGAGCAGCGCCAGCGTGTCCTTGGGGAAGCACGATCCGCCATAGCCGGGGCCGGCATGGAGGAACTTGCCGCCGATGCGATTGTCGAGTCCGATGCCGCGCGACACGTCCTGGACGTTGGCGCCGACCGCTTCGCACAGATCAGCGATCTCGTTGATGAAGGTGATCTTGGTCGCGAGGAACGCGTTGGCGGCGTATTTGATCAGCTCCGAGGTGCGGCGGCCGACGAACAATAGCGGGCTCTCGTTGAGATAGAGCGGGCGATAGACTTCGCGCATGACTTCGCGCGCGTGCAGATCGTCGCTGCCGATGACGATGCGATCGGGACGTTTGAAGTCGCCGATCGCGGCGCCCTCGCGCAGGAACTCTGGGTTGGACACGACCGCGATGTCGATATCGGGCCGTTCTTCGCGCAAAATCTCCTCGACCCGGTCGCCGGTGCCGACCGGCACGGTCGACTTGGTCACGACGACGGTCGGGCCGGTGACCGCGGCCGCGATCTCCTTGGTCGCCTCGAACACATAAGTGAGGTCGGCATGGCCGTCGCCCCGGCGCGATGGCGTGCCGACCGCGATGAAGATGGCATCGGCGCCGGCAACCGCGGTGGCGAGATCGGTGGTGAAGGTCAGGCGCCCGGCGGCGACATTGGTCGCGACGAGTTGATCGAGTCCAGGTTCATAGATCGGCATGCGACCGCCTCGGAGCGCCTCGATCTTGGCCGCATCCTTGTCGACGCAGACCACGTCGTGGCCGAAATCCGAAAAGCAGGCTCCCGACACCAGGCCGACATAGCCAGATCCGATCATCGTGATTTTCATTCTAGTCCCTCGGTGCAGACGGCATGTCCGGCGACCCGCCAAATCGGGTCGCGCGTGCTCTATCGCAAGTATGGGGTTTTGCCATCCCTGTGCGGGGGTGGCTTAAGTGGTGACAGCTTCGCACTGGCGGTGCCCTCTCCCGCTTGCGGGAGAGGGAGGGGCCCACCGCCGCAGGCGGTGGGAAGGTGAGGGTCTTCTTTCTTCTTCAATCGGGCGGCGAGAAAGAAGAAGAAAGAAGACCCCACCCCGACCCTCTCCCGCGAGCGGGAGAGGGCTTAAGCCGCGGAGAGCCGCCGCGGCGAAGCCGCGTCGTCAGTCATCGCTTCGCGACGCTGGCCGGGCTCGCCGCTGAGCAGGAAATAGCCTCCGCTATTTCCCTGCGGCGAGCGCAAAGAAAAAGGGAGGCCGGCGAACCGACCTCCCCAAATCTTTTAGTCGTTGGAGACTTACTGACCCGAAGACGGGCCGTAGGTGATCTCCACGCGACGGTTCTGGACCTCGCGGACGCCATCGGCGGTCTCGACACGCGGACGGCTCTCGCCGAACGCCTGCTCGCTGATGACACCATCCGGAACCGAATGGGCAACCATGTAAGCCTTCACCGCGTCGGCACGACGCTGCGAGAGACCGACATTGTACTTGGCCGAACCCGAACGGTCCGCGTGACCCGCCAGCATGACCTGGGCATTGCCGCAGTTCGCGTACTGGCTGATCGCGTTGTCGAGGATCGACGACGCTTCCGGCGTGATGTCCGACTTGTCCCACTCGAAGAACACGATGAACGGTCCCGGCGAGCAAACGACGGGTGCCGGAGCCGGCGGCGCCGGCGGTTCCGGCGGCGGAGGAGGCGGAGGCGGCGGCGGCGGCGGAGGCGGAGCCGCCGGTTCGCCGAAGTTATAGGTAAAGCCACCCAGGATGCTGTGCGTGCGGAAGCGCCCGTCCAGCGTGCGGCCGGTCACGTCGACCAGCTTGACGTTCTCGGCGTTGAAGAAGCGATACTTCAGCGACGCGTCGATATGGTTGGTGATCGGCGCACGGATACCCGCGATCGCTTGCCATGCGAAAACAGTATCCGAATCGTTGACGAAGTTGCCATACGTGTTGAGGCCATATTTGCCCTTCACGCGAGCGACACCGACACCGCCGCCGACGAAGCCCTGCAGACCGTCATCGTCGCCGAAGTCGAGCATGCCGTTCAGCATGAAGCTTAGCGCGGTGGTCCGGCCGCCGGCATAGCCATAGCTGCCGGCGTTCGACTGAACCAGAGCACCAGCGCTGTTATACGCCGGAATACGGAGGCTCGAACTGACGGTGTCGACGTTGGCGGACTTGTACGAAACTTCGGTTTCGACGCGGAACATGCCGAAGTCGTAACCGACCTGGCCGCCAACGTCATAACCGTAGTTATGGTCGATCTTCATGGCGTCTGGCGCCGCATTGATATCGAAGTGAATGTCTTCGACAATCATCGCGCCGCCTTCGACGCCAACATACCACGCCTTATCGCGCGCAAGCGCGGGCGTCGCAAGTGCGGTTGAAGCGAGCGCCACGGCAATGGCAAGCTTGCGCATCTGTATCCCCTTTCACGGTTGTCACTACGGACAGCGCAAACTCCCTACCCAAAGGATCGTTTCCACGCAAGCGAAACAAAGCTGATCCGCTGTGGCGGCGAAGCAACACTTTTACCCGGTTTTCCGTCGGTTTCGGGTTTCCCCGCGCGCTTGCGGCATGGCGGAAAGACTGGTGCGGCCATCGTCCGCCAACCACCTGCGACGGACGGCGCCAACGCCGCGATCAGCCCGGAGAGAATCACGCATCCCACGCTTGCCGAATTCGCCTTTTGGGCGCAAATATCGACGATGGCGGCAGCGCCCGATTATTACGCTATGCTCGGCGTAACGCCCGACGCGGACCAGGCAGTGATCCGCGCCGCTTGGAAAGCGCTGTTGCGCAAATACCATCCCGATACCGCGCAGGGCGTACCCGACGCCGCCGACCGAACGCGTGCGGTCAACGCGGCCTGGGCGGTGCTCGGCAATAACAACCGTCGTATCGCCTATGACCTGCAACGCGCGGCACCGCCCGATGACGAGCCGCGACCCGGATGGGCGTCGCCTTACCCGATGCCGCCGCGGCGCGGCGCCGGCACCACGCTGGCGTTGATCCTCGCCTTTGTCGGCTTGCCGGCAGTCGCGATCACGTTGCCCGGCGTGCCCGGCCAGGTCGCGGCGATGCTGCCCGGGGGCGATGGCGGGTCGGCCGCGAGCTTCACGCGATCGAGTTTCCATCAGGTGCGGCGCCTGCTCACGCCCGCAGGATTCGGCACCGGCAGTGCCGCCGCCGGCCCGGTTATCCCGGCATCGACATTGACATCGACAACGCCGCCGGCGCCAGCCGCCGCGCCGCAGATCGACCGCGCGACCATCCGCCTTGCCGGCCGCCAATATAGTCGCGTCGTCCGCCGCGACGGCCGGCCTGGGGTCGCGGCGTTCAGCCGGGCCTGCGCCCAGCGCGCGGCTCGGCTAGTGCGGTGGGAATCAAACGATTTCTGCGCTGCCTTCGATATCTCCGCTGGGCACGACACGACAGCGTCAACGGCGCGCTACGTCCGGCTGGGCATCCCGGCCACGGCCGCGACGGCTCGCCTCGGGCAAATCCGCGTCCAGCTTCGCCGAACACCTAGTTCTCCAAAGGGCGGCAACCTGTAGCCGGTCCGCGATCAAGTCGGTCGAGGCACCGCCATCGCCTGGTCCGCTACCCCCGCCCAAGCGGCGATCTCGTCGTTGAAATGCCGCGTCACGACGAGCTCGCCGGCCAAAGCGCGATCGAGATCGACGTCGGCCGACCCTTCCCATTCGTAAGTGGCATTGCCCGACAGCCGGACCATGCCGTCGGGATCGGCGCAGGCCCTGATCAACCCGCCCGCGTTCCAGACGGTGATTTCCGTATCGAAACGCGCACGCTCGGTCAGGCAGGCAGCAAAGGTCGACGCCGCCATCGCGCTGCCGCAACTGTCGGTCAGCCCGACTCCGCGTTCGAAGGTGCGCACGAACAGCCCGCCGGGACGCGTTTCGACGAAACTGACATTGGCGCGGTTGGGCAGCCAGTCGGGCGCCGATTCGCACAGCTGACCGACCGCCACGAGTTCCCGCTCATCGATTGCGTCGACGAATGCGATCAAATGCGGGTTGGGGATCGAGACCGCGGTGAACGGCCGATCGCTGGGCAATCCGGGAATCGCCATCTGGACATTCTGTTGCCGGCCGATCGTCATCGGCCAGTCGACGATGTCGAGCGATGCCGGACCGGCCAGTTCGCGAACCGTCACCACACCCGGCGCAAGATCGGGATCGCGCGTCGCCTCGACCACCGAAGTCTTGAGATGGACGTGCGCATGGTCGATTCCCAGCGCATCGAACCCGGCGCGCGCGACGCAACGCAGCCCGTTGAGACAGGTCTCGGCTTCCGATCCGTCGCTGTTGAACATGCGGAAGCCGAAATCGTGCCGCGCATCGCCGGCGGTTAGCAACAACAACCCATCGCCGCCAACCGGCCCGCGCCGATCGGCCAGCGCGCGCGCGACCTGAGCCCATGCAGCGTCGGACAGCTCGATGGCGCGCGCATCGATCATCGGGAAATCGTTGCCCGAGCCATGGCATTTGACGAACGCGAACCGCATCGCCGCGCTGTAGCGCCGTCACGCACGCGGTTCAAACTATCGCGTCAACGCGCGCTTGCGGTCAGGGTTTGGAGTCGCCGCCGTCGTCGCCCTCCGGGGGCGTGCCACTGCTAGCGGCGTCCCCGCGCGGCCAGCGTCCGCCGCCGCTTCGCTTGCCCTTGCCGCCGAACTGGCCGGCCGCCGGCGCGCTCAATTTGGGAAGCGCGGCGCGCGTGAGTTTGCCGTCATGCTTGGCGTCGAGCATCGCGAAACGATCCGCCGCGGCGTCGCGAAACTCCTTGGGATCGACTCCGCGATTGAAATTGGTGTCGGCGACGGTGACCGGCTCGGGATAATCGAAGAACGAGAAGCGCGCCGCGCCGCGTTTGATGTCGGAATAACGTGGCTGCGAGTCGCTGCCGCTCGATTGGCCGCTGCCGCCGCCACCGCCCATGCGACCGCCGCCGCGGCCTTCGCCCCCTCCCCCGCCGCCGCCATGTCGGCCGCCACC
>NZ_BCYU01000140.1 GCF_001598355.1 Sphingomonas asaccharolytica NBRC 15499
TCGTGGTAATCGGGTACGGGCCCTTAACACGCGAACGCCCCTAGCGTATCCGTTTCCAGTGCCGCGTCTGGCAGCCGAAACCGAATAAGGTACAGCCGCTGGCGGTGATACTGTCGGAATCGGTCAGTTCGATTCGCCCCGAAATCGTCTGGTCGAGTGCCGGCACATAGACCTTGCCCTTCCATTCATTGGGGCCGACCTGGCGGAATTCGCGGAACACTTGCGTCCCGATCAAGGTCCGGCCGCGCGAGGCGATGTCCGCCTTGGTCTTGTCGTCGGCCCAGATCACGGTGCCGCACATCGCATCGCCGCAGCGGCCGGCGCGGACGTGCATCGTGTTGTTCATATTGGTCCAGGTGCCCGCCCAGGCCGCGCCGGCGCGTGCCGGATCGGGTTCGGGACCGGCCTGCGCAGACGCCGCAACGACGGTCAGCGTCAGCGCGGCGCAGGCCAGAAGTCGGGACATGATCGTCGACATCGCAAACTCCAAAAACGCACTCCCCCACCTCTTCCGCCTAGAAATAGAAATTGTCCGTCGTGGGGCAAGGCGTGGCGCTGGTGCGGCAATTCGCACGCGGCTAGTGAATAGGTGATGACTGCCGAACCCGAGTCCGAGATCGTCCCAGACACCCAATATCGCGGGTTGGTCGGGCGATTGCCGCCTTATCCGCGCGCATTCGCCTTGCTGGCGCGATTCGATCGGCCGATCGGCTGGCAATTGCTGTTCTGGCCCGGCGCCTGGGCGATCGCGCTGGCGCATGGCGCGTTCGACCGCTGGGATCTGATCCTGTGGATCGCGCTCGGCGCCATCGCGATGCGGGGCGCGGGTTGCGTCTATAACGACATCGTCGACCGCGATCTCGATCGCCAGGTCGAACGCACGCGGAGCCGCCCGCTCGCCTCGGGCGCGGTGTCGCTCAAGGCAGCATGGATCTGGCTGGTGTTCTTGTGCCTGATCGGCCTGGTCGTGCTGCTCCAACTGCACCGTTATGCCGCAATCGTGGCGTTGGTCAGTCTCGCACCCGTCGCGGCCTATCCGTTCATGAAACGGATCACCTGGTGGCCGCAGGCCTGGCTGGGCATCGTCTTTTCCTGGGCGGCGTTGGTCGGGTGGAGCGAGATCGCCGGGTCGCTGATGATGCCGGGGCCGTTACTCTATCTCGGGTCGATCTTCTGGGTGATCGGCTATGACACGATCTACGCGCTCCAGGATATCGAGGACGATACGCTCGTCGGCGTTCGTTCATCGGCGCGCGCGCTGGGCAGCCGGGTGAGATCAGGCGTGGGGACGTTCTACGCGCTCGCGGTCGCCTGCTGGGCGCTGGCGCTGTGGGAATTGCGGCCCGACCCGCTGGTGCTCGTCGCGCTCGCCCCGGCGGCGCTGCATTTCGCCTGGCAAGTCGCGACGCTCGATCCCGCCGACGGCGCCAACGCACTTCGCCGCTTCCGCTCGAACCGATTCGCCGGGCTGCTGGTGTTCCTCGCCTGCTTTGTGGTCGGACAAACCAGTTTTTGAGCGAGCACCGGCGATCGAACTCGGTCAGTTTTGCCGACGCCCTTTGACCGGCGCGCCTGCGCTTCCTAAGTGCCGGTCATGCTGACTCCCGACGCCGCGCGCGACCGCGCTCTCGATATCGTTACTCGTGCGCAAAAGGCCGGCGCCGATGCCGCCGACGCGGTGCTCGGCGCCTCGGCCAGTGTCGAGGTGTCGGTGCGGCTCGGGGAGCTCGAGGATGTCGGTCGCTCCGAAGAGGAGCAATTGGGCTTGCGCGTGTTCGTCGGCCAGCGATCGGCCTCGGTTTCCACCTCCGATCTGTCGTCGGCCGCGATGGACGCGCTGGTCGAGCGCGCGGTGGCGATGGCCCGTGAGGCGCCCGAGGACAAATGGGCGGGGCTAGCCCCCGAGGATCGGCTGATGACGGGGCCGATCCCCGATCTCAATCTGCAAGATGCCGACGATCCCGCTCCCGCCACGCTCAAGCAAACCGCGCTCGCCGCGGAGGACGCCGCCCGCGCCGTGCCCGGCGTCACCAACAGCGAGGGCGGTGGCGCCTCGGCGTCGCGCGTCGCCTGGGCGCTCGCCACCAGCCATGGGTTCTCCGGCGCCTATGCCACCACTAGCCATTCGGTCTCGGCCAGCGTGCTGGCAGGCAGTGGCGGTGCGATGCAGCGCGATTACGGACACCGCACGGCGCGCCACCGCGCGCACCTCCCCTCGCCCGAGGCGATCGGCCGCGAAGCAGGTGAGCGCGCGGTCGCCCGGCTCAACCCCAGCAAGGTCGCCAGTGGCCCGATGCCGGTGCTGTTCGACCCCCGTGTCGGCGCCTCGCTGATCGGCCACCTGACCGGCGCCATTTCGGGCGCGGCGATCGCGCGCGGCACCAGCTTCCTGCTCGGCAAATTGGGCGAACAGATTTTTGCTGCCGGAATCGACATCGTCGACGACCCGCTCCGCCCGCACGGGCTGCGCTCGCGGCCATTCGATGGCGAAGGGCTAGCAGTCTCGGCGACCAGCCTGATCCGCGACGGTATCCTCACGACCTGGCTGCTCGATTCGGCCTCGGCGCGGCAGCTGGGACTTGAGCCCACCGGCCATGCCGCGCGCGGCGGCGCCGGGGCTCCGGGGGTCAGTACGAGCAACACCTATCTCGCCGCGGGAAAGACCAGCCGCGACGACCTGATCGCCGGGGTGAGGCGGGGCGTCTATGTCACCGAGCTGATCGGCCAGGGCGTCAACGGCGTCACCGGCGATTACAGCCGCGGCGCGGCGGGCTTCCTGATCGAGGATGGCGTGCTCTCCACACCGGTCGACGAATTCACCATTGCCGGCAATCTGAAGGACATGTTCCTCCACCTGACCGCTGCCGACGATCTCGAATTCCGCTACGCAACCAACGTCCCCACGCTCCGGATCGATGGAATGACGGTCGCGGGTGGCTGAGCTGATCGAAGAACTCGCGGCGATCGCCGCTGAAGCGGGGGCCTATGCGCTCGCCCGCTGGCGGACCGATTTCGCGCGTTGGGAAAAGGCACCGGGCAACCCGGTCTGTCAGGTCGATCTCGACGTCAATTCCTTGCTCCGCGACCGGCTGACCGCACTCGCCCCTGACGCCGGCTGGTTGTCGGAGGAGACGGTCGACGACGCAGTGCGGCTTAACCACCGCCGCTGCTGGGTGGTCGATCCGATCGATGGCACCCGCGACTATATCCGCGGGCGCGAAGGATGGGCGGTATCGATCGCTTTGGTCGACGGCGAGCAGCCGGTGGCGGCAGTGCTCGACGCCCCTGCGTTGAACGAAGTCTGGCGTGCTGAAACAGGCAAGGGCGCGACGCTCAACGGTCAACCGATCATGCATAGCGGTCGGACGATCTTCACCGGCGCGCGCACGCCAACCGATGCGCTGCCCGATGTCGATGCCGATCTGGTCGCGGTCGCCAAGCCCAATTCGATCGCGCTGCGAATCGCGATGGTCGCGGCGGGTCAGGCCGATCTGCTCGCGACGATCCGCTGGGGCAACGAATGGGATATAGCCGCCGCCGTGCTTATCGCGCGCGAAGCCGGCTGCTCGGTCAGCGATGCCGTGGGGCGCAAACTGCGCTTCAACACCCCGCGTGCCGAAGCGTTCGGGGTGCTCGCGACGGCACCGGGCATTCACCTGGCTGCGATCGCGCGGCTGCATGAGCGTGCGGTGGCGGGATTGGGCAAGCCGCGCTGAGGCGCAGTGCTCCTGCGAAAGCAGGAGCCCAGAGTCGCAAAGGGAATCGCTCGTAACCCTGGGCTCCTGCTTTCGCAGGAGCACTGTGTTTCTTTGAGCGGTATCAGCCCTCGAGCTGGCGGATCAGGCTGCGCACCGCGCCGTCGATCTCGTGATCGCTGCCGCGCAATTCCTCGATGCGGCGCACCGCATGGATTACGGTCGAATGGTCGCGGCCGCCGAACTTGCGCCCGATCTCGGGCAACGAGCGCGTGGTCAGGCGCTTGGCGAGATACATTGCGATCTGGCGCGGGCGGGCGACCACCACGGCACGGCGCGCCGAAACCAGATCGACCGGCTTGAGGTCGTAATGCGCCGACACCGCGCGCTGGATCTCATCGATCGTGATCCGCTTGGTGCCGCCGCGCAGCACGTCGCCGAGCGTCGCCTGGGCGAACTCCAGGTTGATCTCCTCGCCGGTCAACTGGGCATAAGCGACCAAGCGGTTGAGCGCGCCCTCGACTTCGCGCAGGCTGCCGGTGACCTTGTGCGCGAGCAGCTCGAGCACATCTTCGGGCACCTTGACCTCGGGCAATTCACCGAGGCGATGATCGAGCAGCGCGCGACGCAAGGTCGCGTCGGGCATCTTGATGTCGGCGACCAGGCCCATCGCCAGCCGCGACACGATCCGCGCCTCGACATCGTCGAGTCCCTGGGGATGACGATCAGCGGTGATGACCAGGCGCTTGCCCGCCGCAGTCAGCTCGTTGATCGTGTGGAAGAACTCGTCCTGGGTCGGCTTCTTGCCCGAGATGAAGTGCAAATCGTCGATCATCAGCAGATCGGCGCCGCGCAGCCGGGTCTTGAAGGCATGCGTGTCGTTGGCGCGAATCGCCGCGACGAATTCGAACATGAACCGCTCGGCCGACATCAGGAAAACGCGCGCCTCGGGAACCGCCGTCAGATAGGCGTGACCGATCGCGTGCATCAGATGAGTCTTGCCGAGCCCAGTGCCCGAATGGAGGAACAACGGGCTGAACCGCGGGACGCCCGGTTCGGCCAATGCCTTGGCAGCGTTGAAGGCGACACGGTTCGACGGATCGACCACGAAGCGGTCGAACGTCAGGCGCGGATCGAGTGTCGGACGCTCGGCGGCTTCGACGGGTGCGGCAGGCGATTCGGTCGGCTGGTCCGTGGCAATGCGCAACACCGCCGGCGCGGACGCCTGACGCACTTCGATCGATACCGTGCGAATCGCCGGGATCGCGGCGCGGAATTCCTGGACCAGCCGGTCCTGATAATGGTTGCGGACCCAATTGGCGGTGAACGCCGATGGCAGGGTCAGGCGTACATTGGTCTCGTCGTCGCTATCGTCGAGCTCGATCGGCTTTAGCCATTGCTCGAACAATCGCGCGCCAGCCGATTCCCTCAGATTCTTGCGGATTCTCGCCCAGGCATTGAGTACTTCCCCGGGCACAACACCTTCCCTTGCTACCGAAACCGCCACCCGCAACAATCCCTTCCCCACCGGCCCACGCCCCCGCAACAGGCCCGATTCGTTAGACAGACGACTCCCCCCAGCCGGAAATGCTATCCGCCTGAACGCGAGTACTGCTATGATTCGGCGAGCGCCTGATGGGCGCTGCGAGGATTGATTATGAAGCTCGAAGCCTGTCGATCAACCCCGTCGATGACAGAAATATTAAAATAAAAAAGTTGACTCGCCCTGACCCGCAGAAATCCGGGCTTCTCTAAATAACCCACTGAATCCGGGCGAATTTCGCGTTACGTTTCTGTGAACTATTTGCGAATCGCTAGGTTTTCCCATGCTTAGCGGATTCGTTCGAATATCGGGTATGGGGATCGCTGCAGAGCAGCATGGCCGGAGCGCCAGACAGCAAAAAGCCCGCCGGTGAATTTCACACCGGCGGGCGCCATCCCTGCTACCAAATCGGGTATCTTTAGAGCGAAGCGAGTCGCTTGGTCAGGCGCGAGAACTTGCGGCTCGCGGTGTTCTTGTGGAGCACGCCCTTGGCGACGCCACGCTGCAGCTCGGGCTGTACGGCGGCCAGCGCAACGGTGGCCGCTTCCTTGTCCCCGGCGGCCAGCGCCGATTCGACCTTCTTGACGAACGTACGGATGCGGCCAACGCGGTTGCCGTTGATTTCCGCGCGACGGTCGTTGCGACGGATACGCTTTTTCGCTTGCGGCGTGTTCGCCATGAAAGTCCTCTGAATTTCGCAAAAAATGGGACAGGCAAGACGTATAGCCGTGCCCGGAAGCGGTGGCCCTTAGCGAGCGATGGAGATTCGGTCAACCTTTGGGACGATGCACCGTCACTTCTGGCAGGCAGGGCACCAGAAGGTCGATCGTCCGCCCTCGACATAGCGATGGACGGTGCCGCCGCAGCCGCACGGCTCGCCCTCCCGGCCATAGACCGCGAACTGTTTCGAGAAATAGCCGAGCTCGCCGTCGGGGCGGGCGAAGTCGCGCAGGCTCGACCC
>NZ_BCYU01000141.1 GCF_001598355.1 Sphingomonas asaccharolytica NBRC 15499
GGGGCTCGGGGGCGAGGGCTTGGCCCGAGCCATAGAGCGGCGGTCGCGCGGGCAACCTCCCGCGCGAGGCGCCCCTTTCGTAAGGTCAACCGCCTCAATCGAGCGCGCTTACCAGCGTATACGCCCTCCAAAGAACCCGAATTTCCGGCCGCCACCCGTAGGCGGAAAGCGCTGCCTCCTGCCCTGTCGGCCTGCCTTCTTGCACCGGGCCTTCCACAGGCCTGGCGCCGGTTGCTTGGCGACGAGGCGGGCGATCCGCTATGCTTGACGTGAGCGATCTGCCCGATCGAAAACCTGGCGCCCTTGAAAGCTCTGCTCATATGAGCCACATAAATGCTCAAAGGAACCGCAAATGCCACAACCCGCTATCGCGCAGCGCAAGCCGCACGAGGAAACCGCCCCCGCGTTCGTGTATGTGGACATCTACCGCTCCTCTCCCAGCGACCGGATCGACGTCATCAAGGCCGGTGTCCCCGCCGCCAAAGCCAAGCTGCTGATCAGCGAGCTGCATTTCGACCAGCGGGTCCTGCTCGATGCGCTCAACCTCAAGACCGCGACGGTGAACAAGAAGGCGGCGCGCAACGAGCTGCTGTCGACCGAGGACAGCGAACGGGTGATCGGCCTGGCCAAGCTGGTCGGCCAACTCGAAGCGATGATCGAGGAGTCCGGATCGGCCGAAGGCTTCGATGCCCCCGAATGGCTGTCGCGCTGGCTGCGCGAACCGCTGCCGGCGCTCGGCGGCGGCAAGCCGATCGACCTGCTCGACACGATGGAAGGTCAGGCCCTGGTCGCCCAGGCGCTCGCCCAGATCCAGAGCGGAGCCTATGTGTGAGCTTGGCGGTCTGGCGGATCGCCACCGACACAAAGGACTATGAGGCCGACGACCTGTCCGGCACCGGAGCCCGAAACACGGGCGGCCGATGGAACGACAAGGGCGTGGCGATGGTCTATGGCGCGACGAGCCGCGCGCTCGCCTGCCTCGAGACGATCGTCCATCTGAATGCCGGCGGCCTGCCGCTCAACCGCTACCTGGTCGAGATCACGATCCCCGACCCCGTCTGGGCGGCGGCACAGGTCGCAACCGCCAGCTCGCTCGCGGTGGGCTGGGACGCCGAGCCGTGCGGCCGGGTCAGCATCGCATTCGGCTCCGCCTGGGCCGCTGCCAAAAGTTCGGCACTGCTGCTGGTCCCTTCGGTGATCGTACCCGAGGAGCACAACGTCCTGATCAACCCCGCCCACCCCGATGCGGCCGGCATCGCCGCGCGCAAGGTGCGCAAATGGCTCTACGATCCGCGGCTCGGGCGAGTGCCCTGAAAGGTCGAGTCGCCGGGCTGGGGCAAATCGGCCGGGAGGTTTTCCGCCGCGCGATGTGCTAGGTCCTGGCGATTGCCAAGATCGTGCGGAGGTTCAGGCATGGCAGACCTGATCGAATCGTTGGCCGACAGCCAACCTGCGTTACTGTCGGCGCTGCTCGACCAGACCCATGACTGCATCGAGTTGCTCGACGGCGAGGGACGCATCCTGTTCGTTAATCGCGAGAGCCTCCGGACGATGGAGTTGCGCGCCCCCGAAGCGCTGGTCGGTCAACGCTGGATCGACCGCTGGCCGGCCGATCGCCGCGCAGATCTCGAAGACGCGCTCGGTACGGCGCGCGCTGGGACAGCGGTACGCTTTACCGCGCCGCGCCGGGGACCCGATGACGAAACGCGCTGGTGGGACGTGACGCTGGCCCCGATCGCTTCCGCCGGTGCCGCCGCCTTCCTGACGGTTGCGCGGGACATCACCGCGGAAACCACCGAACGCGAACGCGCCGCCGCGATCGGCGCCGAGATGCGCCACCGGCTGCGCAACGCGATGACCATCGCCGCCGGAATCGTGACGATGGCCGCACGGTCGCAGCCCGAGCATCGGCTTTTCGCGCGTGCGGTCGCCGAGCGGTTCGCGCAGCTTGGCCAGGTCCAGGACCTGCTGCTCGATCCGGCGCGCGAGAACCGTCTTCCCGACATTGTCCCGCTCCTCGCCAAGGCCTATGGCGACGAGGCGTTGCTGCGCTTCGGCACGGTTCCGGACGTCCGGCTCGCCCAGGGCCCGATGCAGGCGCTCGCGCTCGCCTTTGGTGAGCTCGCCACCAACAGCCTCAAATATGGCGCGCTCAAGCATGGTAAGCCGGTCGAGATCGACGGCGTAACCGAAAACAATATGCTTCGCCTGATCTGGCGCGAACCGACGCGGCTAGGCGCTTCACGCGACGGCAGCCAGGGCCTTGGCCTGATCGACCGGCTGATCGCGGTCTCGGGCGGTACGGTCGACTATGCGGATGATAATGGCGATTTGGTCGTGCGGATCGCGCTGCCCTGTTTCTGACGGATGCGGGCCGGCATCGCCTATACGCTCTGACCTCGGCGCCGCATCAAGAACCGGTAACCGCCGCGCGCTAGCCGCCGAGCCTCGCCCGCCAGGCGCCGGACCCGCGAGCGGAGCGAGTCCGAGGCCCCGTCCCACTCCGCCGTCACGCGCTCGATGCCATAGAGCGCCTCGCCGATCTCGCGCTGGCTGGCGCCGGCCGTCAAACCGTCATGGACCTGCAGCGCGGTCAGCCAGCGCGCGATACGTGGATCGGGCGGATAGAGCGAACGCCGGAACTGGCGGTGCAGCGAAAATTCCACCAGCCGCCTGAGCGGCAACAATTTGGGCCGCGCCGAAAGGCTGCCCTCGATCCGATAGTGCAATATCACCGGGCCGGCCGACAAGGTGCCTGCCTCGACATCGAAGCGGATGTGGCGCCAGCCATCGCTGATCACTGCATGTTCGCGGCCATCCTTATCGGCGACGGCGATCAACCAGACGCGCAGCTTCGCAGGGTCGATCGCGTTTGGGTCACCCCGCGCGGCGGGCCGGGCCTCGACCGCCAATGTGCCGGGATCGAGATCGGCATGCCAGATCAGCCGCGCCTGGGGGGCGGCGATCGCCGGATCCTCGGCGAAAGTGAAGCCCCCAGGCCAGCGCGTCGCGCGGAAGTGCGTCAACGCCGCGAGTGACCTCGCTGGCACGCGCATACCAGGCAATATAGCCGGGATCGCGGCGCAGCCATTCCCACATCAGCCCGGCACGATCGACGCCCGCCAGCGGGCGATAGCGCGCAGCATCTCGCCAGCCATTCCCGCCCGCTTCGCGCGCCATTATCCGCGAACGCTGCACAAAGTGCGGCGAAACCCGCCAATTAGGTCCGAAGCGGATTTGATTGCCTCCAGAGAATCGATAAAATATCCCGGCTTTTCAACCGCGTCCTTCCGCCGTTGCGAGAACCGGCAGATTGGGCGCGCGGTCAGGGAAAGGACGGCGTCGGGGACGAAGGCGGCTTGAGACGCCTCCCGACGCTGGTGTGCCTCATGGGCATAGGAAACGCATTGGCCCGGTTTATCGAGTTCGTCACGGGCGCGAACAGTCCAGCCGATCTGGAAGCGATACTCGGCGAGATCACGGCATCGTTGGGCTATGAATATTTCGCGCTCACCCATCATGTCGACCTCAGGGCGGCGGCCGGCTCGACGATACGGCTGCACAATTATCCCGATCGCTGGGTCGACTATTTCGATCGCGAAGGCCTGGCCGCCGCCGACCCGATCCACCGCGCCAGCCAGCAGACAGCGCTCGGCTTTTCCTGGCACAACGTCCCGCTGATGATCCCGCTGACGCCGCGCGATCGTGGAATCCTCGCGCGAGCCAAGGACCATGGGATCGGCACCGGAGTCACGATCCCGGCGAACGTGCCCGGCGAGGCGACCGGATCGTGTTCGTTCGCGATGGCGGCCGACCGGCGCGCGCCGCCGGACAATCTTGCGCTCACGCAATTGGTCGGCGCCTTCGCCTTCGAGGCGGCGCGCCGCGTCTGGCAGGTGCGCCCGTCGGCGCGCAGCATCAGGCCCGGCGCGCGGTCCAGGCTGACCGACCGGCAGCGCGATTGCCTGATCTGGGCAGCGCGCGGCAAAAGCGACTGGGAGATCAGCGTGATCCTGGGGATCAGCGAGGAGACCGTCGCACAGCATATCAGGCAGGCCTGTGAGCGGTATGGCGTACAGAAGCGAACATCGCTCATCATCCACGCTTTATTCGACGGGACGATCAGCTTCGCCGACATTGCCCGGCGCTGACATCCCCCTTTTCCGGGATAGCGGGACCGGCGCCCGGCGCGCCACGCTTTGCGAACCTTTGACGGAGGTTCGTGATGCTCACCGTGATAGAGAGCGCCTGCCCCGCGCCCGACGATGCGCTGCTGCGCGGCATGTTCGAGGCACGCAAGCGGGTCTTCATCGATCTGCTCGGCTGGGACCTGCCGGTCCTCGCCGGGCGCTTCGAGCTCGACCAGTTCGACACGCCTGAGGCGATCTATCTGATCCTGGCGGACGAGCATGGCGCCCATCGCGCCTCGGCGCGGCTGCTTCCGACGACGAAGCCCCATCTGCTCGACACCCTGTTCGCCGACCTGTGCGACGGACCGGTACCGTCAGGCGAGACGGTGTTCGAGATCACTCGATTCTGCCTCGATCGCTCGTTGGGCGCGCGGGGCCGGCGTGCGGCGCGCGACGAGCTGGTCCACGCACTCGCCCGATACGGATTGGACCATGCGATCACATTGTATACGGGCGTCGCCGAACCCGGCTGGCTCGACCAGATCCTCGCCTTTGGCTGGCATTGCCGGCTGCTCGGCACGCCGCGAGAGATCCAGGGGTCCCGACTCGGGGCGATCGCCATCGACATCGATGCCGGAACGCCGAGGTTGCTCGAGCGAGCCGGCATTCGCGGCTCCGCGCCGCTCGCGGAGGTGTCGCATGCGGCATGACCCGATACCCGCGACGGGATGCGACCTCACCGGCACGCTGCGCAAGCAAGGCTATTGCATCGTCCGCAATGCCTTGCCTGCCGCACAGGTGGACGCGCTCGACCGGGTGCTGGCGCCCGTGTTCGACGCGACGCCGTTCTGCGAGGGCGGCTTCTACGGCGAACGGACCAAGCGCTTCGGACGTCTGCTTGCGCGTGCCGGCGATGCCGAACGCTTCGTGCGCCATTCCGAGATCCTCGCCGCGGCACAGGAAATATTGTCGCCATGGTGCGACACGATCCAGCTCAACCTCGCCCAGGCAATCGCGCTTCACCCGGACGCGCTGGCGCAATTGCCGCATCGCGACCAGGACATGTGGCGCGGGACCGTCGGCGAGGTCGAATATCTCGTCAACGTCATGTGGCCGTTCACCGACTATCGGGCGGACAATGGCGCGACCGTGATCTGGCCAGGCAGCCATGGGCCGAACGCGCTCGCCAAAGAGCCGCCGCATCGCCCGGTCGTCGCCGAGATGGATCCCGGCGACGCGCTCGTCTTTCTCGGCTCGACCCTGCATGGCGCCGGCGCCAACATATCCGGCCGCGTTCGGCGTGGGATGGTCGTCAGCTACTGCCTGGGCTGGCTCAAGCCCTATGAGAATCAGTGGCTCGCCTATCCGCCGGCGATCGCGCGCGGTTTCTCGCGCGAGCTGGCGCAGCTGGTCGGCTATCAGCAGCATCGCCCCAATCTCGGCAATTACGAGGGCCGCTGCCCGTCGGTGCTGCTCGAAGCGGCTGTGCCGGAGCATCTCGCGGCGATCGACGCCTTGCGGCCGGACCAGGCGGCGATAGTGGCCGATTATGTTGCCGAACAACGCCGAACGCCATGAATCCGGGCGCGACATCGGAGCGCGTGTTCGACGCCCTGAAGCATGACATCCTCTCGGGCGAGCTGCCGCCGGGCACGAAGCTCGAACCGGCAGCGCTCGCCGATCGGCTCAACAGCAGCGTGACGCCGGTGCGGGACGCGCTGCACCGGCTGGCGGGCGCGCTGCTCGTCGAGATGCGGGCGAGCGAAGGCTTTTACCTTCCCTTCGTGACCGAACCGGGCCTCAGGGATCTCTACGCCTGGAACGCCGAACTCGTGCGGACGCTGGTCCGCGCCTGGCCCGATCGGCGGGCACCGCTCAAAGCCGACGCTCTGCCC
>NZ_BCYU01000142.1 GCF_001598355.1 Sphingomonas asaccharolytica NBRC 15499
GGCCCCGGCAATGGCGGCGGTGTCGTTCGCCCGCCGCGGCCTCCGCGGCCGCCGGTGACCAAGCCGATGCCGCCGTTGCCCCGGCCGCCCAAGCCCGGCAAGCCGCATCGCCCCGGCGCCGGCCGCCCGCCCAATTTCCGGCCGATCCATCGGCCGGGCTGGATCTATCCGCCGGGCTGGCATTATCGCCGCTGGACGATCGGACTCCTGCTGCCCGCCATCTTCGTGGGCCATCATTATTATTACGACGATTGGTGGCAGATGGGCCTCGAGCCGCCGCCTCCCGGCTATCGCTGGGTGCGCTATGGCCCCGATCTGCTGTTGGTCAATGTCCGCACGCGGCGCGTCGCCGACGTGATCTACGGCGCATTCTACTGACCGCGTGACAAATGGGGGCGTGCACAGGTAGGGAACGTTCGATGGACGAACCCGCCCGCCTGATCACGCCCCAGCGTCAAGCCGAGGATGTCGACGCGGCGCTGCGTCCCAAGACGCTCGACGAGTTTGTCGGGCAGAAAGCGGCGCGCGAGAATCTGCGCGTGTTCATTTCCGCGGCCAAGACGCGCGGCGATGCGCTCGACCATGTCCTGTTCTTCGGGCCGCCAGGGCTCGGCAAGACCACGCTCGCCCAGATCATCGCGCGCGAAATGGGGGTGGGGTTCCGTGCGACCAGCGGGCCGGTGATCGCCAAATCGGGCGACCTCGCCGCGTTGCTGACCAATCTCGAAGACGGCGACGTGCTGTTCATCGACGAGATCCACCGGCTCCAGCCAGCGGTAGAGGAAGTGCTCTATCCGGCGATGGAGGACCGGGCGCTTGACTTGATGATCGGTGAAGGGCCGTCGGCGCGGTCGGTGCGCATCGATTTGCCCAAATTCACCTTGGTCGGGGCGACGACGCGGCAAGGATTGCTGACGACGCCGCTGCGCGATCGCTTCGGCATCCCGGTGCGGCTCAATTTCTACACGGTCGATGAGTTGGAAGCGGTGGTCACGCGCGCGGCGCGCCTGCTCGGTCTCCACGTCTCGGCGGATGGCGCGCGGGAGATTGCGCGGCGCGCTCGGGGCACGCCGCGCATTGCCGGGCGGCTGCTGCGCCGGGTGCGCGATTTTGCCAATGTCGCGGGACGCGAGACGGTCGATGCGGTCGCGGCCGACGCCGCGCTCAACCGGCTCGAAGTCGACAAGCTCGGGCTCGACGCGATGGATCGCCGCTATTTGATGATGATCGCCGACATCTATCGCGGTGGCCCGGTCGGAGTGGAGACGCTCGCGGCGGGCTTGAGCGAGCCGCGCGACACGATCGAGGAAGTCGTCGAGCCTTATATGATCCAGCTTGGCCTGATCGCGCGCACGGCGCGCGGGCGGTGTCTCAACCCTTCCGGTTGGAAGCATCTCGGTCTGAATCCGCCCGCAGGCGCGCAGGATGGGTTGTTCGATCAACCTGTCAAATAGTGCCTCCCTGGCAACGGCCGGGCCGGCGGGGCCGAGATTTTGACTCGCACAAAGGCACAAAGCCACGAAGATTTTGTCGCGCAGAGGCGTGGAGAAGGCGCGCGCGGCAGCGCGCTTTTGTTTCCCGTCATCATTGAATGAAAGGCTGCTGACGCAGCTAGGCAAAACACCTCAGCACTCTCTGCGCGAAACCAACTCTTTGTGCCTTCGTGGCTTTGTGCGAGTCAAAATCTCCGCGCCTCCGCGCGGATCGACCGCGGCAATCGTCAGCCGATGAAATAGACGATCGCCGCGGCCCCGCCGCCAAAGATCGCGGCGACGATCATCACCAGGATGCCGGCAATCGCGCTGCCGCCGCGCCGCTTGGCGAACGCCGAGCGCTGGCCCGGTTTGGCCAGTTTGAGCTCGATATAGCCCGCGATCGTTCCGCCGATCGCGGTGGCGATCAGCGATACCAACGCACCTAGCGGCGATCGACCTACCGTCGCGATCGCGATCGGCAGCAAGGCGGCGATCGGTGCCGCCATCAGCAAGGCTGCAGCGAGCTTGGCCTGATCGACGCGCGCCTTATCGACCGGGGCCACCGCGATCAGCTCGGGTGCATCCTCGCCCGACACGGCCAGCCAGGCAAAGCTGCCCGTGAGCTGGGTCGCCACCAGCACGCTGGCAAAAGCGAGGCCAGGTGCGATCAGTCCGCCACCTCCGCGAAACGCGACCAGCATCAGCGGCACCAGATAGACCAGGCGCAGGATGATCTGGAACACCAGACCGGGATCGCGCGCGAGCAAGCGCCATTCCTTGGCGAGGACGGACCGGAACAAGCCGGCATGGAACAGGCGAGCGCTCGCTTTGCCGGTCGGCCGCGTCCCGCTCAGCCGCATTCCGGCATCCTGATAGCCGCTCAGGAACAGGCGCTGCAGCACCGCGCCGGTGCCCGTGAATAGCGCGACCCCGATCGCCAGCAGGATCGCGAGCGACACCGGATCGCCGAATGCGGCATGGCCGGGCACGCCGCTCCATCCGCTCTCGCCCCATCCCCAGGCGCGTAGATCCCGGAAGACCACGACAAAGGACGATTGTCGGCCCTGGCCGCCATGCGATAGCTGGCTGACGAGGAACAGGGCGCCGCCCAACACGGCTGCGGCGACCTGACCGACCGTGCGCGCGGCGCGGGGGCCGGCGATGCTGGCGAGCGCGAGGGTGATGGCGATGCCGATTGCGGCCGCGCTCAGCGCCAATGCCACCAGCAGCGCGACCACGCCCAACAGATGCGGATGGCCCAGGATCGCCACCGGGACGACCACCGGCAACAACAGCCCGCCATAGGTTAGCACGATCATGCCGGCGATTCCCGCCAACTTGGCGAGCAGCACAACCCGGCCCTCGATCGGTGCGGTCAGCAGCAAATCGAGGTCGCGGCTTTCGTACAAGGTCTGCTGGCTGCCCAGGATCGCCTGCGTCGTCATGAACGATAACGCGACGACCGACGCGGCGAGGATCCCGATCCCGATCTCCGCGCGATAGTCGATCGGCACGCCCATCAGGAAATAGGCGACCGTCGTGCCGGCCACGAGGTAGAGGCCGAGCAACACCAGGGCGAGTACCTGACGCTTGCCGCTGCGTCTGCGGCCGCGCCAGGCGAGCCGCAATTCGTGCCGGGCCAGCCAGGCAAAGCTTCCGGGAGCCAATCGGGTCACGCCCCGCTCGTCAGCCGGATAAAGGTATCCTCGAGCGTCATGCCCTCGGTCCCGGCACGGTCGCGCAATTCGTCGAGCGTGCCCTCCGCGAGCAATTTGCCGCCGCCGATAATGCCGATGCGGTCGGCCATGCGCTCGGCGACTTCGAGGATGTGGGTGGTGACGATCACCGTCTTGCCGCGCTCGACCTGTTCGCGCAGCGCATCCTTGACCGAGCGCGCCATCGCCGCGTCGAGGCCGGTCAGCGGCTCGTCGAGGATCAGCAACTTGGGATCATGGATCAGGGCGGCCGCCAACGCGACCTTCTGCTTCATGCCGCGCGAAAAGTTCTCGCACCTGGTGTCGCGCTGTTCCCACAGATCGAGCCAGTGAAGCAGCCGCTCGGCTTCTTCCGACGCCACATGCGGGTCCATCCGCCACAGCCCGGCGACGAAGGCGAGATATTCGAGCGGGCTCAATTTGTCGTAGAGCATCGGCTCGTCGGGCAGCCAGGCGGTGATCGCCTTGGCCGCGATCGGATCAGCTAGCGCATTCACCCCGAAAATCTCGATGCTGCCCGCATCGGGCCGGGTCAGGCCGGTGACCATCCTGAGCGTGGTGGTTTTGCCCGCACCGTTCGGGCCGAGCAGCGCATAAAGCTGGCCACCGGCGATATCGAGGTCGAGGCCGGTGATGACGGGTTTGTCGAACGCCTTGGCAAGGCCGCGAATCCGAAGGGCTTCTGTCATTCCGCCGAGGGTTTAGCCCCGCTCGTCGCGCCGTCCAGCGCGAAAGCTGGGACCAATTGAGTTTGCCTTGGCAGCCGGGTCCGGTAGAGCGTGGTGTTATGACGGCAATCGGTATCGACCAGCCGGTCGAAGGACGCTTCGACGGACGCGAGCACCGATTCCCGGTGCGCGTCTATTTCGAGGATACCGATCTGTCGGGCGTGGTCTATCACGCCAATTACCTGCGCTACATGGAGCGTGCGCGGTCGGACATGCTGCGGCTGGTCGGGATCGATCAGCGCGCGGCGATGGAAGCCGGGGAGGGCGCCTATGCGGTGTCCGACATGGCGATCAAATTTCGCCGCCCGGCGAAACTCGACGACGCGTTGGTGGTTGTTTCGCGACTGACACGGATTCGCGCCGCGGCGGTGCATATTCATCAGAGAGTCATGCGGGGACCTGAATTACTGGCAGAAGCGGAGGTGATCGCAGCATTGGTCGCGCCCGACGGACGCCCGAAACGCCAGCCGGCACACTGGGCGTCGGCCTATGCAGGGCTGATCTGTACACCCGAAGAACAAGGGGACTGAAGACGTAATGCATTGGAGTTTGGACCTTTCCCCCGGATCGACCTCACCGATCGCGCTGCTGCTGCATGCGGACATCATCGTTCAGATCGTCATGGCCGGGCTGCTGCTCGCCAGCATCTGGACTTGGGCGATCATCATCGGCTTCTCGACCAAGATCGGCGCGACCCGGCGCAAGATCGACAAATTCGAAAAGGATTTCTGGAAGGCGGAGGATATCGACGCTTTCTACAAGCTGCACGGTGATGACGAATTGCCGGTGGCGCGCGTGTTCGCGGCCGGCGTATCCGAATGGCGCCGCTCGACTGCCGGCGGCGTGGTCGATCGCGAGGGCATTCGCGAGCGCCTCGCCACCGCGATGGGCTCGGCCGTTGCCGGGGAAGCGGACAAGCTCGCCGACCGGCTCAACATCTTGGCGACAGTCGGGTCGGTCGCCCCGTTCGTCGGGCTGTTCGGCACCGTCTGGGGGATCATGTCGAGCTTCACCGGTATCGCCGCGGCGCAGAATACCAGCCTGGCGGTGGTCGCCCCCGGCATCGCCGAGGCGCTGTTCGCCACCGCGATCGGCCTGTTCGCGGCGATCCCTGCGGTGATCGCCTACAATCGCTTCAGCCACGGCGTGAACCGGATCGAGGCGCGGCTGATCCGCTTCGCCGATGGGTTCCATACGACGTTGAGCCGCCAGCTGGAGGCGAAGCGGTGAGAGTGATGACATGTCCATTCCCCTCCCGTTTACGGGAGGGGCGATAACGTGGCCATGAATCTCCCCTCCAGCCGCGCCAAGGGACGGCGCGCGCCGATGGCGGACATCAACGTCACGCCGTTGGTCGACGTCATGCTGGTACTGCTGATCATCTTCATGGTCACCGCGCCGCTGATGACCGCGGGGGTGCCGGTCAATCTGCCCGATAGCCGCGCCAAGGCGCTCGACCAGGATCAGAAGCCGGTCGACATCGCGGTCGATCGCGACGGCACGATCCATATCGGCGACGACGCCGTGACGATGGAGGAACTGCCCGACCGCCTCTCGGTGATCGCGAGCGAACGCCGCCAGGCCGACAAGCCGCCCCAGATCTTTCTGCGCGCCGACAAGGCGCTCGATTATGGCCGCGTGATGGAAGTGATGGGCGAGCTCAACCGCGCGGGCCTCACCCGCGTCGCGCTCGTCTCCAACGCCAGGGAGCGCCAGTGAGCGGCATCGCCGTCTCCCCTATCCTGCGCCCGATCCCTCAGGAGCGCCACGACCGGTTGTGGACCGCGATCGGCGTGTCGCTGCTCGCGCATATCGTCCTGTTCACGATCCTGTCGCTGCTGCCGCCCTCGCCCCCGCCGCCGCCGGTCGCGCCGATGGACGTAACGATCGCCGACGATGTCGGGCTGAAGGCAGGCGCCCCCAACACGACGGTCGATCCCGCCGAGAGCAAGGCGCCCGATATCGGCAATCCCGAGGATTCGGCGCCGCCCGCGCCGGCCGAGGACAAGGCCGAGCCGGCGCCGCCCAAGCCCCAGCCCGAAGCCGCGCCGCC
>NZ_BCYU01000143.1 GCF_001598355.1 Sphingomonas asaccharolytica NBRC 15499
AGGGCGCGAACCGCTGGCTGCCCTCACCCTTCCGCGGCCTTTGGCCGCTCCCTCCCTCTCCCAGAGGGAGAGGGGTTATGACCGACGACGTCCTCACCTTCATCGAGGGCAAGGTCGGCCGTATCCGGCTCAACCGGCCCAAGACGATCCATGCGCTCAACACGGCGATGTGCGCGGCCGTGCTCGACGCGCTGGCGGCGTGGCGCGACGACCCCGCGGTCGAGGCGGTGATGATCGATCATGCTGATGGTAGAGGCTTCTGTGCCGGCGGCGACATTCGCATGCTCGCGGAGAGCGGCGCGAAGGACGGGGTCGAGGCGCGGGAGTTCTTCTTCACCGAATATCGCATGAACCATCGCCTGTTCACCTACGAAAAGCCGATCGTCGCGTTCATGGACGGCATCACCATGGGTGGTGGCGTCGGCATCTCGCAGCCCGCGCGCTACCGCGTCGCGACCGAGAATACCCGGCTCGCCATGCCCGAAACCGGGATCGGCCTGTTCCCCGATGTCGGCGGCGGTTGGTATCTGTCGCGCCTGCCGGGGCGGGTCGGCCAGTATCTCGCGTTGACCGGGCATCGGCTCGACGGGGCGGAGTGTCTTAATCTTGGCCTGGCGAGCGATTATTTGACCAGCGACACGCTCGCGATGGCCAAGGCGCGGATCGCGGCGGCGCCGACCGAGATCGAGGAAATTCTCGTCGAGCTGGGGTCGCCGGTGCCCGAGGCGAAGATCGTCGCGCACGAAGAGAACATCAACCGCCTGTTCGAGTCCGACCGGCTGGAAGACATCTACGCCGCGCTGGAGAGCGAAGGCGGTACCTGGGGCGCGGAAACCCTGGCGACGCTCAGGACCAAATCCCCACAGACGATGAAAGTGTCGCTGTGCCTGCTCGCGGAGGGTCGACAGATGGTCGATTTCGCCGCCGAGATGGCCCAGGAATATGCCGTCGGCAGCCGCGTTGTCGTGCGTCACGATTTCCTCGAGGGCGTCCGCGCGGTGATCGTCGACAAGGACAATGCGCCGGTCTGGAACCCCGACAAACCCGAAGGCGTCACCGACGACCTGATCGACGCGATTTTCGCACCCCTGCCGAAGGAAGAGGCCTGGACACCGCAATGACCATCGAAACGCCCGACCAGCTCTATCACCGCGTCAAGCGTGCCTGGGCGCCGGAGACGGTGTCGACACTGTTCGATCCCGCCAATCCGTGCCGCAATCAATGCGCGGTGACCGCACTTGCGGTGCGGCGGCTGATGGGCGGAGAGATCGTCAAGACCCGCACCAAGGGCGGCACGCATTTCTACAATCTGATCGACGGCCGCTATTGGGACTTGGCCGCCGACCAGTTCGACGAACCGATCCCCTACGAAAACCTGCCGACCTCCGCCGATGAGGCGTTCGAGCATGCGACGCCCGCACAGCTCGACGCGTTGCTGGCCAATATCGCGTCCGCGCGTTGATGGAGTTCCTATGACCTACGAAACCCTATTGGTCGAACAGCGCGACGCCGGCGTCACGTTGATCACGCTCAACCGGCCGCAAGCGCTCAACGCGCTCAACAACCAGGTGCTGGGTGAGCTGGTCGCGGCGCTGCAAGCGTTCGATGCCGATCCCAGCCAGGGCTGCGCGGTGCTGACCGGCAGCGAGAAGGCGTTCGCGGCGGGTGCCGACATCAAGGAGATGCAGCCGCAGTCGTTCGGCGACATGTACGGCGACAATTATTTCGCGGGTTGGGAGCAGTTCACTCGCACCCGCAAGCCGGTGATCGCGGCGGTTGCCGGTTTCGCGCTCGGCGGCGGCTGCGAGCTGGCGATGATGTGCGACTTCATCCTCGCCGCTGACACCGCGAAGTTTGGCCAACCCGAGATCAAGCTCGCGGTCGCCCCCGGCATGGGCGGATCGCAGCGCCTGACCCGCGCGGTCGGCAAGGCCAAGGCGATGGAAATGTGCCTGACCGGCCGCTTCATGGACGCCGAGGAGGCCGAGCGCGCCGGTTTGGTGTCACGGATCATTCCCGCCGCCGATCTGGTCGAGGAAGCGGTCAAGACCGCCGCTACGATCGCCGGCATGGCGCCGCTCGCGGTGCTCGCCAACAAGGAAATGGTCAACGCTGCGTTCGAAACAACGCTGATGCAGGGCGTCCAGTTCGAGCGCCGCCTGTTCCATGGGCTGTTCGGGACGGAAGACCAGAAAGAAGGCATGGCTGCGTTCGTCGAGAAACGGCCGGGGAAATGGGTAGGGAAGTAAGCCGTCGCCCCGGCGGAGGCCGGGGCCGCTGGCGATCTATCCCAAAAACATTGCGGCCCCGGCCTTCGCCGGGGCGACGGAGAGAAGAAAATGGCACGCGTCGCATTCATCGGGCTGGGCAATATGGGCGGCGGGATGGCCGCGAACCTGGCGAAGAAGGGGCATGACGTCCGCGCCTTCGACCTGTCGGCCGAGGCGCTCGACAAGGCCAGGGCTGCCGGCTGCCTGCCCGCGGCGAATGCTGCTAAAGCGGTCGATGGCGCAGAGGCGGTGGTCACCATGCTACCCGCCGGCAAGCATGTCGAAAGCGTCTATGGGGAGTCGATCCTGGGCAAGGCGCCGCTGAGCGCAATCCTGATGGATTGCTCGACGATCGACGTCGCCACCGCCAAGCGTGTCGGCGAAGCGGCGCAGGCCAAAGGCTATGCCGCGGTCGATGCGCCGGTGTCGGGCGGGATCGCGGCGGCCAATGCGGGTACTTTGACCTTCATGGTCGGCGGTTCTGCCGAGGCGTTCGATCGCGCTCAGCCGTTCCTCGCCGACATGGGCAAGGCGGTGATCCACGCCGGGGGATCGGGCGCTGGGCAGGCAGCCAAGATCTGCAATAACATGGTGCTCGGCGCCGAGATGATCGCGACGTGCGAAGCGTTCGTGCTCGCCGACAAGCTCGGGCTCGATCCGCAGAAATTCTTCGACATCGCCAGCGTGAGTTCGGGTCAGAGCTGGTCGCTGACCAGCTACGCGCCCTGGCCCGGCGTCGGGCCGGAGACGCCCGCCGACCGCGACTATCAGGGCGGCTTCGCGACCGCGCTGATGCTCAAGGATCTGCGCCTGGCGATGGAAGCCGCGGCCTCGGTCGATGCCGATACGCCGATGGGGGCGAAGGCGGCCGAACTCTATCAGGCATTCAACGATGCCGGCAATGGCGGGCTCGATTTCTCGGCGATCATCCGGTTGCTGGGCAAGGACCGGCAATGAGCGTCGCGTTCCGCCGCGAGAGCGACGAGGAGCATAAGGAACCGCGCTTCGAGCTGCCGATTCCAGCGGGACCGAACCTGGTCACTGAAGGCGGCCCGGCGCTGATCGACGCCCGAATCGCCGCGCTTGAGGCCGAGCAGGTCGATGCCGACGAGGCGCGCCGCGAGGAAATCGCGCGCGACCTGCGCTATTGGCACAGGCGCCGCGTGACGGCGATCGTCGCGCCGGTGCCGCCGGCGGACGAGATCGCGTTCGGCTCGCGCGTGCGGATCGCGGTGGATGGCAGCGAGCGCGTGATACGGCTTGTCGGCGATGACGAGGCGGACCCGGCGGCGGGGCTGATCGCGTTTTCGGCGCCACTCGCCCGGGCGTTGATCGGCGCGATGGAGGGGGAGGTGGCGTCTCTGCCGGGTCGTCCTGATGCTGTTGAGGTGATCGAGATTTTGTCGGCTGCGGGCGCCTAAAAAAAAGACCCTCACCCTTCCGGCACTTCGCGCCTCCCTCCCTCTCCCGCACGCGGGAGAGGGAGGGAGGCGCCGCCGAAGGCGGTGGGAAGGGTGAGGGTCTGTATCGGCTATCGCTGGCTGGACAACAGCCTGCCATTGTGGCGGAAGGGCGCACCCCTCCCTGGTCCAGGATCCTCCCTCCATGTCCACCCGGCTCGCCCGCCTCATCGGTCTCGCCCTGATCGTCGCCGCGACCACTGCCGCCAGCGGATCGAGCTACCAACCGCGCGAGACCTTCGCGCCCTACGACATGGGCCAGGCGGTCAACAGTTATCGCGGCGCCGACGGCATGCCCGGGCCCAATTACTGGCAGAACCGCGCCGATTATCAGATCCACGCGACGCTCGATCCCGCCGCGCATACGATCAAGGGCGAAGTGGCGATCACCTACACCAATGCCAGCCCGAGCGCGCTCGACGCGCTGTGGCTGCAGCTCGACCAGAATATCTACCGCCCCGGATCGCGCGGTAGTCTGGCGCAGGGTGGCGTGCCGCGCGGCAATACCCAGGGGATGACGCTCGACCAGGTATCGGTGACGCTCGGCAAGACTGCGGTGCCGGTGACGCCGGTGATCAGCGATACGCGCGCGCAGCTGCCATTGCCCACGCCGCTCGCCCCGGGCGGCAAGGCGGTGATCCACATCCGCTATCATTACGAAGTGCCCAGCGACGATTTCGGTGGGCGCACCGGCTGGCTGACCGCGAAGATCGGCGCGCCGATCTATTCGGTCGCGCAATGGTATCCGCGCATGGCGGTGTTCGACGATCTTCGCGGCTGGGACCCCGCGCCCTATCTCGCGCAGGAATTCTACCTCGAATACGGCAATTTCGATTATTTCATCACCGTCCCCTCGGACATGATCGTCGCCGGGTCGGGCGAGCTGGTCAATCCGCAGGAGGTGCTCACTCCGCAGCAGCAAGCGCGGCTGGCGGCGGCGCGGCGCAGCGACCGCACGGTGATGATCCGCGAGCCCGAACGCGTCGGCGATCCGACCACGCGGCCAAAGGCGGGTCCCCTGACCTGGCATTTCCACATGGACAATAGCCGCGACGTCGCGTTCAGCGCGTCCTCGGCGTTCGCCTGGGACGCGGCGCGGATCAACCTGCCCGGCTGCAAGCCGTCGCTTGCGATGTCTTTCTATCCGGCGGAATCGGCGGGCCCCGACAGATGGGCGCGCTCGACCGAATATATGAAGGACGCGGTCGAGCGCTATTCGGCCAAATGGTATCCTTATCCCTGGCCCGCCGCGATCAACATCGCCGGCCCGGCATCGGGGATGGAATATCCGGGCATCGTGTTCGACGGGGTCGAGGACAAGGGCAAGGAGCTGTTCTGGATCAGCGCGCACGAGATCGGGCACAGCTGGTTCCCGATGATCGTAGGCTTCGACGAGCGCCGCAACGCCTGGATGGACGAAGGCTTCAACACCTTCATCGACACCTATGAATCGGACGAGTTCAACCGCGGCGAATATGCCCCCAAGCGCGACAGCGAATATGCGCCCGGCGGCGGCAACCCGGTCGACGAAATCCTGCCGATCCTGGCCGATCCCGATGCCCCGCCGATCCTCTCGCGCGCCGACACGATCCCCGGCAAGTACCGCCACCCGGTGACCTATTTCAAATCGGCGTTGGGGCTGGTGCTGTTGCGTGAGCAGATCCTGGGCCCACAGCGGTTCGACGCGGCGTTCCGCCGCTTCATCGCTGCCTGGGCGTTCAAGCATCCCAAGCCCGCCGACTTCTTCCGTGCGATGGAAAGCGAGAGCGGCGAGGACCTCTCTTGGTGGTGGCGCGGCTGGTACGCGAACAATTGGCAGATGGACCTGGCGATCGACACCATCTCGACAGCCAAGGACGGCACGCCGCTGATCCGCGTCGTATCGCGCGACAAGCTCGTGATGCCGGCGACGTTGCGCGTGACCTATGCCGACGGACGGACTAGCGACATCGCACTGCCCGCCGAGACATGGATCCGCCAGGCAACGACCGACGTCGCGGTGCCGCGTGGTACGGTGGTCAGGGCCGAACTCGACCCCGACCATAAGCTGCCCGATCGCGACCGGTCGAACAACGTTGCGACCCGCAAGCCGTAAGGAGAGGCGGGGCGG
>NZ_BCYU01000144.1 GCF_001598355.1 Sphingomonas asaccharolytica NBRC 15499
ACGCAGCCGGTCGTATAACCGATCGAATTACGGTGACACGTGCGACAACCCCTCTTTACCGCTCTTTCGGTTTCGGCCCGCGCTTGGCCGGCGCAAGAACGAGGACGGTACGCGCCTCCATATCCTCCAGCCATTCCTTCGATCCAACCGGCCGGCCAACGCTCTCGGCCTTGCGCAACGCGGCATAGCTCATCGCCTCGTCGAACGCCTCGCCCAGGAACGTGGCGAAGTCACCCAGCCGCTCAAGCGCCGGCGTCACATCGAAAAGATCGTCGCTTTCTCCCGCAACGAGCGCCCTTGTAGTCGACCAACGCCAGTCCTCTGCCCCTTCAACCAGTCTCGCCCGCACCGGATTGAGCGCGACATAGCGCAGCGCGCTGACCAGATGCGCTTCGTCCATCGCGACCGAGCTGAACCGCCCCTGCCACAAATGCCCGGTAACCCGCAGGCGAGCGTTGATGTATCCCGTATAGTGGCGATGGACATAGCGGAACGTCCGCCGCAGCCCGTCCTCGTCGCTCGGCACCGCGATGATGTGGACGTGGTTGGGCATCAGGCAATAGGACCAGATCGCCACTCCCGATCGCGCCGCCGCGTCCGACAGCAGATCGAGATAGAGCTCGTAATCGCCGTCCTCGAAGAACACTTGCTCACGGCGATTGCCGCGCTGGGTCACGTGATACGGAATGCCGGGGAGAACGATGTGGGGAAGGCGAGCCATCGCGTCACGCTAGCTTACCTGCCACTTAGTAAAGTGGTTATTGCACGTGTCACCGTAATAGCATAATTAACCTGATAATTATATAAAGCCATCCGATTCCATCAGACAGATTTTACTTGAGAACTCGGATTCTCTATTATTTATTTTTATAGAAATTACTTCGTTAACAGATGATATTGCATCTATAATATCGCCCATTGCTATAGAATGGTTATACTCATCCGAGTCTCCATAATAGAACGTATAGAAACATCTCCATGCCCCATCATTTAATTCCGGCATAAACACTTCGACTATAATTGAAGCGTCGTCGTTAATTACTTTATAAACTCTTCTGCAAAGTAACTTCCTCATGGCTTCCAGTCCAAGTCAGAATAGATATACGGATCGAAAGGTTTGCCAGGCCGCCTACCTCTTAAACAATAAGAATAATGAATCATCGCATCACTAAGACAGGCATTTCTAGATCTCCAAAATAAATCCTTCGATGGAAACGGAAAACTTGGGTATAAAGAGAAGCACATTTTCTCATTAGCTGCGAGCTCTGCTTCACATTGTTTTTCCGTTTTTCTTGGTGGATAGCTATCGTCATTTGGCGGACTTTTCCCATTTCCATTCCCACGGTCAAAAAACATCCAAAGCGGCCACCATCCCCATAATCGGTAGTCCCATTTATTGGCTCTGCTCTGGTCGGCAGTGATGGTGATATCCCCCTGCCAACCAGCAGCCTGCGTCTCGTCGGAGTGGGAATCTTTTGCCGGCGCTGACTCGCCACCCCCGTTGTATAAGCCGGGATATGTACCATCGGCGCTTCCACAGCCAGATCGCACAGTATAGAACCCACCTATATCCGTCGTCACGTTGCCATCGGACCAGAGCGTTATTACCACATGGGCATAATTGGAATATGTGCACACCATGCCTGATGGATCTACTCTATTTATCGGATCTCCCCCGACGTAATTATATGAGTTCATCCCATCGCCATATCCGATCGGATCGGTCTGCATGAACCGCCCAAGCGTCGGCGAATACATCCGTGCCTTGTAGGAATAGAGGCCAACCTCCGGCAGCCAAGCCTGTCCGGTATATTGGAACCGTCCCTGATTGCTCGCGCCGGGGATGCCATACTCATCATAGGTGTTAGTCGCGATCGGTGAGCCGCTCGCGTTCGTCACCGACACGATCGAGCCGCGCTCGTCAGCCACCAGCCAGCGCTTGTCGCTTGTGCCCGCCCCCTCATACCAGACGAGCGGCTCGTCGCTTCCGGAGCCGGAGACATAGCGACGCAAGATGCTGCCCGATGGATTGGCGACTTCGGCCGCGATCTCGCCGCCGTCATAGACCATTCGCGTCGATACGCTGGTGTCGTACTCCGTCAATCGATTAAGACCATCATAGAAGAATGAGGCCGCTCCCGGCTTCGTGGTCAGGAGGTTCTCAGAGCTGTACGTGTAGGTATCGGCACCAGATCTCGTGAGGTTGCCCCGGGCATCATAACCGAACGACGTACCTCCCGCCGCGCTATATTGGTTGAGGCCATTGGCGGTGTAGCCGCGGTTCACGTTGGCCGCGCCCGTCCATGAGTAAGCATTGTTCGATCGCGTGGTCGATATGATTTGCGATCCTGCATTGTAGCCAAAGCCAAGCGTCAGGTCGTTGACGGTCCCCGCAAGGTCGGCGCCAAGCGACGAAAGGCGCGAGACCGCGTCGAAATTGTAATTGGTGCTGGTGCCGTTCGCCCGCGTCAGCGACTTGCGCCGGCCGAGATCGTCATAGCCGAAGGTGACGAGCGCTGTCGATCCATTCTCCTTGATCGTTGTGACCTCTCCGGTCACCTGATAGTCATAGGTCACATAGAAGCTGTCCCACCAAGTAAGACGGGTCCGGCGGCCGGCCGCGTCATACTGATAGCTCAACGTGCCGAACGGTTGGGCATCGCTGGTGAGGCGCGACAATGCGTCGTAGCCGCGCGTAATCGTCGTGCCGGTGTTTGATGCCGTCGTCAGCCGCCCGAGAAGGTCGTAGCCATAGGTGACATCAGCCTCGGCGCCCGGTAGGTTCTTGAAGGTGACCCGGTTCAGATTGTCATAGGTGTAGGCGATCGAGTTGCCGTCGCGCAGTCGACGATTGGTGACGTTGCTGTTAGCATCGTAGGTGAGCTGCTCGTAGTCGGTCGTCGAGCTCGTCCCCGAACCCTTAGTGATCGACGGATAGCGGGTATTCGACAACCGATCGAACCCGTCATATTCGTAGGTTGTCTTATTGTTCTCGGCATCGGTGAGCGTCGCGAGCGTCCCGTTGTCATTATACGTGCCGGTCGCGTCATCCGCCTGATCACTGGTGCCATAAGCCGACTGGGTCTTGGTCACACGGCCTACCGCGTCATAGGAAGTCTTTGTGATACGATCCGGGCCGGCGCTTCCCGTTGTTCCCAAAGTACACGCCGATCCGGGAAGCGATCCCCAACTCGCGCTGTTCATCCGTAGCGCGGTGCATTGCAGCCGCGCATCACCGTCATAGCTGTATTGCGTGACAGAGTAGGTGTTGCCCGCTGCGGTGACGACATCCTTGGTCTTGAATCCGTTGGCGTCATAGGTCGCCGTTGCTTGTTGCTGCGAGCTAAATGCCGCCCAATCGGTATCGGTTGTGCCGTTTACCGTCCCAACTTCGGTAACGGTCACCTGGCCATCGGCATTGTAGGTGTTCCTGAGCGCGCGTCGCTTCAGCGCCCCCGCGCCGTCGGGGTCAGCCGAGATCGTCCCAATTCGCCGGCGATCCGCGTCATAGCGGAACGTCGTCGTATCGGCGCTGCCCGACAGCGGGCCATCGACGGTCAGCAGATTGCCGATCGCGTCATAGGTTGCCGTGGTCGTGGCGCTAACCGTGGGCACCGTCTCGCCAGACGCGGCGGTAACCGACGTCAGGTTGAGGTTGTTGTCATACACCAGGGTATTCTTGGTCTCGTCCGCGGTGCCGACACAACTCGGTATGTCGCTCGCCTGGCCTGTGGCGCAGGTCGATGTCGCGGTGACGACCTTCACGCCGGCGACGGTGGAATAGGTATATCTCGTCTGCGGTCGCTTGCCGTTCGGCGCCGCCGGCGCCGTCACCGTCAGTACCAGGCCGGTCGTGCTGTCATAAGTATAATCGGTCTGGTTGCCGCGCCCGTCCTTGGTCCAGTTGGGACTGTTGCAGGTCGCGACATTGGTGCAGGTCGTATCATAGCCAGCACTGGTAACGATATCGGCAAGCGGCGAGCCGGTCTTGGCCTTGCGGGTCGTCGTCGTCACGTTACCGCGCGAATCATAGTCATACTGGACCTTGTCGCCCTCTGGGTTCGTCACCAACGTTAGCTGTCCAAAGCTATCATAGGTCATCGACGTGATCTTGCCCGCCGCGTTGGTAACCGACGTGGGCCGATATTTGGTGAGATCGGAGACGATTGTCGTCTGATTGGTCAGCGCGTCAGTTACCACCATGGTCGCGGTCGAGCCCGCGACCGAATAATTATACCCGGTCGTAATCCCATTGTTGGTGACCGAACTGACCTTGCCCGACGTATAATTGATCGTGGTGGTGTCGCTCGACGCGGTGGGACGGCGAACGCCGGTAACCAAACCGCCGCTCTCAGTGATCCGCCAGGTTTCGCTTGCCGGCGTAGCGATCGTCGTCACGCCCGAAGACGGGTTGGCATAGGTCACCGTCGGCCAGCTGGCGGAGGCGACATTAGCGTTCTGGAGTTGCGCGCTGGTGCGCCGAAACCAGTCGGGACCGGGATTGGCATGCAGCCCGCCCCCGGCGTTGCTCGCGAACGTCCAATTGATCGAATATCCGGCTTCGTTGCTCACGCTGGCAAGCCGCCAGGTGTCGGTGCAATTCAGCGTTCCATCGGGATTGAATATGGTCGCGCAATTCTCATGGATGTCCCAGCCGAACGTGACGGTCAATCCGCTCTTGCCCGACATGGTGTTACCCAGCATCGTGCAATTGGTCGGGACGTTCCCGTCGCAAAGATTGGTGATGTGATCCTCCTGGGTATTCCCCGCGAAGGTGATCGTCACGCCGTTCAACGTCCGATAGGTCGAGCCGTCGAACGTGGCACCCGTGCCATTCGCCGATACCCCGCTACTGGCACCGCCAGTGAAGACGAACCGGTCGTAGCTATTACCGAGGATGATGACGATCGTCTGCGTCGATCCCGATGTCGACTTGGTCAGATAGGCCCGAGTCCAATTGTCGGTCGCTCCACTATAGACGATCAGCGGAAGCTCCACCTGGCCCGATCCGATCGAGGCGATCGGCAATTGCAGGTTGAACTCGCCCGTCGTCAGGTCGACACCATTGGCATCGAGATTGGGATGCGGAGAATCGGCCCATGCGGGCGCCGCAAGACAGCCCCCCGCCAATGCGGTCGATGCGAGAATGGCGCGCGCGAGCTTATGGCCGAACATCGTTCGTCCTCCCCATGAGAATGAATTGCAGTTGAGAGCAGGAAACAGGGTAGCGCCTACGGCGCGCCGGTCACGTTCACGTTGACGCGGTTGTCCGCCTTGTCGAAGCTGTAATTCGACACAACGTTGTTGTTAACCGTGCCCGAGTGCGCGACCTTCACCAGCCGCCCCTTGGCATCATAGGTGTAATTGACCGTCTCGGATGCTCCGGCCATGCCGGTCGCCATTGCGGCGAGCATTATCGAACCGGCGCAGACAGTCAGCGCCGTAGCTAATCGAGCCATGTTGCCCCCTGATTCGAACAGGCAGAGGCTGTTTCACTATCTCCAGCTTGGCAATGGAAACTATTTGATAAACCAACAAATCGCGTTCATTTTGGGCGCATCTTTACCGGGAGCCAGCGCCTCCTATTGCGCGCCGCCA
>NZ_BCYU01000145.1 GCF_001598355.1 Sphingomonas asaccharolytica NBRC 15499
GGCGGCGGCCAGCCCCTCGCCGAGCGCCCCGCGAGCGTCGAGCACGGCCAAGGCCGCGCCGCTGCCGAGATACCGCCGCGCCGCACCGTCGCCACGCCGGGCAGCCACCACGCGCCAGCCGGCCTCTGCCGCGATTGCCGACAATTCGCCGCGCTGCCGGAATGACAGCAGGAACAGGGAGTTTCCGGTCTGGGGATCACTGGGGACCATTGCGCCCGGTTCTACGCATGCCGGTGCGACTTCGCCAATCCGCAATCGGCCAATGACCAATCCGAACGCGCGCAGCTAATCGGGGTTGCCGCAGGGAGTACGACGCCCTAGCTGTCGAAGCACGATGGCGACCGCCCCCGCCCTGATCGACCGACATGGCCGCACAATCAGCTATCTGCGTGTGTCGGTGACCGATCGCTGCGACCTGCGCTGCCGTTACTGCATGGCCGAGGACATGCGTTTCCTCCCGCGCGATGCGTTGCTCGAACTCGACGAGATTGCCGTCATCGCAGAGCGCTTCATCGCGCGCGGTGTGACCAAGATCCGGCTGACCGGCGGCGAACCGCTGGTGCGCCGCGGCGCGATCGATCTCGCCCGGCGATTGGGTCGGCAGGTCGGCCACGGTCTCGACGAACTGACGCTGACGACCAATGGCACGCGACTGGCCGATTGTGCCGCCGCCCTGCGGGCCGCCGGCATCCGCCAGATCAATGTCAGCCTCGACAGCCTCGATCCCGATCGCTTTCGCCATATCACGCGCCAGGGCGATCTGTCGCGCGTCCTCGACGGCATTGCCGTTGCCAAGGCGGTGGGACTCGCGATCAAGATCAATATGGTCGCGCTGAAAGATCTCAATCAGGACGAGATTTCGGCAATGCTCGCCTGGTGCGTCGAACAGGGTCATGATCTCAGCCTCATCGAAACCATGCCGCTAGGTGCGATCGACGAGGATCGCGCCGACCGCTTCGTGCCGCTGACCGCGGTGTTCGACGATCTCTCGCGGCGGTTCGACCTGATCCGCGACCCGCGATCGACCGGCGGTCCGGCGCGCTATTGGCGTGTCGGCGCCAGTCCCACCCGGCTCGGGCTGATCTCCCCCCTCACCGTCAATTTCTGCGACGGCTGCAACCGCGTCCGACTCACTACCGAGGGGCGGCTCTATGCCTGTCTCGGCCATGACGATCAGGTGGATTTGAAGGCAGCGTTGCGCATCGGCGGGACGGCCGGACTCGACGCCGCGATCGACGAAGCTCTGGCGATCAAGCCCGCGCGCCACGATTTCCGCATCGCCGCCGGCGCCGCGCCCGCGGTCGGGCGGCATATGAGCGTGACTGGCGGATGAAACGCGCGCTGGTCGCGTCGCCGACCCCACCCGCCCAGGCCGCCGAGCGCGAGCTGCGAGACAGCTACGAGTGGGTGCCGGTCGAACAGGCCGACCTGATCGTCGCGCTGGGCGGCGATGGCTTCATGTTGCAGACGCTGCACGCGATGCTCGACCGCCGCGGTGATCCGGTGCCCGTATTCGGCATGAATCTGGGCACGGTCGGTTTTCTGATGAACGACTGGCGGCGCGACGGGCTCGACGCGCGGCTCGAGCGCGCGCGTCCGTTCAAGGTCACGCCGCTCCAGATGGCCGCGCGTACGATCGCGGGCGAGACGTTCATCCACCCGGCGATCAACGAAGTCTCGCTGCTCCGCGAAACGCGTCAGACCGCCAAACTGGAAGTCACGGTCAACGATCGCGTCGTGATCCCGGAATTGGCCTGTGACGGCATCCTGGCCGCGACGCCGGCGGGATCGACCGCGTACAATCTGTCGGCTAACGGCCCGATCCTCCCGCTCGGCTCGGCGATGATCGCCTTGACCCCAATCTCGGCCTTCCGACCACGGCGCTGGCGCGGCGCAATCCTGCCCGAAAAAGCACGGATCACGCTCAAGGTACTCGAAGCGGCGAAGCGGCCAGTGTCCGCCGTCGCCGACCAGCATGAGGTACGCGACGTCGCCCAGGTCGATATCGCGATCGACCGTTCGCGCGAGCTGACCCTGCTGTTCGACCCCGAGCATGCGCTCGACGACCGCATCACCATGGAGCAGTTCGCCGCCTGAGGTTTTAACGGGAAATCAGGGGTTGCATCGTTAATGCGCGAAGGTATAGACGCGCGCTCCGGTGACGTTCCCTGATAGCTCAGCGGTAGAGCTCTCGACTGTTAATCGAGCGGCCGTAGGTTCGAATCCTACTCAGGGAGCCACCGCAGAAAATCACCCAGCTACCTTTATGCCCGCTCGCGCCTCGGCGGCCCCAGTAGCGCGGGCTCGAAGATCAAGGCGCAGATCAGCGTCCAGATCAGCGAGATCATCAGGATCTCGCCCATGCTGGCCGTACCGGGATGACGCGACAGCCAGAGACTGCCGAACGCGGTGCCGGTGGCAAGTGCGCTGAACATCACGGCGCGGGCCAGGCTGGACTGGAGCAGCCCGGTTGCCCCTGCCCGCCACGCCATCACGAAGTAGATGTGGAAAGCGACGCCCACGCCGAACAATAATGGGAAAGCGATGATGTTCGCGAAGTTGATCGGCTGGCCGATCAGCACGCAGCTGCCCAAGGTCAGAAAGATCGACAAGATGACCGGCGCCAGCGTGAACGCCACTTCGCGTACGTTGCGGAGCACCACGAACAGCAGCGCGCTCACCAGCAGGAAGGCGAGGACCCCGGCCTGGACGAAGGCACCGGCCACGGTATTGGCCGCTGCCTGGGTCGCGACCGGCAAGCCGGATATGGCCGGTGTCACGCCGGCAACGGCGGTCCGGAACCGGCGAATGACGCGATTATCGTTGCCGTTGCCGCTGGGAAAGACCTGGAGCCGTACGCGTCCGTCGGGCGTGACCCAGTCACGAGCAAGCTCGACGGGCAGATCGGCGCGGGTGACCGGCGTCGCCTGCAAGGCCAGCCGAACCTGGCCGAGCATCACGTCGAGTGGCCGGGATACCGCTGCATTCATTTCAGCGCGTTTCTCGGGCGTGCTTCGGGCCAACCGTTCGAACAAAGTCGCGAGCCGCCGGACGTCGCGCGCGCCGGGTTGCTGACCATTCCCGGCGACGGCGCGCAGCTTGGCAGCGCTCTGCGAAAGTGAGGCAACCAGATCCGCATCGCTCGGCGGCGGTGCGATATCGAGCGGATTGATCGTCACATCGAGCAGCAATGCCGCATCCTGAATGATCGCCAGCTTGGCCTGCTGGTCTTCGGGCACGAAGCTGTCGAGCGAGATCACCCGCGCAACCTCTGGCAAGTGATCGAGCTTGCCGGCGATCACCTGCGCTTCGGCCGGATTGGCGGCCAGCACGTCGATTGTGTTCGGCGTACGGTCGGGATCGCGCGTTAAATCGGCCAATGCCCGCATTGCAGGCGCGTCGGGATTGCGCAGGTGCAGCGGATTGAAGTCGAAGGTCACCCAGGGAAGGATGCCGATGCTGGCGACGAGCGCGATCGCGAATCCCCACAGCACCATGCCGCGATTGCGTTCGAGCCATCGGTCCACCGGTGCGAGCGTGGCGAATCCCACGTCCCCGCGCGGCTGACCGGGGCGGAACAGCATCACCAATGCGGGCAGCAACGTGACGCTCAGCGCCAGCGCGACGATCATGCCAAGCCCGGCGATCACGCCCAGTTCGGCAATGCCGACATAAGCGGTCGGCAGGAACGCCCCGAAGCCCATGAAGATTGCGCCTGCCGCCAGCGTGAGCGGAGCGCCGAGCGCGATCGCGGCTTGGCGCAGCGCCGCATCGGACGGGGCGCCGCCCGCGCGCTCGGCATTGTAGCGGACACAGATCTGGATGCCGAAATCCACCCCCAGACCGACGAACAGCGGAATGAACGCGACCGAGATCAGATTGAAGCGGCCGACCGCGACCAGCCCGGCCGCCATGGTGACGAGGAGGCCGAGCACGATCGTCGCCAGGATCGCGGCGACCAGGCGCACCGATCGGGTCGCGAACCACAAGGTGAGCAGCATCGCCGCGAGCATCACCAGCCCGACCAGCCCGATATTCTCCTGGAGCGTGCCGAACTCCTCGTCGGCCAATGGCACCTCGCCGGTGAGCTGCACCTTTACGCCATGCGCAGCATCGAGCCCGAGCGCCGCGGCGGTCGTCCGGACCGCGTCGCTGGCCGCCTCTCCGGACATCAGCTCGCTATGGTTCAAGACCGGCTGGGCAAGGATCAGCCGCCGCTTCGGCGGGGCCAGTGCCCCTTTGCCGGTCGCGAACAGCGCCTGCCAGGAAAACGGCTTCGGCCTGCCCCCGAGCACGCCGTCGGCGGCGTCACCGAGCGCGCGGACAGGCTTGTCGATCCGGTCGACCGTGACCTGACCCGTCTGCACTCCATCGGCAATGGTCGACAAGGCGCCGGCCACGCCGCGCAGACTGGGGTCGGCGGCGAGTGGACCGAGCATCGGCTGCGCGTCGACCAGCGCGGCGCTGGTGTCGCGCACATCCTGTACGGAGCCGAACAACAGACCTTCGCGTCCCAGGAAGTCGCCGCCATCGGGCCGGGTGACAAGCCGGAAATGCGCCTTGTCGGATGCCAGCCGGGCGGCGAGCCGGGCTGCGCCGTCCTCGGCCAGCTCCGGGGTGGCACCGTCGACCATCACCAGCATCACGTCGCGCAATTGCGGGAACGCCTGCTCCATCGCCTTTTCCCGCTGACGCCATTCGACATTGGGAGAGATCAATTCGGCGGTGTCGGTAGTCATCGCGAAACGATTGAGGGTGACCAACAGCGCCAGCGCGGCGAGGACCAGCACCAGGATGACCGTCAGCCACGGGCGGCGCACGCTAGCCGCGACGATTGGCGTGACCGGGGACCGCACGATCAGCGCGCCGACGGACCTTGAGCGCCCATGAAATAGCGCAGCGTCAATCGGATAGTACGGGCATTGCCGTCGAATGCGAATACCGCCTCGGCGAATTTGGGTGGGCCGAGGCGGATCTTGGCATCGTTCGAGAAGCCGACACCCTCCTTCGGGATGCCGAACAATGCCCGATCGACCTCACCATTGCCATTCTCGTCGAGAAAGGCCTGCACCGCATAGCGCCCCGCCGGCAGATTGGTGACCGTCACGCGCGTGTCGCCCAGCCTGGCCCGCGCATTCCCCGTCCAGGGACAATTATCCTTGAGGAACTGCGCTTCGGGACAGACGTCGACATGGACATTGCCCTTGGCGATGCGGACATTGCCGACGTCGATCGTCAGCACACCTCGCGCATCCGTCCCTGCGGCCGCCAGAAGTGGCAACCCCAACAATGCCAGCAACAATCGCTTCATATGCGCTGGCACTCCGCGATCGCGCTCGCGTCGTTATAGCGCAACGCCTTGAGCACGGTGTCGACGATATGGTCGGAATCGAGTCCGGCCTGGGCATATTGCACCTCGGGCTTGTCCTGGTCCTGGAAGAGGTCGGGCAGCCGCATGGTGCGCAGCTTGAGCCCGCCATCGATCAGCCCGGTATCACTCGCCATCGTCAGGACGTGAGCACCGAGCCCGCCGATTGCGCCTTCCTCGATCGTCACCGCGACCTCGTGCGTGGTCAGCAAG
>NZ_BCYU01000146.1 GCF_001598355.1 Sphingomonas asaccharolytica NBRC 15499
GGGGCCCGCTCGGCATAGCCGAGTGGGAAGGTGAGGGCAGGTGTGGAGGGATAAAGCTGCCCTCACCCTTCCGCCGCCGATGGCGGCTCCCTCCCTCTCCCAACGGGAGAGGGACCATGCCTACCCCCGACACGCCAGCGCCGCCGCATCGATTGCCGTAGCGGCGCCCGACAGCGCGTAGACGTCGGCAAACGCCGAGCCATCACGCCCCAACCCCTCCACACTCATCGACCGGCCGCTGCGCATCGCGGCGACGATCGCGGCGTCGGTGCGCGAATCGGGGGCCCAGGCGTCGTCCGTGCCTGCCACCAGCTCGAAACGGCGCTCGCCGATCGATAGCGTCACGCGGGCATTGCCGGCGCGGCCGCGGCTAAGGCGGATGTGGAGTTGGCTGCGGATATGCTGGCCCGGCCAGTTGGCGATGCTGGCAAAGCCGGCGCGATGGTCGGGGTCGACCGGTTGCGCGATCGCGAAGCAGCGCCGCGGACTCGGGTCGCTGAACGCGGCCCAGCGGTTCCACACGCCGATCGTATCGCGCGCCATTGCCGGGAGGGCCGCGACCGCCGTTGCGATTAGCGCGATGGCTATCGCCAGCCGCTTCACACCGTCTCCCCGCCGCCACCGAGATGGACGATTGTCTCGACCCCGTTTTCGATCATCACCAGCGACCCTTGCGGCAAATGACCGGCCGCGGGCGCGCCGAAGCCGTCGACCAAAGGTTGTCCGGTCATCACCCCGCGCATCACCCGGCTCGATATGCCGTGCATGATCACCAATCGGTCGCCCGGATCGTCGTCGGTTTCCGCCAGCCAGGCCGATACGCGCTGGGCGATCTGCGGATAGAGTTCACCGTCGGGCGCGCTGATCAACAGGCCGCTCGCGCGGTCCACCACGTCGCCGACCTCGGCGATCACGTCCTGATAATAACGCCCGCCCCAGCTGCCCATCCCGATCTCGGTCAGCCGCGGGTCGGTCCGCGCCTGATGCCAGTCGAGCCCGACACATTCGGCCATCACCGCCAGCGTCTGCAGCGCGCGCCCGGTCGGCGACGCCCATAACGTCAGCGTGGGTTTGTCGCCCAAAGCATGGCGGAGCGCCTCGCCCATTTCGTCGGCCTGACGGAAGCCGGCGCGGGTCAGCGGGGTGTGCGGATGGTCGCCCTGCAACCGCCCGGCCGCGTTGAACACCGTCTCGCCGTGCCGCGCGATGAAGTCGCGTCCCCGCCTTGGAATCATTCCCAGCGCTTTCAACCCCCTGTGGCGCGAAAGCAACGGAATTCCTTGTTTATCTGAGGTTCATGCAACCTCTTGGCTCCCCACCTATTTGCCCCTTCCCGCGCCACCGACCCCCCGGTGCTCCGCGGGATATTGAGTGAATGGAGTTATTTATGCGTAAGCTGATCCTTGCCACCGCCAGCCTCGCGGCGCTTGCCGTCGCCGCTCCCGCCTTCGCGCAGGATGGCCCCCCGAACCCGGATAGCGACACGTCGTTCAGCGGTCCGCGCGCCGGCATCATCCTGGGCTATGACCGGATGCAGCCGGGCCAGGTGCCCAATTCGTCGATCGACAGCCGCAATTCGGCCGACGGTCTGACCTATGGTGGCGATGTCGGGTACGACATCCGCAGCGGGAACCTGGTGTTCGGTGCCGAGGGCGAAGTGACCGGGTCGACCAGCAAGGTGACCAACAATCCGTCCGCAGCGGGGGCGCTGGGCTATGGACGGGTCAAGGCGGGTCGCGATCTCTATGCCGGCGCGCGCGTCGGCTATGTCGTCGCGCCGCGCACCATGATCTACGCCAAGGGCGGTTATACCAACCAGCGGCTCGATCTCGTCGCGTCGGACGGCACGACCGAAACCGGCCAGCATTTCAACCTGGACGGCTGGCGCGCGGGCGCGGGCGTCGAGCAATCGCTCGGCGGCAAGGCCTACGCCAAGGTCGAATATCGTTATTCGAACTATGGCCAGGCGCGGTTTGAATATCCGAACGGCGGCAACACCAACAATTTCTCGGTCGATACCGACCGGCATCAGGTCGTCGCCGGGGTGGGTGTCCGCTTCTAAGGTTGATGGTCGCTCCTGAAGCGATTCACCCACCAAAGCGATTCATCCACAATAACAGGGGAAACAGGGTGTGAAAGGAGGGTCGGGGCGCTTGCTCCGGCCCTTTTTCACGTTAAGGAAGACGGTAGGCGAATTGCCCCCGGATTCTCTCATGTCTGGCGGGTCGGAAAATCAGGGCACCGGCCCGGGGGTTAGGACATGAAGGCGACGATCGAACGCGCAACGCTCCTCAAGGGGCTGAGCCATGTGCAGTCGGTGGTCGAGCGCCGCAATACCATCCCGATTCTGTCGAACGTGCTGATCGAGGCGACGGCCGAGGGATCGCTCAAGCTGATGGCGACCGATCTCGACCTGCAGATCAACGAAAGCGTACCCGCCGCGGTCGACACGCCGGGCGCGACCACGGTGTCGGCGCACACCTTGTTCGACATCGCGCGCAAATTGCCCGAGGGCAGCCAGGTCCAGCTTGCCGCGGCAGAGGGCAAGATGACGATCGTCGCGGGCCGCGCGCGGTTCCAGCTCGGCACCTTGCCGCGCGACGACTTCCCGGTGATTGCGGAAGGCGAGCTGCCGGTCCAGTTCGAGCTGCCGGCCGAGACGCTCAAGCAGATCATCGACAAGACGCGCTTCGCGATCTCGACCGAAGAGACGCGTTACTATCTCAACGGCATCTTCTGGCACGTCGCCGATGACGGCCAGCCGGTGCTCAAGGCCGCCGCCACCGATGGCCATCGCCTTGCCCGCGTCACCCTGCCGCGCCCCGACGGCGCCGAGGGGATGCCGGACATCATCATCCCGCGCAAATGCGTCGCCGAACTGCGCAAGCTGCTCGACGAGATCGACGGCTCGGTCGGCGTGTCTTTGTCCTCGTCCAAGATCCGCTTCGACATGGGCCAGGCCCTGCTGACCTCGAAGCTGATCGACGGCACCTTCCCCGATTATTCGCGCGTCATCCCGACCGGCAACGACAAGATCCTGCGGATCGACCCCAGGAGCTTCGAGGAAGGCGTCGACCGCGTGTCGACCATCGCCACCGAAAAGACGCGCGCGGTCAAAATGACGCTCGACCGCGACAAGATCACCCTGTCGGTGACCAGCCCGGAAAACGGCACCGCGGCCGAGGAAGTCCCCGGCGATTACGCCGCGCAGGGGTTCGATATCGGCTTCAACAGCCGCTATCTGCTCGACATTCTCGGCCAGATCGAGGGCGACATGGTCGAGGTCCACCTCGCCGACGCCAGCGCACCAACCCTGATCCGCGAGAACGACAAGTCGCCGGCTCTGTACGTCCTTATGCCGATGCGGGTGTGACGCGGGAGCGGTAGAAGCGCGTCCTCAAATTCCCTCTCCCGCGCGCGGGCGTATCAGGTCGGTCATGCCCCCGGCATGACCTAAACAGCGCGGGGCGCTGTTTACCTGATGCGGGAGGGGCCCGCCGCGAAGCGGTGGGAAGGTGAGGGTCTTCTTTCTTCTTTGGTGTTCCAACCGCTTGGAAGAAGAAAGAAGACCCTCACCCAACCCTCTCCCGCAAGCGGGCGAGGGCTAATTCGCTTCCCTCATAGGTCCTCTCTCCTCTCCCGCACGCGGGAGAAGGCTCATCATCCGGTTGCGCCCTTTCGGGCATCAACGATATTGTCATCGACGCGGCGCATAAGGGGATCGGCACCGGCTTGACTCCGCGCGCCGCTTCGCTTACTTACATGAGTGTCAGTAAGGAATCATTCGATGGCCGCAAAGCTCCCCCCCTTTCCCGGCACCACCGGCAAGCGTGACTGGAAGACCGCGTTCAGCTCGATCCGGAAGCTGCTCGCCAATGGCGATGACACGACGCAGGTGTTCAAGATCATGCGCGCGTTGAACGTCGGCAATGCGCCGATGAATTACGCGCGCTTCATCGCCACCGAAGAGGGTGGGCGGATGGCCTATGAGCGGATCGAGCTCGCGCAGCTTTTGTCACAGCCGGGCTATGCCAAGCAATTCGCGCCGGGCACGGTGGGCGCTGCCTATAACCATTTCCTCGAATCGACCGGTTATTCGGCCGACGGCCTGGCCGAAGTCAGCAAGGTCAACCGCGAGGAAGACATGCCGCATCCTTACGCCTGGTTCGGGCGGCGGGTGCGCGACACGCACGACATTTGGCACGTCCTGACCGGCTACAAGGCCGACGAAAGCATGGGCGAAGCGGCGCTGGTCGCCTTCAGCTACGCCCAGGTCGGTGGGCTGGGCTGGGCATTCATCGGCGGCGCGGCGGCGCTCAAGAGCCTGAAAGTCACCGGTAATTCGCTGTTCGCGAAGGCGGTGTGGGAAGGCTATCAGCGCGGCAAGAAGGCCAAGTGGATTTCCGGCGAGGATTATCTGCAGCTGCTGCACGAGCCGCTCGACGCGGCGCGCAAGCGGCTCGGGCTTAGTGAGCCGGTCGCCTATCTCAAGGCGCAGCGCGAATTGGGCGAAGAGATGTCGTCGTATCTGAGCGCGAAGAACCAGCAATCGGGCGCTGCGCCGGCCAAGCTCGCCGCCTGAGTGCAAGGCTGACGCAAGCGCCCAAACTCCGCTAGGGACGGGCGCGATGCTGTCGCGCCTGATCCTCACCGATTTCAGGAATCATGCCGAAGCCGTGCTCCATCCGGGGCGCGGCTTCGTCGTGCTGACCGGCGAGAATGGCGCGGGCAAGACCAATGTGCTGGAAGCGGTGTCGCTGCTCGCGCCGGGGCGCGGCCTGCGGCGCGCGGCGCTCAGCGATATGGCGCGGCAGGGGGGCAAGGGCGGGTTTAGCGTCGCGGCTACCCTGAAGCCCCTCCCCTTCAGGGGAGGGGTTGGGGGTGGGGCAATGCGGCAAGCGGCATGGCCTGCGGATAA
>NZ_BCYU01000147.1 GCF_001598355.1 Sphingomonas asaccharolytica NBRC 15499
CGGGCGAGGTCGCGGCGGGCATAGCCGCGGCTGAGCAGGTCGTCCGCCGATTCCTCGTTCAACGCGATGTCGATGACGCTTTCTCTGTCGATCATCTTGGCATGGTCGATCATTGTGTCTGTCTCCCTGGTTGCTCTGGTCGGTCCCATCGACCAGCGCGGTTGTCAGAATTTCATCGCGTTCCTCAGCATCACGAACGCGATGAAGATGAGGTAGAGGCCGAACACGCGCTTGAGCGGGCCGGCCGGCAGACTATGCGCGGCCGCCACGCCGAGCGGCGCGGTCAGCACCGACATCGAGGCGATGACGATTGTCGCCGGCAAGTTGACATAGCCGAGCGAACCCCAGGGCAGGCCCGGCTGGCGGAACCCGATGATCGCGAACCCGATCGCGCTGGGGATGGCGATCAGCGCGCCGATGCCCGATGCGGTCGCGATCGCGCGATGGATCGATCGGCCATGCAGCGTCATCACCATGATCGCGATCGTGCCGCCGCCGATCCCGAGCAATGAGGAAAAGGTGCCGAGCCCGCCGGCAATGGCGACGCGCGGCGCCAGTCCCGGCATCGAGTCCGAGATGACGTGATTGCTCAGGCGCGGGATCAGGAAATTGAGCGACATCAGCAGCACGCCGATGGCGAAGATCAGCAGCAGCACATGCCCGTCGACATGGCCGGCAAGCACGACGCCGACGCCGTCGCCGAAGATCAGCCATGGCGCCCAGGCGCGCAAAATCTCGAATTCGACCGCGCCACGCTTGGCATGCGATCGCAACGATCTGAGCGAGGTCAGGATGATCGTCGCGGCCGACGTACCGATCGCGACATGCGCATATTGATGCTTGTCGCCGCCCAAGAGGGGCAGGACCAGCATCAGCGCCGGAACGACGATGAACCCCCCGCCAATGCCGAAAATACCGGCAGCAAAACCCGCGATCAGTCCGGCGCATAACAGCGCGATCAACGGAATCAGCCAGACGCCTTGTGAAGCAGTCAAGAGCGACCCTCCCTGTTAGGTGAGGCCTCTCCTGAGAGACGGGGCTTGTCGCCGCCCTGTCGATTCGTAAGCTGCGCAAGCGATCTAACATTTGCAACAAGAAAATATTGCGGCGGCGTTTTCCGTAACTAATTTACTTAAATCAAGGCATTTTGGTCGCCGCTACCGTTCGTGCAGTCGCGCAAGCGCGATGCCGGCCAGGTTCTGCGATCGCTTTACATGATGGATTCGGGGCCTGCCCGTCGGCGGCTGCAGCGCGGCCAGGGCCTGGCGGTGACGGAGGTTATCGCTCGGGCATCTGACCGTGCCGTTGGCCTGACCGACGACCGCCAGCGAATCCCCCAGAAACACCGCGTCGTGCAGCCCAAGGTCGGCGGCCAGCTCCACCGCGTGCAACAACGCCAGCCACTCGGCGTCCATTGCCGACCCCGGGCCCAGTCCTTGCCGCACATAGTCCCGCCCTTGCACGACCACCGCGGTCTCCATCCCCGTCGCCGGCCGCCAGCCGCCGTCGAAGAATATCTTCACACGTCCAGCGATCGCCATTCCCCCGGCGCGATGCCGTCGAGCGACCAGTCGCCGATGCTCCACCGCACCAGCCGGAGCGTCGGATGGCCGACCGCCGCGGTCATGCGGCGGACCTGGCGGTTACGGCCTTCGCGGATCGTCAGGCGGATCCAGCCATCGGGTATGTTCTTGCGGAAACGGATCGGCGGGTCGCGCGGCCATAGATCGGGGGCCGGGATGCGCTCGGCCTCGGCTGGGCGGGTGGCGCCGTCCTTCAGCCGCACGCCACTACGAAGGGTTGCGAGCGCGTCGTCGCTCACCTCGCCCTCGAGCTGGGCGAGATAGGTCTTGGCGGTCTTGAACTTCGGGTCGGCGATCCGCGACTGCAGCCGGCCATCATCGGTCAGCAGCAACAACCCCTCGCTGTCGAGATCGAGCCGCCCGGCGGGATAGACTCCCGCCACGTCGATGAACGCGGACAGGGTAGGGCGCGACGATCCCTCGGTGCCGCGGTCGGTGAACTGGCACAGCACGCCATAGGGTTTGTTGAACAGGATCAGCCGCGCCATGCGGCGGCTTTGATCCAGGTTAGGCCAATTTTCAATGTTCGGAATTGGCGAGTTGATTGCGTAGTCCAGGTTTTCGCCCAGTTCCCATCGTCACCCCGGCCTTGTGCCGGGGTTCACCGTGCCGCAAGCGCGGGACAAGAGGCCCTAGGGCGGGGCTTAGCAGCGCAATGGATGCCGGGACGAGCCCGGCATGACTAAAGTGCCTAAGCCACGGCCCCCACCACAACGTCCGCCCGCTCGCCACCCAGGCTCAGCGCCACTGCCTCCGCTACCTTGATACCATCCACCGCCGCCGACAGGATCCCGCCAGCGTAGCCAGCACCTTCGCCCGCCGGGAACAGGCCGGCGGTGTTCAGGCTCTGGAAGTCCTTGCCACGGGTAAAGCGCACCGGCGACGATGTCCGCGTCTCGACCCCGGTCATCAGCACGTCGGGATGGTCGTATCCCGGGATCTGGCGGCCGAACACCGGCAGCGCTTCGCGCATCGCGGCCACCGCGAAGTCGGGCAGGCAAAGCGACAGGTCGGTGAGCTCGACGCCGGGACGATAGGAGGGGATGACCGCGCCCAATTCCTGCGAGGGCTGCCCGGCGAGGAAGTCGCCGAGCTTCTGCGCAGGTGCCTTGTAATTGGAGCCACCCGCTATGAACGCGCGCTCTTCCCAATGGCGCTGCAGCGCGATCCCCGCGAGTGGATCGCCCGGATAGTCGCGCTCGGGGTCGATCGCGACGACCAGCCCCGAATTGGCGTTCCGCTCGTTGCGCGAATATTGGCTCATGCCGTTGGTTGCGACGCGGCCGATTTCGGACGTCGCCGCCACCACGGTCCCGCCCGGGCACATGCAGAAACTGTAAACCGCGCGCCCGTTCGAGGCATGGTGCGAGATATGATATTCGGCCGCGCCCAGGATCGGATTGCCGGCGCTGGGGCCGAACCGCGCCTTGTCGATCCACGATTGCGGATGCTCGATGCGCACGCCCAGCGAGAAGGGCTTGGCCTCGACGAACACGCCTGCCGCCTGCAACATCGCGAACGTGTCGCGCGCGCTGTGGCCGATCGCCAGGACGACGCGGTCGGCCTCGAGATACTCGCCGTCATGAAGGTGGAGGCCGCGAATATGGCGCTGGCCGCCCGCGTCGGTGGCGATGTCGACGCCGTCGACGCGAGTGCCGAAGCGATATTCTCCGCCCAGCTCCTCGATCGTCGCGCGGATGCTCTCGACCATCGTCACCAGGCGAAAGGTGCCGATATGCGGGTGCGCCTCGGTCAGGATTTCCTCCGGCGCCCCGGCCTTGACGAACTCGGCAAGCACCTTGCGGTCGAGATGGCGGCGGTCCTTGATCCGGCTGTAGAGCTTGCCGTCGGAAAATGTGCCGGCGCCACCTTCGCCGAACTGGACGTTGCTTTCCGGGTTGAGCACGCTCCTGCGCCACAGGCCCCAGGTGTCCTTGGTCCGCTCGCGCACGACCTTGCCGCGTTCGACGATGATCGGGCGGAACCCCATTTGCGCGAGCATCAATGCAGCAAGCAGGCCGCACGGGCCGGTACCGATGACGACCGGACGCAGGCCGTTGCCAGTGGCGTGGGCGATCGGTTGATAGGCGGTGTCGGGCGTCGGGCGGACATTGCGATCGTCGGCGAAGCGCGCGAGCAACGCCGCTTCGTCGGCGACGGCCAGGTCGATCGCGTAGATCAGCATGATCGCGTTCTTGCGCCGTGCGTCGTTGCCGCGCCGCGCGATCTCGAAGCTGAGCAACTCGTCCGCCGCGATTCCCAAGCGCGCGCAGATCGCAGCAGGCAAGGCCTCGTCGATATGGTCGAGCGGAAGGGCAAGGTCGGTCAGGCGGATCATAGGCGGTGCTCTAGCGGGTGAGGGGACGGCAAGCCAGATTCCTTCCCGGTCCGCGGGAGGGGAGAAGGCTCAGCCTTCGGCTTCGTCTGCCATGTCCATAAAATTCCGGGCGGCGTCGCGATCCGCCTCGTCCTTGAACGCCACATCGAGGTCGGGTGCGACGCCGAGCATGAACATCAACGTCCACAAGGCGAAGCGGCGCGGGCGATCTTTTTCCAGTCCCAGATCGACGCGCATCCGCTCGGTTCCCGCCTCGAAGGCGGCGGGTGTCAGCGTGGCCAAGTCGGCGCTGCCGAAATAGTGGCGCAGGCGGTCGTCGAGATCCATGGCTCGGTTAACGCGCCCGCATAAGAGCGGCGTCAAGCGCCTGTAGGAAGCGCGAACGATCGGCCTTGCTGAACGCCGCCGGCCCGCCGATCTGATCACCCCCGGCGCGCAGGTCCGCCATGATCGCCCGCGTCGCGATCGCCGCGCCGATCGAGCTTGTCGTGAACGGCTTGCCGGTAGGGGCCAGCACTTGCGCGCCTGCCTTGAGCGCGCGGTCGGCGAGCAGGATGTCGGCGGTGATCACCACCGCGCCCGGCCCGGCGGCCTCGGCGATCCAGTCGTCGGCGGCGTCGAACCCGTCGCTTACGACGATGCGCGTGATCAGCGGATGCGCGGGGACGCGGAGATGGCTGTTGCTGACCACCCAGACCGGGACTTCGAGCCGCCAGGCGACTTTGTAGATCTCGTCCTTGACCGGGCAGGCATCGGCGTCGACCAGGATGCGGCGAGAGGGTGGAATGTTCATTGTGAGCCTTTAGCTCGTTCGCGCCGGCCTTGTCGAAGCGCGTCCTCGGACGCCTTCACACGCTTCCCCGGCGAAGGCCGGGGCCCAGTCGCGATGGACGCTTGACGGCGGGACGCCATCGCCATGTTCACGAAACTGGGCCTCGGCCTTCGCCGGGGA
>NZ_BCYU01000148.1 GCF_001598355.1 Sphingomonas asaccharolytica NBRC 15499
GGCTGTCAGACCGGCTCGATCGCCGCAAGCCGTTCCTGGTCGCCGCCGCTGTCGTCACCGCAATCGGTCTCGCCGGCATGGCGATGGCGCATAGCTGGACGGCGGGAGCGATCGGTTTTGCCTGCTACACGATCGGCTATAGCGTGTTCCTGCCGCTTCAGGTCGCCTTCTCGATGCAATTGCTGCCCGACCCGCGGCATCGCGGGCGCGATCTCGGCCTGTTCAACCTGACCAACACCTTGCCCTCGTTGCTCGGCCCGTTGCTGACCTGGTGGCTGGCGTCACCACGCGATTTTGCCGCGGTGATGGCGATGCTGGCGGTATTGGTCCTGTGCGCCGGGCTGGCGATGCTCGGCGTGCGGGGTAGGCGCTAAACTCGGAGGCCGGCTGTTTTTATAAGCGGGCCTCCGTCACCAAATCTAGGCGAAGACAGCGTCGAGCCCATGCGACTCCGGCCCCTCTTTCAGCCCGCGCAACTCGACATAGACGGCAGTAGGGAGGGTCCCGGCGATCGTCGCACTGATGGTTCCGGTGATCACTGCCACACCCCCGGTAAATAGCGGCATCATGCTGCTGCCGCCGGTGAGGATGCCCGTCGCACCCGCGATGCCGCCGATGACCGCCGACAGGATGACCACACCGACCAACACTGCGAACAGGATCAACAGCACGACAAAGACATTCCAGCGCTCGCCCTTGGTCAGGTCGGCACTGCGTCCCAAAGCAGCGAACACGCCTTCGCGCTCCGCTACCACGACAGGCGCAGCGACATACCACATGACTGCCAGGATGATGCCGGGCACGATCAACAGGATCGCCGCGAAACCGACCGCTAGACCGCTGACGATGCCCAATCCCAGCAGCGGCAGCAGCCGGCGAAGGGCCGTCGACAAGCATTCGCCGAACGTCGCCCGCTCGCCATGGCTCGAAGCGATCGTCGCGCGAACCAATGCGCCTTGCGCCAACACCGCGAAGACCATGTTGAGCAGCGACCCGATCATCACGATGCCAGCATATTGACCCAGGCTGATCGAGCCCGCCGCGAGCTGTGGCGTGAGCGATTGCTGGAAATAGGAGATCACGCCCTGCGGCAGGCCCCCGAACAGGAACGCGATGCCCAACATCACGAACAGATTACCGAAAATCGCCCCGAAGGCGGTGTTGAGAATGCGTCCGATCGACATGAAGCCCCCTTTATGTCCTGCCCCAATCTGAACTCCGCGTCCGTCGATGTCCAGAACGACTTGGTTCAAAAGGAAGTTTTAGCGGTTGCGCGCTTACCAGCATGGGGTAAGCAATATGGGTTGTTAGCGCAGGGGTAGCGTTTGGCCGGGGGAAATACGCAGGGTGCCGCGGCCGCTGCCGACCGCTTCACCGCGGCGCATGACGCGCTGCGCGCGGACCCGTCCGTCCAGTTCACGCTGGCCCCGCCGCCTCCGCCGCCCGCACCGCCGGCCTGGCTCAAGGGGCTCGCCCACTTCTTCGAATGGCTGGGGCATGTGCTCGCCCCGATCGGCCGCTTCTTCGCCTGGCTGACCAGCTTCATGCCGGCGGCGCCTTATGCCCGCATCCTGTTATGGGGCGTGATCGGCATCGCCGCGCTGGCGCTGATCTGGCTGATCGTCGAACGGCTGCGCTACGGCCAGTGGCGCCTGCCGCGCCGCCGGTCGCGCGCCGCGACGCCGGTCGCGATCGAGGATGAGGAGCAATGGCAGCCCGACGCCGCGCAAGGCCGCGCCTGGCTCGACGAGGCCGATGCTCTCGCCGCCAAGGGTCTGTTCGCCGAAGCGGTCCACCATCTGCTGTTCCGCTCGATCGAGGATATTCGCCAGCGCCGGCCGCAGGCCGTGCGACCGGCCCTGACCAGCCGCGAACTCGCCGCCGCGAGCACGATCCCGAGCGCCGCGCGCGAGCTGTTCGCGTCGATCGCCCGCCATGTCGAACAGAGCCTGTTCGGCGGCCGCCCGGTCGATGCCGATGCCTGGCAGGCGGCGCGCACCGCTTATGCCGATTTCGCTCTTCCCAAGATGTGGAAAGCATGAGCGACCTCGTCATCGGCCGCGGTAGCGACGATCGCGGCGCGTTCCGCCTGCGCACGGTGATCCTGCTGCTCGCGGTCGGTATTATCGGCTTCGTCGCCTTGCTGTTGGGCAATGCCTATGAGGCGCCGACCGATTCGACCAACGGATCGTCCGCGCACGCACTGTCGAACGGCGCCACCGGCTATACCGGAATCGTCCGGCTGGCGCGCGCGATGGGCAAGGATACGCGGGTGATTCGTGACCCGTCGCAACTCGGTCGCGATAGCATGCTGATCCTGACCCCGCCGCTGGGCTCGACCCCGCTCGGCGACGTGCTGGCGCGGCGCAGTGATCTTCCGACATTGGTGGTGCTGCCGAAATGGTTGACCATACCGCAACGCCCCGCCGGCCAGCCCGGTTGGGTGATGCGCTTGGGGCTGATCCCTAAAAGCGAACCACAGGGCGTGCTCGCGCCCGATTACAAGTTCACCGTAACGCGGCAGGCGAGCGGCGGTCGGCCGTTGTGCTCGGCCGGCTGGATTACGCACGAATTCGGGTTCAAGGCACCGCGGCCGCTCCAGACAATCAGCGGCAACAGCAACCTCAAACCGCTGCTGACCGACGAGGACGGCAATATCGTGCTCGGCGAGATCGGGGACAAATCCTTCTACGTGCTGGCTGACCCCGACCTCCTGTCGAACATGGGAATGCACGACGAAAGCCAGGCGCGCGCCGCGCTCGCCTTGCTTGAGACGCTCAACGAGGACGGCAACAAGGATTTCGATTTCGATGTCACCGCGGCAGGGCTCGGCAAGGCCAAGAACCCGTTGCGGCTCGCCTTCGATCCGCCGTTCCTGGCGATGACCTTGGCGATCGTCGCGGCGATGCTGCTGGCGGGATGGCAGGCCTTCGCGCGGTTCGGCCCCGCAGTCCATCGCGAGCGCGCGATCGCGTTCGGCAAGACCGCCCTGGTCGACAATGCCGCCGCGCTGATCCGCAAGGCGGGGCGCCAGGCGCGGCTGGGCGGACGCTATGTCGAGGCGATCCGTGAGCGCGCGATCGTCGCGTTCGGCGTGCCGTCGCGGCTGCGCGGGCCGGCGATCGACGCCTATCTCGACAAGATTTCCGGGCGGTCGCGGTTCACCGACCTCGCCCAGGCCGTGGACGATGCGGACGACAAGGCCAGCCTGGTCGCCGCGGCGCGCGCACTACACGATTGGCAGAAGGAGAAGGGCAAGTGACGGTCGAGGAAGTCCGCAATCTGGCGATGGCGATTCGCCAGGAAGTCGGCAAGGCCGTGGTCGGCCAGGAAGCGACCGTCGAGCTGATGCTCGTGGCGCTGTTCGCCGGCGGCCACATCCTGCTCGAAGGCCCGCCGGGCACCGCCAAGACCCTGCTCGCGCACAGCTTCGCGCGCGCGGTCGGGATCAAATTCGGGCGGATTCAGTTCACCCCGGACCTGATGCCGGGCGACATCATCGGCGCCAATCTGTTCAACTTCCAGACCTCGACCTTCACGCTGACGCGCGGGCCGATCTTCACCGACATGCTGCTCGCCGACGAGATCAACCGCACCCCGCCGAAAACCCAAGCGGCATTGCTCGAGGCGATGCAGGAACGCACCGTCACGATCGACGGGGAGAGCCTGTCGCTAGGCGACCGCTTCATGGTGGTGGCGACGCAGAACCCGATCGAGCAGCAAGGCGTCTATCCCCTGCCCGAGGCGCAACTCGACCGCTTCCTGTTCAAGCAGACGGTCGACTATCCCTCGGCCGCCGAGGAGCGCAAGATCATCGCCACCCACGGCGCCAGGACCGGCGCGATGGAACCTGAAGGCTGGGGGGTCGAGCCGCGCGCCGACGCCGCCAAGATCGGCGAGACAATCGCCGCGGTCGGCACCGTGCGGCTGGTCGACGAAGTGATCGACTATATCGCCGCGCTGATCCGCGGCACGCGCGACGTCGCCGATCTCGAAAGCGGCGCCTCCCCGCGCGCCGGCGCGATGCTGGCGGGCGCGGCAAGGGCGCGCGCGGCACTCGATGGCCGCGACTTCGTCATTCCCGACGACGTCAAGCAACTCGCCCCCGCTTTGCTCCGCCACCGCCTGATCCTGTCGCCCGCCGCCGAGATCGACGGGCGGATGGTCGAGGAAGTCGTCCATTCGATCATCGAGACGATCGAGGCGCCGCGGTGATGATGGTGGCCGCCGGTCCCCCGCGTCGGTTTGCATCACTAGCCCCTCCCCTTCAGGGGAGGGGTTGGGGTGGGGCCTGGCCACGGGCGACAAGCTCGGTGAGACTGATAC
>NZ_BCYU01000149.1 GCF_001598355.1 Sphingomonas asaccharolytica NBRC 15499
GGGCCGCCGGCGCGGTTCTAGGCGGACGCCGCGCGACTGCGCGGCGGCGTTGTTGGCGGCCTCTCCCGTTCAAGCGGGGATGGGCGGCGCTCCCTGCTAGGCGCGGCCGCGAGGCCGGCAAGCCGCGTGCCGCGGCTCCTTCACTGACGTTGCGGCCCTGCGCCACCCCGCCGCGCGAGCGCGACGGGGACCCCGGACTTGGGTGCCGGCCTCGCTCGTTGCCGCGCCTCTTCGGTCGCTCTGTGCCGCCCACCCCCGCTTTCTGCGGGGAGGCCATGTGCGGGGCGGGGAAGGAGTCACGCGTCATGCCCGCCAATCGCCGTTCCGTCCGAGGCCAGTCCCGGAGCGCGACCAAATCGACCCGGTCGATCAAGCCGACCAACCCGACCCAGGCGATCATTTCGACCGCGAAAGGCGGGACCAAGGCGGCCGGGGCGCGCAGCGCACGGACGTCGCGGCGGCGCGGGGAGCAAGGCGATGGGGTGGCGGCGACCGCGCCGCGCGCGTCGCTCTACGAGGAGGTGACCCAAAAGATCATCGCCGAGCTTGAGGCCGGGCGGTTTCCTTGGGCGCAGCCATGGGAGAGCGGGGCTGCGACCGCCGCCGGTTTGCCAGTCAATGCGGCGACCGGGCGCGCTTATTCGGGGGTCAATATCCTCATCCTGTGGGGCGCGGTGATCGCGCGCGGCTATCCCGCGCAGCGCTGGCTGACCTTCCGGCAGGCCGCGACCTTGGGCGGGATGGTCCGGCGCGGCGAGCATGGCGTCACCGTCGTCTATGCCGACCGGTTCACCCCCGAGGCCGAGAGAGCGCGCGCCGAGGCCGAGGGGAGCGCTCCCGGCACCGTGCCGTTCCTCAAGCGCTTCACCCTGTTCAATGTGGCGCAATGCGACGGGCTCGACCCGGCTTTGTCGCTGCCGCCCGCGCCGATTGATGTGTCCCAGCAAGTCCCCGCCGCCGAACGAGTGATCGCCGCCAGCGGTGTCGCCTTCCGGGTCGGCGGCAACGAGGCCTTTTACAGCCCGGCGCGCGACATGGTGGTGGTGCCGCCGCAATCCGCGTTCTTCGACGCGATCAATTATTACCGGACCTGCCTGCATGAATTGACCCATGCGACAGGCCATGCCGTGCGGCTGGGCCGCGACTTGTCGAGCGCCTTCGGCACGCCCGGTTATGCCCGCGAGGAACTGATCGCCGAAATGGGATCGGCGTTCCTGTGCGCCGCGCTCGGCATCGTGCCGACCGTGCGCCATGCGGATTATCTCTGCTGCTGGCTCGACCTGCTGTGCAGCGATGCTCGTGCGATCGTCCGCGCCGCGTCGGCCGCCTCGCGCGCCGCCGACTGGCTGCTCGCGCGCGTACCCGCCGCATCGCCCGTCGACGCGCCGCTATCGGAGCCGGGGGCATGAACAAGGCACGTCAGTCTTTCGCCGCCGAGCCGACCGGCATCGGCCTGCAAAGCCTCGTCCCCGGCGTCGCGCCGATTACACTGTCCGACCGGCTGGCCGCACGCGCCGCCGCGCCGCTTGAACCGAAAAAGCCGCAGCGCCCTTGCGACCTCGGCCTGTTCGACTTGGCCGCCCGCAATCAGCTCGATTTGTTCGCCCCCGCGCAGCGTGCCGATGGCGCGCCGCGCTTTTCCAAGGATCGATAGTCATGGACCTGCTCACCCCGGAATTGCGCGCCGCGCTCGTCGCCAACGCGAAAAGGATGGAAGACGCACAGCGCGCGGGCGCCCGCGAACCGGACCCCGCGCCGGTCGTCAAATTCTTCTCGCCCATCAGCGCGGCAATCTGGCTCGCGACCGAACTTGATGCCGATGGCGACACCTTGTTCGGGCTGGCCGATCTCGGCTTCGGCTGCCCCGAACTCGGCAGCTTTTCGCTGGGCGAGTTGGCGGACGTGCGCTTGCCGTTCGACCTCCGCATCGAGCGCGACCTGCATTTTTCGAGCGACGTTCCGCTGTCGCTGTGGGCCGAGGTCGCACGCCGCACGGGGTCGATCATGGGGGCAGCGCAAGCCCTCCGCATCGCGCGCGAGCGCCTGTCCCAAGAGCTTCCGCCCGGCTCGCCGGACGGCTGACGCAGCGGGCGCGTCTCGCCCGCATCACGAAAGCCGGTCCCGTCGCAATGGAAGTAGGGCGGGACCGGCACTCCCAAAGGAGCATCCCCATGAAACTCGAATTTCTGCCCCTCGACAAGCTGTTCGTGGACAAGACGAACATGCGCGCAGGCAAGAAGGCCCCGGACGTGTCCGACATCCTCCCGACGATCCGCCAGCGCGGCGTGCTGCAGCCCTTGCTGGTCCGGCCCGCCGACGATGACCGCTTCGGAATCGTCGCCGGTAGCCGCCGCTTTCGCGCGGCGGGGATCGCCGACGCTGAGCGCCGTGCCGCCAATGACGACGGCCCGACGCCGGACCCCGATCCGGACGGCTGCCTGTTGCCCTGCGCGATCCTCGACGAGGGCGACGATGCCGCCGCGATCGAGGCGTCGCTGATTGAGAATGTCGCGCGGCTCGATCCCGACGAGGTCACGCAGTGGGTCACCTTCACCCGGCTGGTCAGGGAAGGCCGCAGCGCCGAGGATATCGCCGTGACGTTCGGGCTTCCCGAACTTGGCGTGCGCCGCATTCTCGCGCTGGGCAATTTGCTGCCGCGTATCCGCGACCTCTACGCCAAGGAGGAGATCGACCGCGCGACCGTCCGCCATCTGACCATGGCGAGCAAGCGCCAGCAGGCCGAGTGGCTCAAGCTGGTCGACGATCCCGACACGCGCGCACCGAGTGGCGCGAGCCTCAAGGCCTGGCTGACCGGGGGGCAGTCGGTCCCGGCGCGGGTGGCCTTGTTCGATGTCGAGGCGAGCGGCCTTGCGACCATCGCCGATCTGTTCGGCGAGGATCGCTATTTCGCGGACGCCGACGCCTTCTGGGAGGCGCAGAACGCGGCCATTGCCGAACGCAGCGAGGCCTATCGCGCCGCTGGATGGAACGAGGTCGTGATCGTCCCGCCCAGCGACTATTTCAGCGCTTGGGAATATGAAAAGACGCCCAAGCGGAAAGGCGGGCGCGTCTATGTCGATGTGCGGGCGACCGGCGAGGTCAGCTTCCACGAAGGCTATGTCAGCAGGCGGGAGCGGGAGCGCGCCGCGCGGCTGGCAGCGGACGGGGCGGGGCAGGCCAAGCCCGCCCGGCCCGAAGTGACCAGCGCGCTTGGCACCTATATCGACCTGCACCGCCATGCCGCCGCACGCGCGGCTCTGACCGCGCAGCCGGGGGTCGCGCTCCGGCTGATGGTCGCGCATGCCATTGCTGGGTCGCCGCTCTGGTCGGTGCGCGTCGAGCCCCAATCGGCACGCGACGATGCGACCCGCGAGAGCGTGGCGGCGTCGCTCGCCGAAACCGTGTTCGACGGGCATCGCCGCGAAGTGCTCGAGCTGCTCGGGTTCGGCTGCGAGGAAGCGACCGTCATCGGCGGGTGCGGCGACGATTTCGGGCGGCAGGGCGACCGGCTGACCGCGATCTTCCTGCGGTTGCTCGACCTGGCTGACCCGGCGGTGCTCGATGTGGTCGCGGTGGTGATCGGCGAAACGCTGGCGGTCGGCAGCCCGGCGGTCGATGCGCTCGGGCTGACGCTCGGTATCGCCATGGCCAATTGGTGGCAGGCCGACACCGCCTTGTTCGATCTGATCCGCGACAAGCAGGTGCTGGGTGCGATGGTCGCCGAGGTCGCCGGACCCGAGGTCGCCGAGGCCAATGCGACAGAAAAAGGGGCGACCTTGAAGAAGATCGTAGCCGACCATCTGGCCGGGGCCGAGGGCCGCGCCAAGGTCGAGCGCTGGGTGCCCCAATGGCTGGCGTTCCCGCCCGCCGCTTATACCGATCGCGGCGGAGTGGGGTCGGTCGCAGCCCATGCGCGGGTCGCGTTCGTCGTCGCCGAGCGTGCGCGGCCCGCGCCCGACCAGGTGCCGTTGCCGGATACGGAGAATGTGACCGCACCCGGTGAGCGGGATGAGGCAGAAGAAGCGGTTTCGGCCGATGCGTCCGCGCAGGGTGAAGTCGAGGGCGCGCTGACCGAGCGCCTAGCCGCCTGATCAGTGGTAGTCAGCCCCGCGCTGGGAGGCATGGCCTCTCCGCGCGGGGTCTTGTCGTGGGAAGGAGAAATTTTGCCGCGCGCCCTCGCACGCTGCGCGTTGCTCTGGCGCGCGGCAGCCGCTGGCGCGGCGGGTCAGGGG
>NZ_BCYU01000150.1 GCF_001598355.1 Sphingomonas asaccharolytica NBRC 15499
AGAAGATCGCGCCGCGCCGGCCGCGCGCCCGCCGGCCGCGCGGGCAGCGGCTGCATCGGCCCGCCAATGACGATGAGGACCGACGAGCCCTCGCCGCCTGACGCCGCTCAGCTTGCCGGTAGCGCCGGCACACCCTAGGAGCCGCGCACCATGAGTATTTCCGACCGCCGCACCTTCGCGATCATTTCGCACCCCGACGCCGGCAAAACCACCTTGACCGAAAAGCTGCTGTACTTCGGCGGCGCCATCCATCTCGCCGGCGAGGTCAAGGCGCGCGGGCAGACGCGGCGCGCGCGATCCGACTGGATGAAGATCGAGCAGCAGCGCGGCATTTCGGTGACCAGCTCGGTGATGACGTTTGAGAAGGACGGCATCACTTTCAACCTGCTCGACACGCCGGGGCACGAGGACTTTTCGGAGGACACCTATCGCACGCTGACCGCGGTCGATTCCGCGGTGATGGTGATCGACGCGGCGCGCGGCATCGAGGCGCAGACGCGCAAATTGTTCGAGGTCTGCCGGCTGCGGTCGGTGCCGATCATCACCTTCGTCAACAAGGTCGACCGCGAAGGCCGCCCGCCATTCGAATTGCTCGACGAGATCGCCGACGTGCTCGCGCTCGACGTCGCGCCGATGAGCTGGCCGGTCGGGATGGGCGGGCAGTTCCAGGGCGTGCTCGATCTGACCACCAACAAGGTCAGCCGGCCCGAGGGCGGCAGCCGCGAATTCCTCGGCAAGGTCGATGACGCACCCGAGCTTCCAATCGACATCGCCGAGGAAGTCGAGCTGGCGCAGGCTGGCTATGCCGCGTTCGATGCCGACGCCTATCGTCATGGCGATTTGACCCCGGTTTATTTCGGCTCCGCGCTCAAGGATTTCGGCGTCGCCGAACTGATCGCCGCGCTCGCCGATTACGCCCCGCCGCCGCGCCCGCAACCAGCCGAGCCGGCGCCGGTCTCGCCCGATTTCGACGAAGTCACCGGCTTCGTGTTCAAGGTCCAGGCGAACATGGACCCGCAGCATCGCGACCGCATCGCGTTCATGCGACTGTGTTCGGGCGTGTTCAAACGCGGCATGAAGCTGACCCCGACCGGGCACGGCAAGCCGATCGCGGTGCATTCGCCGATCCTGTTCTTCGCGCAGAATCGCGAGGTCGCGGACGAAGCCTATCCCGGCGACATCATCGGCATTCCTAATCATGGCACCTTGCGCGTCGGCGACACCTTGTCCGAGCGCGCCGATGTGCGCTTCACCGGGCTGCCCAATTTCGCGCCGGAGATCCTGCGCCGCGTCGTGCTCAAGGATCCGACCAAGACCAAGCAATTGCGCAAGGCGCTCGACGACATGGCCGAGGAAGGGGTGACCCAGGTCTTTTATCCCGAGATCGGGTCTAACTGGGTGATCGGCGTGGTCGGCCAGCTCCAGCTCGAAGTGCTGATCAGCCGGCTCGAGGCCGAATACAAGGTCGCGGCGGGGCTGGAGATGGCGCCGTACGACACCGCGCGGTGGATTTCGTCGGACGACCCGGCCGCGCTCAAGGAATTCCTCGACCTCAATCGCGGGTCGCTGGCCAAGGATCGCGACGGCAATCCGGTGTATATGGCGAAGTCGGCCTGGGACGTCGGCTATGTCGCCGACCGCTATCCCAAGGTGAAGTTCGCCGCGACGCGCGAGCGGTAGCAGCAGCAATGCGGGCGCGCGCCGACACAGCGAAGCTATAAAGCCGCCAAACTTTTGGTGCGGTTGCGAAGGCCGGGCGCATCGCTATAGCCGCGTGCGACCATCAGGAGCCCATCATGCAGCCTTCCGCCGCGCTCGCACGCATCAAGCCCTCGCCGACGCTGGCGATCACCAGCCGCGTCCTGGAATTGAAGCGCGCCGGTGTCGACGTGATCGGCTTGGGTGCCGGCGAGCCCGATTTCGACACGCCCGACTTCATCAAGGAAGCCGGGATCAAGGCGATCCGCGACGGCAAGACCAAATATACCAATGTCGACGGCACGCCCGAGCTCAAGGAAGCGGTGCGGCTGAAGTTCAAGCGCGACAACCAACTCGATTATGCGATCGACCAGATCACGATCAACGCAGGCGGCAAGCATACCTTGTTCAACGCGATGGTCGCGACGCTCGATCCGGGCGACGAGGTGGTCATCCCCGCGCCGTACTGGGTGAGCTATCCCGACGTCGTGCTGTTCGCCGGCGGCACGCCGGTATTCGCCGCGGCCGGCGCGGACCAGAATTACAAGCTCAAGCCCGAGCAACTCGAGGCGGCGATTACGCCCAAGACCAAATGGGTGATCCTCAACTCGCCCTCCAACCCGACCGGCGCGGCCTATAGCGAGGCCGAATTGAAGGCGTTGGGCGAAGTGCTCGAGCGTCACCCGCACGTCTGGATCTTCGCCGACGACATGTACGAGCATATCGTGTTCGACGATTTCAACTTCACCTCGATCGCCCAGGTCTGTCCGTCGCTCTACGACCGCACGCTGACCGCCAATGGCTGTTCCAAGGCCTATGCGATGACCGGCTGGCGGATCGGTTTCGCGGCAGGCGCGCCGTGGCTGATCAAGGCGATGTCCAAGCTGCAGTCGCAATCGACCAGCAACCCCTGCTCGATCGCCCAGGCGGCGAGTGTCGCGGCGCTGACCGGCGACCAGGCGTTCCTCAAGGACAATGCCAAATTGTTCGAGCATCGCCGCGACCTGGTGGTGTCGATGCTCAACCAGGCGACCGGCATCACCTGCCCGCGTCCCGAGGGTGCGTTCTACGTCTATCCCGAATTCTCCGCGCTGATCGGCAAGACCACGCCGGGCGGCAAGCCGATCGCGACCGACGAGGATTTCGTGACGTACCTGCTCGACGACGCCAAGGTCGCGGCGGTGCAGGGCGAAGCGTTCGGTCTCTCGCCGGCAATGCGGATCAGCTACGCCACGTCGGACGAACTGCTGCGCGAGGCGTGCGAGCGCATCCAGACGGCCTGCGCCGCGCTGCGTTAAACTGTTTCGGTGAAGGCACGCCAATTGCCGGTGGCCTGAACCAAATCCAAACCGTCACCCCGGCCTTGTGCCGGGGTCCACCGGGCCGCCAAGCCCGGGACAAGAGGCTCCAGCATCTCGCTCGCCTGCACGGTGGATGCCGGGACGAGCCCGGCATGACGAGTGCAAAGGAGCACATCCGCTCGGTGATCAATTGATCTTAGCCCCAGCCGGCCGCGTAACGAACCCAAACCTCCGATGAACGGACCGGCCAGAGAAAGTTCAGGCCCGGAAACCTATCGTTTCAATCATCAGGGTTGAAGCGGAACGTCACATTCCCGATTTCGCACCCGCAACCAAGGGACAAGAGCCATGAAGGCCATTCTCACTTCTTCGTTTTTCTGGCGGTTCGCCGGCGGCTTCGCTTTGGGCGGGTTCGGCGTGATGACACTGCACCCGGCAGGCGCGCAGACCGCGCCGCAGACGCCGGCGGCAATCGCCCATCTGGCGGACTGAAACCTTGGGGCGCCGTGTTCCGTACCTATATGATCGGAGCAACGGAGCCCCTCGTATGATCAAATATGTTCTGCCGCTTGCCGCCGCCGGTGCGCTGGCCGCGGCGATCTTCACCAGCCCCTTCGCGCATGCCGAACGCGCGGTGCCGATCCCGGTGCCGGCGCACGACGTTCAGCCGACTGTGAAGCCCAATGTCGCCGTCCTTGCCGGCGGCTGCTTCTGGGGCATGGAAGCGGTATTCGAGCGCGTGAAAGGCGTGACCGACGTCACCGCGGGCTATGCCGGCGGCACAGCCGCAACCGCGACCTATGATCAGGTGTCGACCGAGGGAACCCGCCATGCCGAGGCGATCCGCGTTGCCTACGATCCGCGCGTCGTAAGCTACGGCACGTTGCTGCGCATCTATTTCTCGGTCGCGCACGACCCGACGACGCTCGACCGCCAGGGTCCCGATCGCGGCACCAGTTATCGCTCGGCGATCTTCCCACAGAATGCGGCGCAGCGCGCGGTGGCGGCGGCGTATATCGCGCAGCTCGGCCAGGCGAAGGCCTATCCGCGGCCGATCGTGACCAAGATCGAGACCGGCGGCTTCTATCCGGCCGAGGCCTATCACCAGCATTTCTTCGACAAGAATCCCAACCATCCGTACATCGTGGCGTGGGACAAGCCGAAGGTGGCGGCGTTCAAGGCGGCGTTTCCGGCGCTGGCGAAGTAAGGCCATTTT
>NZ_BCYU01000151.1 GCF_001598355.1 Sphingomonas asaccharolytica NBRC 15499
ATAGGCGCGGCCGCGGCGCTCGCCGCTATCGGCGGCGGGGAGCGCGGTCAGCTGGGCGGCGGGCATCGCATAAGGCGGCCCGAATTCGTCGCGAGCAATGTCGATCAAGTCGGCGACCACTGCTGATGCCGTAGGCCCGTCGCCCGCTCCGGCGCCCTGGAACAGCAGACGCCCAACGAAATTGCCTTCCGCGACGACCGCGTTGAGCGCGCCGGAAACATGTGCAAGCGGGTGGCTGAGCGGGACGAGATGCGCGTGGACGCGCTGGAACAACCCCTTCGACCCGGCCTCGGCGATGCCGACCAGACGGATACGATAGCCCAAAGTCGCGGCCTCGGCGATATCGGCGGCGAGGACGTGGCGGATTCCGCCGGTCGCGACATCGGCGAAAGCGGGGCGCGTACCGAACGCCAGGCTGGCGAGGATCGACAGCTTGTGCGACGCATCGACGCCGTCAATGTCGAAGCTGGGATCGGCCTCCGCGAACCCCAACGCCTGCGCCTCGGCCAGCACGTCGGCGAAGTCGCGACCCTCGGCTTCCATCTTGGTCAGGATGAAATTGCAGGTGCCGTTGAGGATGCCGTAGACCCGGCTGATCTCGTTGGCCGCGGCACCTTCGCGCAGACCCTTGATGACCGGAACGCCGCCGGCCACCGCCGCCTCAAACTTGAGCGGGGCACTGGCGGCCTCCGCCGCTTCGGCGAGTTCCAGCCCGTGATGCGCCATCATCGCTTTGTTGGCGGTGACCAGCCCCTTGCCGCCGGCGAGCGTGGCGCGCGCCAGCGTCAGCGCCGGGCCGTCCGATCCGCCGATCAGCTCGACCACCACATCGGCGTCCTCGCGATGCGCCAGCGCCGCGGTGTCGTCGACCCAGTCGAACCGTTCGATATCGACCCCGCGGTCCTTGGCGCGATCGCGAGCGGACACCGCGACGATCTCGATCGGCCGGCCCGCGCGCCGGGCGATGAGCTCGCCATTGACGTCGAGGAGTTTGATCACGCCGGCACCGACGGTGCCAAGGCCTGCGAGCGCAACGCGGAGCGGGGAAGTCGAAGTCATCGCTTTCCCGCGTAGAGGAACTGTGCCGCTCGCCGCAAGCGTTCGCGGCGTATTGGATCGGTCGAAAAAGTCGCGAACGCCCTAGATGCGCGTTCCGGCGATGCCGAGCGCGTTGGCCAAAGCGGCGCGGCGCAGCACCACGCTGGACGGACCGGGCACGCGCGATCCCGCCAGGCAGCCGGCGAATACCGGGTCGAGCCGCCGCGCGGCGGCGAGCGACAGATCGGAGCCGAGCGGCGCGCGAACGAAGGTCAGCGCGGTGTTGCGATCGCGCTGGACCACGCAACGCCCGACCGTCGACCACAAGCGTAGCAGGCCGGTCGGGCTTGGCGCCGTCCGCTCCACGCGCGAGACGTCGTCGCGTTCGCCGGCGAACAGATCGGCCGCCGGTCGTGCTATCGCCTCCGGTACCAGCCACGCCGCGCTGGCCAGCAGACCTGCCGCCACGATAAAACGCTGCATCGCCCCCATGCCCCTCATTTGAATTATTGCGCTAGTCCGACGCCAAGCGCGTCGGCAAGTGCCGCGCGGCGAAGCGCCTTGTCGTTCGGCTCGGTTATGCCGCTACCCGCTAGGCAGCGGGCGAACACCGGCTCGAGGCGAGTGCGGGCAAGCTTGGCGCCGTGGCGTCCGCCGACCCAAGCCAAACTCGCTTCGCGATCTTGTCCGCTGACGCACTGGCCCACCGTATTCCATCGGACCATCTGTGCGACCTGCTTGTCATTGGGCGGGGGCATGTAGCGAAGGTTCGTTCCTGCGCCGCTCTGAAACGCACCTTGGCCGGTATAACTGGTATAGGGCGCCCGGAAGCCGGGCTGAGTGCGTTGTGCTCGTTGAGCATGAGCCACTGGAATGGCGGTCAGTGCGGCGACAAGCGCGCCGACAATCAAGGTTTCGCGATACACGATACTTTCCCTTGCCGAACTTCCTCTTGATAGGAAATGAATCTTAGCACGAAACGATCAGGCTTTCACGAGGCCAATTTCGACCAGCCGTTCGTGCAGATAATCGTGCGCGGTGATCGGCGTCGGATAGTGGTTCGGGTTGTCCGCGCTGATGCAGCTCGGCAGCGTCACGATCAGGAATTCCGGATTGGGATGCAGGAAGAACGGCATCGAATAGCGTGAGAAACCGCGCCGTTCGGGCGGCGGGTTGACGACGCGGTGCGTCGTCGACGGCAGGACGTTGTTGGTCAGCCGCTGCAACATGTCGCCCACATTGACCACCATCGCGCCTTCTGGCGGGCGGATCGCCAGCCACTTGCCGTCGCGGTCGAGCAGTTCGAGCCCCGCTTCCTCGGCGCCGAGCAGCAAGGTGATCAGGTTGATGTCCTCATGCGCGCCGGCACGCACGCCCTCGGCATCGGCCGGGATCGGCGGGTAATGGAGCAGCCGCAGGATCGAATTGCCGTGATCGACCACGGTGTCGAAATAATCGGGCGCCAGCTTCAAATGCCGCGCGATCGCCGAGAGCAGGCGGAGGCCGGCGCGGTCGAACGCATTCCACAAATCGGTCAGCGCTTCCTGGAACTCGCCCGGGCGCGACGGCCAGACATTGGGCATCATCGTCGCGGCGGCTGGATGGCCCTCGGGCAAATCGCGCCCGACATGCCAAAATTCCTTGAGGTCGACGTGCTTGGCGTCCTTGGCGATCTCGGTCTTGAACGGTGTATAGCCGCGTTGGCCGCCCCATGCCTTGTCGTAATAACCGCGCTTTTCGTCCTCGGGCAGCGCGAAGAATTGCTCGGTCAGGCTCCAGGCGCGCTGGATCAGCGGTAGCGGAATGCCGTGGTCGGCGACGATCGCGAACCCGAAGCGTTCGAACGACCCGCCGAACGCCGCGGCAAAGGCGGCGGGATCGCGCGCTTCCTCGGCGAGGCTGAGGGCTGGGACCTGGGCGGCGGGGGTGTCTAGCATGTGGTTTGTCCGGAATCTTTTTGCGTTGGTCAGGATGATAGACCCTCGCCACCCGCCCGTCACCCCAGCGCAAGAGCATCGGGTTGAGCATGCCCCGCATGCTCAAGGATCGTCCGGGGGACGATCCGACCCGATGCTGGTCTCGGGCGATTTAGCGGACGCCTGCGGCACCAGACCCCAGCTTTCGCTGGGGTGACGGGGTATTATCCACCCATATCGATCGTGCCGCTCGACTTGGTCGCGCCCTGGTCGCTCAGCTTGAGCGCGAACGGCTTGCCGTCGTCGGTCTTGCCGGTCAGACCGGCGCCGTCGGCGGACAGGGTGAAGCCGGCCTTGCCCAGCCGTTCCTTGAGCCAGTCGCGCACCGTCGCGGCACCGGCCGGACTGGTAAAGGCGACGCGGACCTTACCGGGGTCCTTGCCATTGTCCTTGCCATCGTCGCCGCCGTTGACGTTGATCGAGCTGATCGTCGAGCCGGGATAGAGGTGTACCCCGTTCATCTCGAAATTGCTCGCGTCGACCGAGAATTTGGGCAGCTTCAGATCGGCCTTGAAGCCGTTGGCGTTGATCTTGAGGTTGCCCGAACTGTCGATCCCGCCGGAGACGGCGCCGTCCGAACTGTTGCCGCTGAAGCTGATCGAGGTGCTGTTGCCGTCATGCTCACCACAGGCGGCAAGCGCCAGCGCGGCGGCGGCAAGAGGGGTCAAACGAAGCATGGCGGGCTCCCATAGTGCATTATGTAAATAATACACTCGGGCGCCCGCCGCGCAAGACCGAATAACGCCTCAGCCGTTCATCAATTTGTCCATCGTCTTTTGATGGAGCCAGATATTCATCGTCGCGGTGTCGTTCTGGTCACCGGTATAGCCGAGTTCGGTCGCGAGCTGCTTGCGCGCGTCGAGGCTCGAATCCTGACCGATCGCCTTCATCAGGTCGACGATCGATTCCTTGTAGTTGAGCGGTTCGCCACGCGCTTCGGCATGCTTTTCCAGCACGGCGTAGATCTGATCCTCGCTCAGCGTCGCGGGCGGGGGAGGCGGAGGGGGCGGCGGGGCCGCTGCCTCGGCGGGAGCAGGTGCAGGGGCCGGCGCGGGCGCCG
>NZ_BCYU01000152.1 GCF_001598355.1 Sphingomonas asaccharolytica NBRC 15499
AAAACACGCGCTTCGTCCGGAACACGTCCAGCACGACGGCTAAGGCCGCGCCAGCCCGCTGTTAGCGATAGCAAACCCAATATTTACCCCTGATCTGTCATAGCGACTCGGAATGATCAGGGGATTCCGATGACCGAAATGCTGGGGGGTAGCGCATTCGCGCGGACGACGGCCGATGATACCGCCGCGCCGTCCCCCGCTCCGAGCCTCGGCAAGGAGATTGGCGGGCTGATCGAGATCGCCGGTTCGGGCGGCCAGGTGCTGTTCGATCCCGATGCCATTGCCAGCTATGCCGCCGATCCCGATCCGGTGCTGGCGTCGGCAGGGTCGGTCGGTGCGCAGGTCAAGATCCGCGTCGGCGCCTGCTGGATGATTGCCAATATCCGATCGCTGCGTTTGGTCGAGGCCGGTGTCCTGGCGCTGATCGACTTTCTCGGCGAAGGCGATGAGGAACGGCTGACCGGCAAGCTCTACAAATTCCGCCGCGGCGTCACGCGCTATCCCTCTCCGGGCGCGGCGGTGTTCCCGGTATCGACCGCCGACCTCAAGCAGATCTATGCCGCCGACGATCGCGCCCATATCGAGATCGGCACGGTCTATCCGACCAAGGACATCCGCGCCTCCCTCTATGTCGACGCGATGCTGGGCAAGCATTTCGCGCTGCTCGGCTCGACCGGTACCGGTAAATCGACCAGCGCCGCGCTGATCCTGCACAAGATCTGCGAGCTCGCGCCGCAGGGGCACATCGTGATGGTCGATCCGCACGGCGAATATTCGGCGGCGTTCCAGACCACCGGCGCGATCTACGACGTGTCGAACCTGCAGATGCCGTATTGGCTGATGAATTTCGAGGAACATTGCGAAGTGTTCCTGACGACGTCCAACTCCGAACGTCAGATCGACGCCGACATCCTGGCCAAATGCCTGCTCGCCGCGCGCGCCAAAGGACGGCTCGGGCAGGAGATCAGCAAACTGACGGTCGACGCCCCGGTGCCCTATCTGCTCAGCGACCTGACCAATCTCATCCAGCTCGAAATGGGCAAGATGGATCGCGCCGGCGACACCGCGCCCTATCTGCGGATCAAGACCAAGATCGACGAGATCAAGGCCGATCCGCGCTACAGCTTCATGTTCTCCGGCATGCTCGTCGCCGACACGATGCAGGATTTCATCAGCCGCGTGTTCCGCCTGCCCGGCGACGGCAAGCCGATCTCAATCATCGACGTGTCGGGCGTGCCGAGCGAAATCACCTCGGTGGTGGTCGCTGTCCTGTCGCGCATGGTGTTCGATTTCGCGATCTGGTCGCGCAACGAGGCGCGGCGCCCGATCCTGCTCGTCTGCGAGGAAGCGCACCGCTACATCCCCAATGAGCGCAACGCCGACGGATCGTCGGTCGGCAAGATCCTCAGCCGCATCGCCAAGGAAGGACGTAAGTACGGCGTCAGCCTGGGCCTGATCACGCAACGTCCGTCGGATCTGGCGGAAGGCGTGCTGTCGCAATGCGGCACGATCATCGCGATGCGCCTCAACAACGATCGCGACCAGGCGTTCGTCCGCGCCGCGATGCCGGAAGGCGCGCGCGGCTTCCTCGACACGATCCCGGCGCTGCGTAACCGCGAGTGCATCATTTGCGGCGAAGGCGTCGCCATCCCGATCCGCGTCGCGTTCGACGGGCTGGAGGCCAATAAGCGCCCGGCCTCGGACGATCCAATCTTCTCCACGTTGTGGCGCGAGACCGGCGGCGAGGATCAGATAATCGGCCGCACCATCCGCCGCTGGCGCTCGCAGGGCCGCTGATCGGGCCTACTGTCTGGGCCGATCGTCGGTGGCCGCTAGCGCGAAATAAGGCGCCTCACCGGCTTTGGCGCCCTTGTAATTTGGCCGTCATGCCGGGCTTGTCCCGGCATCCACTGTGCAGGTTAGCGAGAAGCATGAGCCTCTTGTACCGGGTGTGTTGCCGGTGGACCCCGGCACAACGCCGGGGTGACGGCTCAACTCGGTCGATTCGGCTCTGCGCGATTAAATTCCAGCGCCGCGAACCCGCGTCAGCCGGACTTGCGCGGCGTTCCCGGATGAACCGACAGCAATTCCGACACATGCGACTTGAACGCGCGCAATGCGGCGCCGGTCAGCGCGGCGACGCTCGAGAAGGAGAAGCCGCGCGGATTGACCACCTGGCCGCTGCGATAGACTTCGAAATGCAGATGCGGTCCGGTCGATAGCCCCGAATTGCCCGAATAAGCGACGATCTGGCCGCGGTGGACATGCTCGCCGTTGCGCACCAGCACCCGGCTCAAATGGCCATAGCCGGTGCCGACCCCGCCGCCCTGCGCCCGAATGCCGACGAAGCTGCCATAGCCGCCCTTGTAGCCGGCCCAATTCACAATGCCGTCGAACACCGCATAGACCGGCGACCCATAAGCGCAGGCGATGTCGATGCCCTTGTGCATCCGATAATAGCCGAGGATCGGGTGCAGCCGCATGCCGAAGGACGAGCTGATCCGGCCCGCGACCGGCAGGCCCATAAAGCCCTGGCGCTCGGTCTGGCCGCTGGCGTCGTACCAATCGCCATGGCCGTTGCCGTCATCCTCGTCCTCGTCCTCGTCGGCGTTGCGGCTCCACTTGACGAGCTGGACCTTGCGGCGGCCCATATCGAGCCCGGCGAACAGGATCTTGCCGAGTTCGACTTCGCCGGTCGCGGCGCGGCGCTGCGACAGCATGACGTCCCAGGTGTCGTCGGAGGCGACATCGCCGCCGATCGAGATCCGCGTCGCGATCGCCTTGATGTAATCGGCGGCGACGGTCGAAGGCACGCCGGCGGCACGCATCGATTTGTACAAGCTCGACCCGGCCAGGCCCTGAATGCGTAGCGGCGTGTCGTCGACCGCAATCGCCTGGCGATCCATCGTCAGGCCGTTGGCAGTGCGCTTGATCGTCAGGCGGAAATCGAACGCCGGCTGGAAGCTCAATTGTTCGAGCGGACGCGGATCGCTTTTCTTCTCGCGGCGGCCGAGCACGCCTTCGAACCGCGTTCCCGGCCGGATATTGTCGAGCGGCAGCGCGCCCGCGACCAGGTCGGCGACGCGGACGATATCGGTCTTGGCGGCGCCGGCGCGGCGCAGCAGCGTCGCCAGACTGTCGCCATCGCTCATCGCCGAGGCAAAGGCCTGGGTCGGGCGATCGGGGGTTTCGGCAAGCGGCCGCACCAGATCGGTCGCCGCCATGCGCTGACCGGTATCGGCGCCCAAGGCGAGCGGCGCGATCGATTGCGCACGAGCATTTTCCCATGCCTTGCCCTTGAGCGGCAAAGCGGACGCGGCGACCAGCGGATGGCCGATGCCCGGCGACAGCGCCCAGCACGCGCCAATCAACGCGGTGCAGGTGGCGAGCCCGCGGAACCAGTCGCGCGATCCGATCCGCGCGCCGAGATCGGGCGTCCAGTCGACCTGCGCCATCGAGGCACGCAGTCGGTCGGCGAAAGAGAGATCGGTGGTGAGGATGAGGGCGCGGCCGGTCGAGCTGGGAGCGGCGCCCCCTGATTGCTCATAATGCTCACTGCGCAGAAACACGACGAAACGTCCCCGTTACGTAATCGCCGATCCACCCCCGGCGCTGTCGAATCACTCTGCCGATGGGGTGTTAAAGTCAATTTAACCGCCCGCTCCTGCGCCGATCCGTGCGGTAAGCCGTGCAGCGCGAGGGATAAGCCCCATCTGGGGCGGAACTATTTCAAGTAACGGCAAATCCTGGAACTTTTGGCCACGGTGACTTGCCATAGGGACGATTACTTACGGACTCGCACGGTCTGTTTGGAAATGCGCCGCGGGCGCATTTCGCGGTG
>NZ_BCYU01000153.1 GCF_001598355.1 Sphingomonas asaccharolytica NBRC 15499
TGAATAACGCACCATCAAAACCTGGGATCAAACAACTAGGCCGCAGCACCCAGTTGAAAGTCTGTTCAGCTTCGCGTAAGCGCGCGCAAGCTCTGGTATGAGATCAACGTGGAACGGCCCACTTTGACGATATCGACATCTCCGGATTTGATAAGCTCATAGAGCCGCGAACGACTGATGCCCGTGATTCTCACGGCGGTCGCGACGCGGACGGTGAGCGGCTCCAGTTCGGTGCACTCGACAGGCGGGCGAGGAGTCATCACCGCCTTGCTCGCCGCTTGGCAAACGCGCGGTCGCTTTCAAGGAACGCTTGCAGCATGAACGGGATCAGGTCGGTGACCGTCTCGGACCGGCCATAGGTTTCCTTATAAGCTTCGGCATAGTCGCCGAGCGCATCATTGAGGCCTGGCGGGATAGCAATCGCCAGTTTGATCGGCATGCGATCCGGCAGCTGGGCTAGCTTGAGTTCTGTCATTGTCCTTCCCTCCACGGCGCGAGCACGAGATCGCGAGACACGAGCAACCGGACTTCAGCGCCCGGACGGATAGTGATGGTGGGCTGAATCTGCAGGTGTCTCATCGTAACCTGATCGCCGGCGCGGGATACATTCAGTTGCGACGATTGCCGCACGGCCTGGATCAGGTCAGTCTCGCCGCTGAACTGCAATTCGGTGCCGACGCCGAGTAACGTCGAAAGCGTGATGCCCTTCAGTAGCGACCAGGTGTGAAAATCGACCTGGTCCTCTAGACCCGCATAACCCGCGGGATCAGTTGCGGGCATATTGTCGATCCGAATCGCGCTGCCATCCGGCAGGATGATGCGCTGCCAGACGATCAGCGCGCGTTTCTGCCCGAACGCCACCACGGAGTCGTAACTCCCGACAAGCCGGGCGCCTTGGGGAATGAGAAGGATCCTGCCGGTGGGTGAATCATATATCCGCTCGGTCACCTGGGCGGTCACCAGTCCGGGCAGATCGGACCGCAGCCCGGTGATCAAGCTGGCCGAGATGACGCTGCCGGCGGAGAGCAGATAGGGTGACGGCGACGGCGCCATCGCGTGCGGATTGATGTCGCCGCGTGGATCGAGCGTGGACATGAAATCAGCCTTGCGCTGCTGGTTGTTGGGATCGTTGGCCGGATCGAGCGCCAGCTTCGCGGCAGGCGCCGCCGCGTCGCCTGTCGCGCTGGGCGCAGGAGTGGCTGCAGCCGCGTTCGGAGCTTGCGATCGCGTGGCGAGCAGGCCCGACTCCCTCGCGGCTTTTCGCTCCGCCAGCAGGCGCTCGCGTTCGGCGGCCGCGGCCTGGGCTGCCGGGTCAGCGGGTGGAACCTGGCCTTCGGCAGCCAATTGGCGCTGGCGATCGAGAATAGGTCGGCCGAGGTCGCCCGGAAGCGGCGGCCCCAGTTTGGGCACGTCGCCGTAGCTCGATGGCAAGCCGTTCAGCGCATCCGGCGACGCCTTGCTGCCCGGCTGGGGCAGTTCTTCCTGCGCCACCTGTCGAAACACGGTCGGCTTCAACGCCATCCAGGTCACGGCGGTCACACTGACCGAGCCCAAGGCCGCCGCAGCAATGATGACGCCTCGACGGAAACGGATGGCGCGTCGCGGCCGTGCTCGGATCGCGAGCGATTCCGGATCGGCCTTGGGCGTGGCCGCAGGGATCTCGGTTTCGTCGGTCACGAGTGCCTCTCCTTCCGGCCGCCAGTCGGCGCGCGCTCGATGCGGACCACGTCCTGATGTTTGAGGCCAAGCCGGAGTTCGGCCGTATCGAACAGCCGGTCGACGACATAGAATCGTCCCTGCAGCCGGTAGTTCACCAGTTGCGCCTGCCCCTTCGCATCGACCAGGAACAGCGGTGGGGCCTCGCCGACCGCGAGGCTGGCGGGAAACTCGACAAAGGTCTGACGGCCATCGTCGAATGCCCGCAACGGCCGCCATGCCGGACGATCGCCCGTGATCGCGTAATCGAAGTGGAGTTGGTCGGGCACGATACCGGTCGCGACGGGAACGGCCTTCTGCCGCTCATCCTCCGCGCGCTTGAGCGCGATCAGTGCGTCCTGCGGATAGGTCCAGGACAATGCCACCATCGCGGTCGCCGATGTGCTGGCGAGCGCCAGATGATAGGTTCGGCGATCGGACGCGATGACGAGGTTGGTCGAGAGCCCCGCCGAAAACGGCTTGATCAGGATATGCGTACGCTTGTCCGCCCCGCCGCCGCTGGTGGTGTCGCCGATCACCCAACGCACTGTGTCGCCGGCAGCGACCGAAACCAGCGCCTCGCCCGGCTGTAGGGCTATATCGGTGACGTGCTCGGGCGCCGCATATACCTGATAAAGCGTGCCGTCGGCGAAGGGATAGACCTGCACGGCATTGACGAAGCCAGGTGCTGCCGGCTGAAGCGTCGCCGCCCGATTGGCGAGCGCCACGCTCGCCTCCGCCGCACTCGACCGATGCCCGTGCCGTACGGGACGGGTAGCGGGAGGCGCCGCCTTCGTCAGCGTGACGGGCGGAGCTTTCACATCGGCAACGGGTGCTGGTTTGACCATGTCACCCGGCCTGGTCTGCGCGGCGGTTTCAGCCGCGGCGCAAAGCCCGACTAGAGACAAGCCGTACAGCGGCGCAATCGAGAGGCATTTCATTGCTGGATCTCCATGCTGGTCGGGGTCGTGGGCGCGGTCGCGAGCCCCGGGTCGAGCGGCGAGCCGGTTGGAACAGAGCGATCGGGTGTCGGCGACGACGGCGTCGGCACGTCAAGCTCGCGACTCCAGTCGACAGCATCGACATAAATGCCGAGCGGATTCTTTCGCAGCACTTCGGGGTTCGCGGGCGGCTTGGTCACGATGGTGAGAATCGCGGTCCAGTTGCTGCGGCCGGCGGACGAGCCGCGTTCGAACGCCGACTCCGTCCATTTGACCTGGAAGGATTTGTCCGACGCGCGAACGACGCTCGTCACCTGGACGGTGACGGTGCGCTCACCGATCCTGGCGAAGGGATTAGCACTGCGGGCATAGTCGCCAAGAAACTGGCTGCCGCGCAGGGTGGTGAAGGCGTAAGCCTCGAGCCAGTCCTGTTTCATTACGACGGGATCGAGCGAGATGCCGCGAACGTCGCGGATGAAGCGGGCAAGGTGCCAGGCGATCTGCGGATCGGTCGGGTGGTACGATGCCTCGGCCTCGGTCACCGCCCGCGCCTCGCCGAGGCGATCGACCTCGACGACATAGGGCACCACCCTGCTCTGCAGCGACTGCCAGAGGACACCGCCGCCGAGACCCGCCGCGAGCGACAGGCAGCCAAACGCCATCAGCCGCCAATTGCGTGCCTGGACGCGTGCCGAGCCGATGCGCTCATCCCAAAGCTGGCCTGCCCGTTGATACGGTGTCTCGGGCTGCGGCGTTCGCCCGTAACGCTGGACCGCGCGTTTGAAGATCATCACTCGTCCCTTTCCTTGATGTCGGGAGTGGCGGAGGCGCCGCCGCGATCCCCCTGCTGGAGTGCGTGCACCGCGACTTGGCCGTGGTGCCGTGCTGCCTGCTCAGCGCGGAGCGACCGCGCCCAGGCGGGCGCATTGGTCACGCCGGCATCCTCCGACGCCGGCTTGCTTGTCTCGTTGAGCGCGTTCCAGGCCGCTTGCCGGCCGCTGCGGGCGGCGTCGCCGAGACCGAGCGCGCTCGACGTTCGCATCCGAACGGCGTTGCCGGCCGCGCGTGCGACGCCGCGAAGGCCTGCGCCCATCGTCGGCGAGGCCGCCGTCTCCTTACCCAGTGTGTAGGCGGTCGACGCTGCCGACCCCATGCTCGTGCCTGCACGCACCGCGCCAAGCGCCGCACCGCCCACG
>NZ_BCYU01000154.1 GCF_001598355.1 Sphingomonas asaccharolytica NBRC 15499
GGCTCCAGCGCCCGCCGCCGCGCCGGCCAGCGAACCGGCGGCGCCTGCCGCCGACACGACGTCGACGCAGTCGAACACCACTACCACCGAAGTGCCGTTCTGGGCATGGGTTGCCGGCGGTATCGCGTTGCTCGCGGCCATTCTCGGCGCGGCGCTCGCCATGCGCGGCCGTCGTCGTGAGTATGAATATGAAGAGCCGGCCTATGTCGAAGACACCTATGTCGAGCCGCAGCCCGAACCCGTCGCCGTTGCCCCGGCGATCGAACCCGTCGCGGTGGCCAAAGTCGAGCCGCGCAAGGAACCTGAGTATCTGCGCCGCGGCGCACCGCTGGGCGCGACTGTGGCGGAGCCGATCGTCGCCGCGCCCGATGCGGTCGAGATGTCGACGCCGCCGGCCGACGAAGTGGCCGAGCTCACCGCCGGCACCGCGCCGGTCGCCGAGCGCCCGTGGCTCGAATTCGCCATGCGCCCGGTCCGTGCCGGCACCAATGTCGACGAAGCGCTGGTCGAAATCGAGCTGACCGTCGGCAATTCCGGCACCGTTCCCGCTCGGGACGTGCGCATCTCGACGTTCCTGCTGTCGAGCGATCCCAATGGGACCGAAATGGAGCGCTTGTTGCTGAGCCCGCCGTCCGATGCGACGACCGATCCCGTCACGATCAAGCCCGGTGAGGGCAAGCGGATCGACGCCACGCTGGCACTGCTCAAGTCGGACATGGGCGAGAATTTGCCCGACACGATCCGGCCGATCATCGTCGCCGATGCCCGGTACACGCTCGAAGACGGCAGCGAAGGCCGCACCTCGGCGTCGTTCACGATCGGTGTCACGCCCGAAGAAGGCGGCTCGGGCCTCGATCCGCTCGAACTCAGCCGTTCGTCGATGCACGAGAATGTCGGCGCCGAACTGCGCGGCGAACCGCAACACGCCTGACGCTCCCTCAGGCAAAAAGGCGCCCGTCCCGGACCTCCGGGGCGGGCGTTTTTGTATGCTGCGGGTGAAGCCGTCACCCCGGCATGACGGAGATTGGTCCACGACGGATTCGATTGCATCCCAGTGCCGTAGCGTCCTAGGACGCTACAACCCTCCCAAGGAGACTCTGTCGCATGATCAAGAAGTTGGCGCTATTGCCTCTGGTCGCTCTCGCATTCACTCCCGCGCTCGCGCAGCAGGTGCCGATATGGCCGCCCAAGGGGGACGACGTCCCGGCCAAGTTCACGCCGCCGGTCGCCGCCGATGCCGATTACATCAAGCGCGAAGTCATGATGCCGATGCGCGACGGGACCAAGCTCTATACCGTCATCGTCATTCCCAAGGGCGCGACCAACGCGCCGATCGTGCTGACGCGCACGCCGTACAACGCCAAGGGCAGGGCGAAGCGCGCCGACAGCGCGTCGATGCTCGCGACCCTGCCGCTGGCCGATGAGATCTTCGTCAAGGACGGTTATATCCGCGTCTATCAGGACATTCGCGGCAAATACGGGTCCGAAGGCGGCTATGTCGTGACGCGCCCGGTGGTCGGTCCGCTCAACGATACCAAGGTCGATCACACGACCGATGCCTATGACACGATCGACTGGCTGGTGAACAAGGCGAACCTGCCCGAATCCAACGGCAAGGTCGGGATGATCGGATCGTCCTATGAAGGCTTCACCGTGGTTATGGCGCTGCTCCATCCGCACCCCGCGCTCAAGGTCGCGGCGCCGCAGAGCCCGATGATCGACGGCTGGATGGGCGACGACTGGTTCCATTACGGCGCGTTCCGTCTGGCCAATATCGCCTGGCTCGGCGCGCAGACCGGCTATCGCGGCGAGGGCAAGGCGCCGCCGACCGGCGGGTATGACGATTACGACAATTTCCGCGAGATCGGCTCGGCCGGCGAGTGGGCGAAGAAATCGGGCTACGACCAATTGCCCTATTGGAACCGCATGTCGATGCACCCGGCCTATGACGCCTTCTGGTCGGGGCAGGCGCTCGACACATTGCTCGCCAAGAACCCGTCCGACGTGCCGACGATCTGGGAACAGGGGCTGTGGGACCAGGAAGATATGTGGGGCGCGATTCACAGCTACGAATCGCTGGTGAAGGCGGGCAAGGCCGGCAACAATTTCATCGTGATGGGGCCGTGGCGGCACAGCCAGATCAATCGCGTCGGTTCCGAGCTCGGGCCGTTCAAGTGGAACGGCGACACCGCGGCGCAATATCGCGAGGACATGATCCTGCCGTTCTTCAATCAATATCTGAAGGACGGCCCGGCGGTCAGCGTGCCGGCGGCGACGATCTACAATACCGGCGAAAACCATTGGGACCGCTTCAACGCCTGGCCGCTGGCCTGCGAGACCGGCTGCCCGTCGCCGCTCAAGCCGATCTACATGCAGGGCGATGACGGTCTCGGCTTCGACAAACGCGGGGAGGGTGGCGACAGCTATGTCTCCGATCCCGCCAAGCCGGTCCCGCACCTGCCGCGTCCGGTCAATTTCAACGACGGCCGCTGGGGCGATTGGCTGGTCCAGGACCAGCGCTCGTATGACGGCCGGCCCGACGTGTTGAGCTATGAGAGCCCGGTGCTCGACCAGGCGGTGCGCGTGTCGGGCGTGCCGATGGCGGACCTGTTCGCCAAGACCACCGGCACCGATGGCGATTTCGTGGTCAAGGTGATCGACGTCTTCCCGACCGAGAACCCGGCCGATCCCAAGATGGGCGGCTATCAGCTGGCGATCAGCCTCGACATCTTCCGCGGACGGTATCGCGACAGCTTCGCCAATCCGTCGCCGATCCCGGCGGGCAAGGTGCAGGAATACAAGTTCCGCCTGCCGGCAGTGAACCACGTCTTCCAGCCCGGCCATCGCATCATGATCCAGGTGCAATCGACGCTGTTCCCGCTCTACGACCGCAACCCGCAGAAATACGTCCCCAACATCTTTTACGCGAAGAAGTCGGACTATCAGAAGGCGACGGTGACGATCATGCGTGGCGGAAAGACGCCGAGCGCGGTGTGGCTGCCGGTCGTGCCGCTCGCCCCGCCGCAATTGATGCGCTAGGGGAGCTTTTTTCGCCGCTTGGTCGGCGGAGGTTCAGCTAGATCGTGCAATTGATGGGGTCGATGAGGGGTTTTGGAGTTTTGAAGCGCGCGAGCATGTTGCTCGCGGGGTTGGCAGTGCTGCCGGGGATGGCGGCTGCGCAGTCGACCGGCAGCACGCCGCCGCAATCGTCCATTCCCGATCTCGGCGGCTTCACCCTGCCGCCCAAGCCCAAGCCGACTCCCACCCCGCCGCCATCGGGGCCGATCGTCGCGCCGTTCAGCCGGCCGACGCCGATCCCGACCTTCGCGCCGACACCGACGCCGGCGCCGACGTCCAGCGCGGCAGTGACGCCGCCGCCTGTCGCGACGACGCGGCCCAGCACCACGGCGCCGGCGGCCACCCCGACACC
>NZ_BCYU01000155.1 GCF_001598355.1 Sphingomonas asaccharolytica NBRC 15499
TCGCGGCAACTGAGTACAGACCCTAACGAAAAGTGCCCGGCGCCAAACCACATTTACCAATTGAACGATTGTCGCTGCCTATGCCCCTCGGCTAAGGGACCGGCTTCTTTCGCCACGACGGGGCCCCACACTCGTAATGCATAGTGCGCTCGGTTTGTTGAAGGAGCGCCGATTCCTGCCTCTGTTCGTCACGCAGTTCCTCGGTGCCTTCAACGACAATCTGTTCAAACAGGCGATGGTCATCGTCGTGGTTTATCAGATTTACAACAACCCACAGTACGAACAGAGCTTCACCGCGCTTGCCACCGCGATCAGCATCATACCCTTCTTTCTGCTGTCCGCGCTGGCCGGGCAGCTCGCCGACGCCAACGACAAGAGCATGATCATCCGCATCGTCAAGACCGCGGAAATCGTCATCATGCTGGTCGGCGGCAGCGGGCTGCTGCTCGCCAAAGCGGGCCATACCGCCATCGGCATGGCGTTCATGCTGACCGCGGTGCTGGCGCTCGGCATCCATTCGACCTTTTTCGGCCCGATCAAATACGCGATCCTGCCGCAGCATCTCGAAGAGGACGAAGTGCTGGGCGGTACCGGGCTGGTAGAATCGGCGACCTACCTGGCGATTCTGCTGGGTACCGTGCTCGCCGGCTTCATGAAGGTGGAGCATGCCGTCATCGGCACGCTGGTCGTTGCGGCGATCGGCTGGTTTGCCGGACGGAAGGTACCGCCGGCGCCACGCGTCGGCCCCGAGCTCAAGATCAACTACAATCCCTTCACCGCCTCGTGGCGGCTGATCAGCGGGACGATGCACATTCCCCGCCTGTTCCTGGCGATCTGCGCGATCAGCTTTTTCTGGACGATGGGTGCGGTGCTGATCATCATCTTCACGCCGCTGGCCAAGAACGTGCTGACCGCCGACAAGCATGTCGCGACCTTGCTGACCGCTCTCTTCTCGATCGGCATCGCGATCGGATCGGTCGCGATCAACTCGCTGCTCAAGGGCCATACCTCGGCCAAATACGGCCCCGCTTCGGTGCTGATCATGGGCGCGTTCGTCGTTTTGTTCTCGATCCTGTGCAAAACGTGGCCGCCCGCGGTCGGCCATTATTACGGCTGGCTCGAATTCATCGCGATGCCGCGCGCGCTGCTGGTGATCGGCGCCTTGATGGGGATCGCGATCTTCGGCGGGATGTTCGTCGTGCCCCTCTACGCTTTCCTGACGACGACGGTGACCAAGGACGAGACGTCGCGCACGGTCGCCGCCAACAATGTCGTCAATTCGGGATCGATGGCGATCGGCGCGGCAATGGTCACCGCTTTGTCGCATGCCGGTGTGACCCCGACCAACATGCTGTTCGTCGTCGCCGCAATGTGTCCGGTGTCGGCCTGGCTCGCACAGAAGCTGCACAAGGCCTGCGACTGAGCGGGTACTCCCGGCCGACCCGCTCGCGTTAGAGAATGAGCGTGTAGATGCAGATGAAGAAGGCGGTGAAGCTCAAGACGAAGAGCTTCAGGTCGCCATCGTCATTGCGTCGCCGGACCGTCCCGTCGATTCCGAACCGGCGGCGGAAAGGGTGGCTGGCCCCCCGTGGGGCGACTTGGAGATACCCTGGCATGGCGAGCAGTTAACGCGCCGTTTACGATTTGGGCCATCGTTAAGAATGGTTAACCACTGTCCACCGATGGGACGGATACGCAGGGAACTTTTTGGCAGGTCGCCGGCTGCCGTTCAGGCTTGGCGAGCGAGCAGGGTTTCGGAGTCGCCCGCCATCGTCGGTCCGGCTGAAGCAAGCACGCCGAACAGGTCGCGCGGATCGCTCGGCCGCGCGAGCAAGTCTATCGTGCTGTAGAGGCTCGCCTCGCCCACCACGTCGTCGAGATAACGCAGCGCCGAGAAATCCTCGATCGCGAAGCCAACCGAATCGAACAAGGTGATCTCGTCGCGATGCGCGCGACCCGGTGCCTCGCCGGCGATCACGCGCCACAATTCGGTGGCCGGAAAGTCGGCCGGCTTCTGCTGGATTTCGCCCTCGATCCGCGTCTGGGGCAGATATTCGACGAACACGCTGGCGCGATCGAGGATCGCGTCCTGCAATTCGGTCTTGCCCGGACAATCGCCGCCGACCGCGTTGATGTGAATCCCCGAGCCGATCATATTGTCCGACAGGATCGTCGCGCGCTTCTTGTCCGCGGTCACCGTGGTGACGATGTCGGCGCCCTCGACCGCTTCCTGCGCGGATGGCGCGACAGTGATGGCGAAATCGCGGCCGGCCATGTTGGCGCGGAACTTGGCGGTCGCGGCGGGATCGACATCATAGATGCGCAGGCGGTCGATGCCGAGCAAGGCGCGGAACGCCTCGGCCTGGAATTCGGCCTGCGCCCCCAGCCCGATGATCGCCATTGTCCGCGCGCCGGGCCGCGCCAGATAGGTCGCGGCCAGCGCCGACATCGCCGCCGTGCGCAGCGCGGTCATGATCGTCATCTCGGCGATCAACCGCGGATAACCGGTCGCGACATCGGCCAGCACCCCGAACCCTGTCACGGTCTGCAACCCCGCCGCCTGGTTGGCGGGATGGCCGTTGACATATTTGAACCCGAAATCCCGCTTGTCGGCGATCGGCATCAGCTCGATCACGCCGCCGGGCGAATGGCTGGCGTAACGCGGCGATTTGTCGAATTCGGACCAACGGCCATAATCGGCCGCGATATAGTCGGCGAGCTCACGGAGCAGATTGCCCAGCCCCTTGCGCCGGACCAGTTCAACGACGTGACCTACCTCGACTAAGCGCATGACCCTCATCCTTTCGAGCGAGGATGTTAGGCAGGCGAAACGCTGCGCATAATTGCATTATCGCTGGATAATAATACAACGGCGATGCATTATGCTCAGCGGCAAGGAGCAGATCGATCATGCAGGAGCTCGACCCGACTGACCGGCGGCTGATCGCCGAATTGCGCAGCGACGGCCGCGCGCCAATGGCGCAACTGGCCAGCCGCATCGGCATATCGCGTGCGACCGCCGAGAAGCGCGTCGCACGGATGGTCGAGAACGGCACGATCCTGGGCTTCACCGTCCGCGCGCGTGACGAAACGTCGAGCATCCGCGCGGTGATGATGATCGAGGTGGCGGGCCGCGCGACCAGCGCGGTGATCCGCAATTTGAAGGAAATCCCCGAGCTCCACACGCTCCACACCACCAATGGCGGCTGGGACCTGATCGCCGAGTTGCGCGCCGACAGCCTGGGCGATTTCGACCGCGTGCTGCGCGAGGTGCGGCTGATCGATGGGGTACTGAACAGCGAGACGAGTTTGTTGTTGAGTTCGGCTTGAGGGGAAATAGCCCTCTCCCGTTTACGGGAGAGGGTTGGGTGAGGGTCTTCTTCCTTCTTTTTCGGCACACGCTTGGAAGAAGTAAGAAGACCCTCA
>NZ_BCYU01000156.1 GCF_001598355.1 Sphingomonas asaccharolytica NBRC 15499
GCCCGCCAGCCACAAGGATCGCCCATTGCCGCCGCCGGGAAGGCGGAAATTACCGCCACCGCCACCGCCGCCACGGGCGCGCTTCAACAGATCTTCGATGCCGCTGCCCGCGCGTGGGCCGCGAGCGCGCGAGCCCGGCGCCTGCGCCCAGGGATTGCGCGGGCCGGCGTCGCCGCCGCCATTGCCGTCGCCGCTCCCGCCATCGGAATCGCCGCCGCTACCGCCTCCCCAGGGGCTTTTCGGCTTGTCGGACATGGTTTCGGAAAGGCGGCGCCGCCACGGCAAGGCAATCGTCATATCGGTCTTTATAGGTGCCGCTGCGCGGAAAAACAGTGGCAAGCGGCGGTTGCGGCCCTATCTGGCGCGCATGGACGAAAAGATGGGGTTGGCGGCACGCGTCGCAGAAGTGGCCGGCGACCGCGCGACAGTGAGGTTGGAGGGCGATCGCGCGAGCGTGATCCTCGACGTTACCGGTTTGGAATCGGAGGCGCGCGAGGCGCTGGAGGCGGCGGTGCATGCCGCTGCCGTGGCCGGTCCCGAGGCGCGCGAGGTGCGCATCGCGATGACCAGCGAGCGTGTCGGCCGCAAGCTGATCGCGGTGGCCAGCGGCAAGGGCGGAGTCGGCAAATCGACTGTCGCCGCCAATCTGGCGATCGCGCTGGCCAGGGCCGGACGCAAGGTCGGGCTGGTCGATGCCGATATCTATGGACCCTCGCAACCGACCCTGATGGGGGTCGAGGGGATCAAGCCCCAGGCGCGTGAGAAGACCATGATCCCGGTGCCGACCGCATTCGGCGTGCCGATCCTGTCGATGGGCCAGTTGGTCGCGCCGGGTCAGGCCATTGCCTGGCGCGGTCCGATGGCAGCCAGTGCGCTGGGGCAATTGATCGAGGGCGATTGGGGCGCCGCCGACACCCTTGTGGTTGATATGCCACCAGGTACCGGCGACGTGCAGCTGACGATGATCCAGAAATACAAGCCGGCGGGTGTGGTGATCGTCTCGACGCCGCAGGATCTGGCGCTGATCGATGCGCGCCGCGCCGCCGATCTGTTCGGCAAGGCCGGCGTGCCGGTGATCGGCGTGATCGAGAATATGGCGGGCTATCGCTGTCCGCATTGCGGCGAATATTCCGATCCGTTCGGCCAGGGCGGCGCGGAGGCCGCGGCGACGGAGATGGGTGTGCCGTTCCTGGGCCGCGTGCCGCTCGAAATGGCGATCCGAATCGCCTCCGACGCGGGCACGCCGCCGGCTGCCGGGATCGGGCCGGAAGGCGCAGCGTTCGGAGAGATAGCCGGGAAAGTGAACGACTGGCTTTCCGCCGGTCGTTAGCCGAATGGATTGGGGAGACGGACATGCCGCTCAGCACTGACCAGGATATCCGCGACCTCCTGACCAACGCCCGCACGATCGCGATGGTCGGCGCGTCGGACCGGCCCGATCGCCCGAGCTATGGCGTGATGGCGATACTGCAGCGGCACGGCTATCGCGTGATCCCGGTCAATCCGCAGATCGCCGGCGAGCACGTCCATGGCGAATATGTCTTTCGCGACCTCGCCCAGATCGGTGTGCCGATCGACATCGTCGATATCTTCCGGCGGCCGCAAGCGGCAGGAGAAGCGGTCGACGAAGCGATCGCCTCGGGCGCCAAAGCGGTGTGGATGCAGCTGGGCGTCATCAACGAAGAGGCCGCGGCGCGGGCCGAGGCGGCGGGGCTGAAGGTGGTGATGGATCGCTGTCCGGCGATCGACATCCCGCGACTCGGTGTGCCGCGCATCGTCGCCTGACGCGAAACCGCCGTAATCGCCGGTCATTACGGAGCCGTACGTAGCATTGGCGGAGTCAGATCATGCTGTGGTGGCTGGTGATGATGCAGGCGGCCCCGCAGCTCGATACGGCGATGGAGCGCTACCGCGCCGCGACCCGCGCGACGATCGACTGCCATGACAACCAACCCGACGATATCGTCATCTGCGGGCGGCGCGAGGCTGATCGCTATCGCGCGCCGCTGACGGTGATCGACCCCAATGACCCCAGGCATGAAGGCGTTCCGGCCGAGCGCGAACGGATGCTCGCCAGGACCAATAATTGCCAGGAAAAGTCGACCTTTCTCGTCGGCTGCGGTGCGGCCGGGGTATCGGTCAGCACGCGATCCGGCGTGTCGTTGATGGGTGAGCGACCGATCGCCCCGTAAATACGCCGAATTGCGGTGAAAAATCGGCTGGTCTGGGGCGCACCCTCTGGCGCTGCGGAACGTCTTATGGCCTGATGTGTTGGCGTTTTCAGGGTGCTCGAGACAGGGGTCGGTCCGATGCTCACGCCGGTGTTGTTGGTCTTGTTGGGCGCCGCGTCGCACAACGCGAATTTGAAGCTGAATTTCACGCTGAAGCCGCAGGCGCCGCCAACGCGATGCGTGGGCGAGTGCGCCGATCGTTATCGACTGCCGGCGTCGAGCGAGGACACGCAGTCGCTCAAGGACCGCGCGCTCGCCTATGACGGCCGCAAATGCGACGTGATTGGCGCGATGCGTTGTCTCAGTAAGCGCCGCACCTTGTTGCGATCCGACCAAGATCCGGTCGATACCTTGCGGGCGAGCTTCATGCCGCATTGACGCCGGGTTTGAGCGGTACAATGCTTGCGGGAGGGATCGCCATGCCCGGATTGCTGTTGTTTCTGGCCTTGCAGGCCGCCGCGGCGCCCGCCGCGCCACCACCGCAGACGCCGACCACCGACGCGCCGGAGCGATTCTCGATCCTGGTTCCGGTCGCCAACGAACCATGTGTCCGCCGTGTCGATGGCAAGGACATTGTCGTGTGCGGCAATCCGCTGCCGTCGCAAGCCTTGCCTTATCCCGAGGAAATTCTGCCTGACGGGCCAACGCCGTCCAATCCGGACAGGAGCGGCGCCGGCGCGCTCGCCGCATCCGGCACGCCATGCCCGATCAGTCGGAATTGCATCGTCGGCTTCGGTCCGCCGCTGGTACCGATGATCAAGGGCGCGGCGGACCTCGCCAAAAAGGCGTTCGCGAAAAAGCCCGACAAAACCGGCCGCGTCGCGATCCCGCTCGACGACGCGCCGCCGTCGACCGAGGGGAAACTGCTGCCCTGAGGGAGAAGGCTTCCCGCGAAGGATCAGCCGAGGATGTGCATCCAGAGCGGCTCGCCGGCCAGGCTTTGCGACCCGCGCAGCTTTTCGAGCGCCTGGGCCACCGCGCGTTCGGGCCCTTCATGCGTGACGATCGCGACGAGCACGCTGCCGTCGGCGCTGACACCGCGCTGCATCAGGCTCTCGATCGAGACACCGGCGTCGCGCATCGCCGCGGCGATCTCCGCCAGCACGCCGACCCGATCGGCGACCATGAAGCGCAGATAGGCGCGGCCGCGGCGCTCGCCGCTATCGGCGGCGGGG
>NZ_BCYU01000157.1 GCF_001598355.1 Sphingomonas asaccharolytica NBRC 15499
TCTATTGAGTACAGACCCTGGGGTACGTTAAGAGCGTACCCATGTTTCTGAACTTCCTCGACGAGCTTCGTGCCGCTGGCATTCCCGCCAGCATGAAGGAGCATCTCATCCTGCTCGAGGCGCTCGACAAGAACGTGATCGATCGCACGCCGGAGGATTTCTACTATCTCAGCCGCGCGGTGTACGTGAAGGACGAAGGCCTGCTCGATCGCTTCGACCAGGTCTTTGCCAAGGTCTTCAGGGGCATCGCCACGACCTATGGCACCCAGCCGGCGGAGATTCCCGCCGACTGGCTGAAAGCCATCGCCGAGAAATATCTGTCGCCCGAGGAAATGGAACAGATCAAGTCGCTCGGCTCATGGGACGAGATCATGGAGACGCTGAAAAGGCGTCTGGAAGAACAGGAAAAGCGCCACCAAGGCGGCAACAAGTGGATCGGCACCGGCGGCACCAGTCCCTATGGCAATTCGGGCTATAATCCCGAGGGCGTGCGGATCGGCGGCGAGTCCAAGCATGGCCGCGCGATCAAGGTGTGGGATCAGCGCGACTTCAAGAATCTCGACAGCACGCGCGAACTCGGCACGCGCAACATCAAGATCGCGCTCCGCCGCCTGCGCCGTTTCGCGCGCGAAGGCTCGGCTGACGAACTCGATCTCGACGCGACGATCGAGGGCACCGCGCGCCAGGGCTGGCTCGATATCCATATGCGACCCGAGCGGCACAATGCGGTCAAATTGCTGCTATTTCTCGACGTTGGCGGATCGATGGATCCCTGGGTCAAGCTCTGCGAGGAATTGTTCTCGGCGGCGACATCAGAGTTCAAGAACATGGAGTTCTTCTACTTTCACAACTGCCCGTATGAAGGCGTGTGGAAGGACAATCGCCGCCGCTTCACCGAGCGCACGCCGATGTGGGACGTGCTCCACAAATTCGGTCACGATTACAAATTAGTGATCGTCGGCGACGGATCGATGAGCCCGTACGAGATCACCCATCCGGGCGGTTCGGTCGAACATTTCAACGAGGAATCGGGCGCGGTGTGGCTGCACCGGATGACGACCACCTACCCCGCCGCGGTCTGGCTCAACCCGATCAAGGAAGAGCAATGGGGCTATTCGCAATCGATCAAGATCGTCCGCGAACTGATGAACGACCGCATGTACCCGCTGACTTTGGCAGGTCTCGATGACGCTATGCGCGAATTGACGCGAAAAAGGTGAGGGTCGAGCCCCTAGAAGAATTCGAGCTTCAGCACGCCTCGAGCTGCGTCAGCTTAGCTTGAAACTTTTCGGCGAGTTCGAGCCGGCGCGCTCGCGCTTCGGCGGTCACCGCGTTCTTCGCGGCGATCCTCTCCTGCGCCACACGGCGCGCGTAAAAACGAATATCTGATTCCATAGGTGCGACCCCGATCCCCGCGATTCGGTAGATGCGGAGCATGTCACGCTGATGACGCGACGCATCCGTTTTGGGATCAAAGGGGAGCGACTCGCGATAGAATGCGGTTTTCGCGTCGTTTTCGGCCTATTCGGCGGTCAATAGAGCAAATGCGGGCGCCGCACCTCGGCCCAAACCGCCTCATCGGGTACGGTCAGCGAATCGAGATCGCCGGGCAGAGCCGCGGTATCGTCGACCCATTCGCGCAAATCGGGCCCGCCATTGATGACGTCGATCGCCAATTTGTCGAAGACATATTCATACGCGAAATCGCGCCACAGATCGTAGTCGCCGTAGAGCGCGCGGATTGCCTTGAACGCCAGCGCCTGGAGCCGCCACGGGCGGAACGCGTCATGGTTATAGGCGGCGCCCTCGGCATGGATAAAAACGCCGCTGCACAAGCGCGCGACATGTTTGTGGAAAGTCGGCTGGAACCAGAGATCGCGAAGCGTGCAGCCGTCGAGCCATTGCGGTGCGTTCCGGCGCATTTCGGCGATGACCGCGCGCGCGTCGATATCGGGGGCGCCAAACAGTTCGAGCGGGCGTGTCGTCCCGCGTCCCTCGCTCAAGGTGGTTCCTTCGAGCATCACGGTCCCGGCATAAGCGCGCGCCATGTTGACGTTGGCGGCATTGGGGCTCGGATTGATCCAGGGTCGCTCGGGCGGCCAGCCGAAACCGGGCGCCGCATCGGGTTGCCATCCCTCCATCGCGATCACGCGATACTCGACGTCGAGCTTGAAATGATCGATGAACCAATGGCCCATCTCGCCCAAGGTCATGCCGTGCCGCATCGGCATCGGCCCCGCGCCGACAAAGCTTTCCCAACCGGGACGGAGAGTCAGCCCCTCGATCGGCCGACCCGCGGGATTGGGTCGATCGAGCACCCAGACCGATTTGCCGTGCTCTGCCGCCGCTTCGAGCACGTAGAGCAACGTCGTGACGAAAGTGTAGATCCGGCAGCCGACATCCTGAAGGTCGATCAGGATCGTATCGAACGTGCCCATCGACTGGCCGGTGGGACGGCGAACCTCGCCATACAGGCTGAACACCGGCATGCCGTAGGTCGGATCGGTGAAGTCGGGCGACTCCATCATATTGTCCTGCAGATCGCCGCGCACGCCATGTTGCGGGCCGAACACCGCGGAGACGTTGAGCCCCGTCGCGACCAGTGCGTCGATCGAATGCGTCAGGTCCGCGGTGACGGAGGCCGGGTGGGCGAGGAGCGCGACACGCTTGCCCTCGAGCGGTTTCCTCAGGTCTGGCTCATCAAGGAGCCGGTCGATACCGAATTTCATGCGCGATCAGGTGCCGGGAGCCGCTCGACAAAGCAATCCGCGTTGTGAAAATCGGGCGGTCCGGCGGGGTGTTCGAGAGCCCAGAAGCTTTTCGATCCGTCGACCGCTTCGATCACGGCGGTAAGACCGAGCTGCCAGTCCATATCGGCGATCTCCGCCAGTTCCATCCTGGCGGTGAGCACCGGCGATTGCCACGACAGATCGGGAACCGCCGCGGCGTTGCGCATGCCCGCGCGGCGCCCATCGAACTGATACGTCGCCCAACGGCCCGATGGCGAGAGGTTGATCTCGGTATAGTCTGGCTGCTCCGCGGGCTGGACGAACGCCTCGAAACAAGTGTGTTTCCACAAATCATCGGCCCGAGCCGATGCCATCGGCTC
>NZ_BCYU01000158.1 GCF_001598355.1 Sphingomonas asaccharolytica NBRC 15499
GCCGTAAGTGAGAACGGACCCTAACGGCGCTTCTTGCGTTTGTCGGGTGCCTGCGTGCGGACCGGCACTTCTGGCGGCCGTATCGCGACGCCTTCGACCGGCGCACAACGCGCCATCACCGTGCCGATCATCGCGAGCAGCCGTGACCGCGCATTGCCAAGCCCTACCGGATCGGTGCCGCGATCTTGCGTCTCCAGATTCACATAAGGCAGGCCGCGGAACAGCGCGTAGTTGGACAGCGACCCGTCGCTGGTCACGACATGCTCGAACATGATGTTCATGTCGGCGTCGGATAGCGGCCGCGCGCAGAACCCGCTCGCCGGGCTGCGGTCGCCGAGATACGAGACGATCGCAACGCTGTCGGTGTCGTCATACGGCCAGGCTGCGCGGATCGACGGGCGGGGCGAATAGAGGTCGCTGCAGAGCAGGACCGAGATCTCGCCCTTGCCGGTATAGCCGGCATTGGGTGGCGTGCAGGTCGATTCGGACGCGCTGTAGCCGGGTTCATTGGTGTGGAGCGCGACGATCAGCCGTGGCGGGTTGCCCAGGTCAGCCAGGATGGTCGCGGCATAATTTGGGGTGTCGTCGCGGAAATTGCGGTTGGGGTCGATCGACCGGCCATAAGCGACGTCGGGGTTCATCCGGCTGTCCGGCCCATCAATCGACCGCGCTTCCTCGACCGCGATCACCACGCCACCATAGGATCGCACGGCGAACACCGCCGCTTGGAACGCGGCATTCTCGTTATCATGGGGTACGAACCATAACGGCCCGTCGGAATGGCGCAGATTGACGATGCGGTAGAGACGCCAGAACGCGCGATCCTCACGGAACTCGATGCGATTGACCGACAATCCGTCCCAGATCGCGGGATTGGCGAGGCGCGTGAAATCGTCGGTCGCCATCACCATCGGGTCGACCGGCGTGACGATCTTCTGCAGCGGCGCGGAGACAACCTGCGCCGACGCGGACGGCGCAGCGAACGCCGTGATTAGAACCAACAAGAACGCAAACGCTTTCATGACGCCACTCTGTTATGCGGCGCGCGGCGTCTGGCAATAGTGCTGTCCGAGATCGGGACAGATTTGGGTCTGTACTCGCTAACGGCGGGGGATCGAGATTGCTTTGTGGAGCCCGTCGGCGAGGAGCGCAGCGTAGTCGCGTAGCTTGAGCTACGCGCAAGCAAGCGACGATGTCCGATGGGCTTCACAACGCAACCGCGAAGCGGCGGGCGGATTTTGCCGCGTGGAGGGCGTCGCTCGTCGGTCACGATGCTTACAGCATCGCTCCCTCCTCGCTCCTACCCACGCGACAAAATCCGCTCCGTCTCGACCCCCGCCGTTAGCGAGTACAGACCCTAGGCGGGGACACCGAACAAATCGTGCTCGTCGGCGTCTTCGATCAGCACTGGGGTGATGTCGCCGACCGTCAGATGACCCGCGTCTCGCAGGAATACCTCTCCATCGATCTCGGGCGCGTCGGCCTGGCTGCGGCCGGTCGCGCCGCCATCCTCATCGACCGCATCGATGATCACCGGCAGCGTGCGGCCGATCTTGGCCTGAAGTTTGGCAGCGCTGATCGCCGCGGTCTTTTCCATGATCCGGGCGTAGCGCTCTTCCTTGACCTCTTCGGGCACATGGTTCGGCAAAGCGTTCGCTGCAGCACCCTCGACCGGTTCGAAGCGGAACGCGCCGACGCGATCGAGCTGCGCCTCGTCGAGCCAGTCGAGGAGATAGTCGAAATCCTCCCGGGTCTCGCCGGGAAAGCCGACCACGAAGGTTGAGCGGATCGCGATATCTGGCGCGATCGTACGCCACGACTTGATGCGCTCGAGCACCTTCGCCTCGTTGGCCGGGCGGCGCATCAGCTTGAGCACGTTGCGGCTGGCGTGCTGGAATGGGATGTCGAGATAGGGGAGCACCAGCCCCTCGGCCATCAGCGGGATGACCTGATCGACATGCGGATAGGGGTAGACATAATGGAGCCGCACCCAGGGCGCGATCTTGCCGAGCTCACGCGACAGGTCGGTCATGTGGGCGCGGACTTCGTTGCCGTGCCACATGCGCGGGTGGTGCTTGATGTCGACGCCATAGGCCGAGGTATCCTGGCTGATGACGAGCAATTCCTTGGTGCCCGCCTCGACCAGCTTCTCCGCCTCGCGCAAGATGGCGTCGGGACGCCGGCTGACCAAGTCGCCGCGCAACGACGGGATGATGCAGAAAGAGCAGCGGTGGTTGCAGCCCTCCGAGATCTTCAGGTAGCTGTAATGGCGCGGCGTGAGCTTTAGCCCGCTTTCCGGCACCAGGTTGAGGAACGCGTTGGGCGGCATCGGCGCCGCGTCGTGCACCGCGCCGACAACCTGCTCATATTCATGCGCGCCGGTGATCGCGAGCACGGCAGGGAAGCGGTTGCGGATGACCTCCGCCTCCTTGCCCATACAGCCGGTGACGATGACGCGGCCATTCTCGGCGATCGCCTCGCCGATCGCTTCCAGGCTTTCCTCCTTGGCGGAATCGAGGAAGCCGCAGGTATTGACCAGCACGACGTCGGCGCCGGCATAATCGGGCGACAGCTGATAGCCGTCCGACCGCAGCTTGGTCAGGATGCGCTCGCTGTCGACCAGGTTCTTGGGACAGCCCAAGGACACCATACCCACGCGGGGCGGTTCGGGAAGTTTGGTTGCCATGATTGCGCGCGCACATAAGCGTTTTGACGCCGCTTGAACAGGGTGGGGCCGTGGGCCTATTCTTCGCCGTCGAGCGCTGCTGAGGGAGAGGGGGTCGATTTGCCCGATTATTGGCTGCGGCCGCATCCCGATTTCAAGAGCACGGCCCTCATCGCGATCAACGTCGCAATTGCCCGTGATGGCGCTCGTCTGTCCTTGCGCTATTCGCTCGAGGGTGCGCTGGATCGCGTCCTCTGGCCCGAGCCGATGGCATCGGCTC
>NZ_BCYU01000159.1 GCF_001598355.1 Sphingomonas asaccharolytica NBRC 15499
AAAAGGACTCCAAGATCGTTTCGCCTCCCAACTGAATATCACGCCGTTAACCTGTTCTTAGCTCGCCCCGTGGCACCTCGCTTCCCGAATAGCGGGGAGTAATAGGATCAATGCGCGTTCTCGCGATGGCATCGCAGAAGGGCGGATCGGGCAAGACGACGCTGTCGGGGCACCTTGCGGTGCAGGCACAGCTCGCCGGAGCCGGCCCTGTCGTGCTGATCGACATCGACCCCCAGGGTTCGCTGTCGGATTGGTGGAACGAGCGGGAAACGGAATTTCCCGCCTTTGCCCAGACCACCGTTGCGCGGCTCGCCGCCGATCTCGAAGTACTGCGCCAGCAGGGCTTCAAGATGGCGGTGATCGATACGCCGCCGGCCATTACCATGGCGATCCAGAGCGTCATCCAGGTGGCCGAGCTGATCGTCATTCCGACGCGCCCGTCCCCGCATGACTTGCGCGCCGTCGGCGCCACGGTCGATCTGTGCGAGCGCGCGGGCAAGCCGCTGATCTTCGTCGTCAACGGCGCGACGCCCAAGGCCAAGATCACCTCGGAAGCCGCGGTCGCGCTGTCGCAGCACGGCACGGTCGCCCCGATCACGATTCACCACCGCACCGATTTCGCCGCCTCGATGATTGACGGCCGCACGGTGATGGAAGTCGATCCCAAGGGCCGCTCGGCCGCCGAAGTGGTCGAACTGTGGGCCTATATCTCCGATCGGCTCGAAAAGAATTTCCGTCGCACGGTCTTCGCCGCGCCGACCGCGATGCATCCAGGTTTCGGTGCGCGTCCGCAGGCCGGCGGCGCTGGTGGCTTCGGCCGCCGAGTGATGAGCTGAGGGCGGCGCGATGATGAGCGAACCCAAGCCTTTCGCCTCTTTGTCCTCCGGTCTGCTCGCCCGCAAGGGTCAGGCGCGTCCTGCGATGCGTCCGCAGGGTTTCACCGGCGGCTATGCCTCGTTGGCCGGGATCGAGGATCTCGGCTGGAACGATATGGGGCACATCCCCGAGCCGATGGCCGACATCCATCCGCTGCACGAGGACGACCAGATCCAGCCGCCGCCCGAGGGCGTGCCGCCGGTCCTGGCGCAACGCCATGCGCTGAAGCAGGAATTCGAGCCGCCGGTGCTCGACGAAGCCGTCGAGGACGAACCCGAAGGTCTGGTCGAAGCGCCGGCGCCGCAGCTGGAGGTCGTCGTCAAGACGGTCGCGGCGGATACGTTCGAACCGCGTCCGGTCTCGGTCGCGGCGGCAGGCCGAATCGCCCGTGCCACGCAGCACAAGAGCAAGGCGGCCTTCACCTTGCGCCTGGACGAGGAGCGCCATTTGCGGCTGCGCCTCGCCAGCGCGGTCAGTGGCCGTTCGGCCCAACAGATTGTTACCGGGGCGCTCGACGCCTTTTTGGAATCGCTGCCCGAAGTCGGCGAGCTGGCACGCCAGCTGCCGACACGGGTCAAGGGGTGAATTGGGGGACGTTGCGATGAAGTCGAAGCGATTGACGATGGGCCTCTCGGCGGTCGCGCTTTGCGCCGCTTTGGGTGGCATCTATCAGGGCGCCGCACTCGCCGGTTCGAAGTCGAGCCAGGTCGATGACACTGCCGCGGCAACGGATATTGCCAATGCACGCAAGGCGCTGGCGGCCCGCCAGGGCAACGCCGCCGTGCGCTGGGCCGAGGCCGCGGTCGAGCTCCGTCCGCAAATCGCCGACTATCGCGCCGTGCTCGGCCAGGCCTATCTGCTCGCCGGTCGTTTTGCCTCGGCGCGCACCACGTTCAATGATGCGCTGACGCTGTCGCCGGGCGATGGCAAGGTCGCGCTCAACATGGCACTCGCCCAGATCGCCGAAGGCGACTGGACCGGAGCGCGCCAGACTCTCGACAGCAATTCGGGATCGATTCCGGTCAGCGACCGCGGCCTTGCGATGGCGCTCGCGGGCGACCCGATGAGCGCGGTCAATCTCTTGCTGCCGGTCGCGAGACAGCCGGGTGCCGATGCCAAGCTGCGGCAGAATCTGGCGCTCAGCTTGGCGCTCGCTGGCCGTTGGGAGGACGCGCGCATGGTCGCCGGCATGGACCTGTCGCCGACCGATGCCGACAAGCGGATCACCGAATGGGCCGCCTTTGCGCGTCCCGCATCGCGCTACGACCAGGTCGCGGCTCTGCTCGGCGTCACGCCGGCGGCCGATCCCGGCCAGCCGGTTGCGCTCGCGCTCAACGCCAGCACGCCGGTCGTCGCCAGCGCGCCCGCGCCGGTCGATGCCTATATGCCCAAGGCCACTGCCGAGGTCGCAGCCGCTTCCGCGCCGGTCGATGCCGGCACGATCGCGCCCGCGCCTGTCGTCGCCGCCGCGCCGGCGGTGAGCACGGTGGTGTTCGGTCCGCGCGCCGAAGTCGTTCAGCCGCTGCCCGTCCAGCCGGCGGTCGGCAGCAAGGCGCCGCTGATCAAGGCTCCGAAATCGGCCATCAAGGCCGCAGCATTTGTGAAACCCATGGTTGCTCCTACCACCCCGGGCGCTTCCAAGGTCAGCGTGAGCAAGGGCAATTTCTATGTCCAGCTCGGTGCCTATGACAGCACGGGCGTTGCCCGCGATGCATGGGGCCGAGCCTCACGTGCTTATTCGGGCTTCGCCGGTCATGCCCCCACGGGCATGTCGGTGACGGTCAACGGCAAGAACTTCTATCGCCTGTCGGTCGGCGGGTTCGACCGCGCCGGCGCGGCACAGCTTTGCGCGAGCTATCGCGCCAAGGGCGGCACTTGCTTCGTGCGAGCTGACGCGGGCGATAAGGCCGCCAGCTTCAAGTAAATCGGAAACCCCTCTCCCGCCTGCGGGAGAGGGAGGGGCCCGCCGCGAAGCGGTGGGAGGGTGAGGGTCTTC
>NZ_BCYU01000160.1 GCF_001598355.1 Sphingomonas asaccharolytica NBRC 15499
TTTCGCGGGGATGACGGTCTAGGATCTAACTACTCGTCCGCTCGACCAACGGCGCGAACCGCGCCACCTGCCGCCCGATCAGGCACAATTGCTCGACCACCGCCGGATCGGTCGCACCTCCTTGGCCATCGAATTGCGTGACCTGGGTGTTAATCGCAGCGGCGAACGGCGTTGGCCAGCCGCGTAGCGCGTGGACGATCGAGCGCAACGCAGCGATCGTCGATCCCGTCGCCTGCCAGCCATAAGCCGTCGCGATCAGCCCGACCGGCATGTCGGCGAGGTATGGCCGCGCGTCCTTGGCCGTCTCCTCGAGCAGATCAAGCGCATTCTTGACCACACCCGACAGGCTGCCGTGATAGCCCGGGCTGGCGATGATCACGCCCGACGCCTTGCGCACCGCATCGACGAATTCGCGCTCCTGCGACGTCCGCGAGGTCGCGCGCGGGTCGTAGAGCGGCAGCCGCGCCATATCCTCGCCACCGAACAGCCGCGTGGCGAATCCCTCGCGCTCGACCGCATCGAGTGAAATCCTGAGTGCGCGTTCGGTCGACGATACCGCGCCGATCGTCCCCCCGATTCCGACGATCAACGGTTTATCCGGCATCCCAGCTCCTTCGCCACGTAGTGTCCCGCGATAGCCTCCCTGCGCGCGATCTGCTACAGCGGCATTGCAGGGTCTGTGTTATTCGAGTAATACGCCAATTGGTCCGGTGGGCCGTGTGGAAGTTATGGATGCGCGACGACCCCATTGACGGCAGCCGACGACCCGACCCGCGCTGGGGCGCGCATTCGGCCTATCTCGACGATTATCTGAGCCAGGCGGCGACCGCTGTTCCCGCTCAGGCGCAGCCTGCCGGTACGCCGGCCGAGGCTGCCCCAGGCTACACCACCAACCTCCCCGTCATCCGCAAGAAGCGCCGCTGGGGCCGCATCATCGTGCGGACGATGGCGGCATTCGTCGTGCTGTTCGTGATCCTGGTCGGCTGGCTCGCAATCACCGCGCCGCTGTCCAAATCGTTGCAGCCGCCCACCCCGCCCTCGGTGACCCTGCTCGCTGCCGATGGCACGCCGATCGCGCGGCGCGGCGCGACGGTCGACAAGCCGGTCGATGCGTCGAAATTGCCCAAATACGTGCCGGGCGCGTTCATCGCGATCGAGGACCGCCGTTTCTATTCGCATTGGGGAGTCGATCCCTGGGGCATCATGCGCGCGATGGCGCACAATGTGATGGCCGGCGGCGTGCGCGAAGGCGGCAGCACGATCACCCAACAGCTCGCCAAGAACGCCTTTCTCGATTCGGACCGCACCGCCGGACGCAAATTGCGCGAGGCGCTGATCGCCTTCTGGCTCGAAGCGTGGCTGTCGAAGAACGAGATCCTGTCGCGCTATCTGTCCAACGTCTATTTCGGCGACAACGTCTATGGCCTGCGCGCCGCCTCGCTCCATTATTTCAATGTCGAGCCCGAGCGGTTGAGCGTCAGCCAAGCAGCGATGCTGGCTGGGCTGGTCAAGGCGCCGTCCAAGCTGGCACCGACCGGCAATCTGCGCGGCGCTCAGGATCGGGAGAAGGTAGTGCTCGGCGCGATGGTCGCGGCCGGGACCCTGACCAAGGATCAGGCCGATGTGCGGCTGGCCTCGGTCCGTGTGCGACCAGTCAAGGAATTGCCCGACGGTACCTATTTCGCCGATTGGGTGCTGCCCGAGGCGCGCGATACGCAGGGCGATCTCAGCCAGGAAACCAAGGTCGTCACCACGCTTGAACCGCGACTGCAAAAGGCCGCCGAACGCGCGGTCAAGCGCGCGGGTCTGCGCCAGGCGCAAGTCGCGATCGTCGCGATGCGCCCCGATGGCCGCGTCGTCGCGATGGTCGGCGGCAAGGATTACAAGACCAGCCCGTTCAACCGCGCCACCCAGGCGCGACGCCAGCCGGGATCGACCTTCAAGCTGTTTGTTTACCTCGCGGCGATGCGTGCGGGGATGACTCCTGACGATATGGTCGAGGACGAACCCATCACGATCGGCGGCTGGAGCCCCAAGAACAGCGACGGCAAATACGAGGGCCAGATCACCCTGCGCCGTGCCTTCCAGAAATCGAGCAACGTCGCCGCCGCCCGGCTGATCCAGAAGATCGGCATCGACAACGTCATCAGGGCGGCACGCGACCTCGGCATCTCGACGCCGATCGCGCACGACGCGTCGATCGCGCTCGGCACCTCGACCGGGTCGCTACTCGAACTGACCAGCGCCTTCGCGGCGATCGCCGGCGACGGCTATCCGGTCAGTGCGCGCGGCATCGAGGCGACCGAGGGCAAGGCCTGGTATTCGAACATTGTCGGCGGGCCGCGCTCGCTCGGCGGCAATATCCGCGACGAGATGCTCGACCTGCTGTCCTCCTCGACCGATGGCGGCACCGGGCGGCAGGCGGCGTTGTCGGTCCCGACCTATGGCAAGACCGGGACGACGCAGGACAATCGCGACGCCTTGTTCGTCGGCTTTGCCAAGGACCTGGTCGTCGGCGTGTGGGTCGGCAATGACGACAACACTCCCAATGCCGGCCTGTCGGGCGGCGGCATTCCGGCGCGGGTGTGGAAGGACTTCATGCAGAACGCGCTGGGCATCGCCCCGCCACCGCCGCCGGTCGTCCCGGCGACGGTCGATGACAATGCGACCGATGGCGACGAGGACGGGACCATGATCGATCCTGGTACCGGCCCACTGCCGGTCGAGGGCAATATCTCCGGGCTGGGCGTCAATCTGCAGGTCAAGCGCGACGGCACCTTGCGCCTGTCGCCGGCACCCGACCCCGGCGACCGCCCGCCGCGCCCGCCGAATGAGGATGACGAGGGGCGGTAGGCTCTAGCCCCGATT
>NZ_BCYU01000161.1 GCF_001598355.1 Sphingomonas asaccharolytica NBRC 15499
AAAATGCGCTCCGTCCAATGGCAAGGAGTCCATTTAGCCCTCTCCCGCAAGCGGGAGAGGGTTGGGTGAGGGTCTTCTTTCTTCTTCTTTCTCATCCATCCGATCGAAGACTTAGGAAGAGCGCGCGCGACCGGATTTAGCTGCCAGCCCAACCCTTGCATCCCGACGCTCCGGGGCTAAGAGGGCGCAGCGCTTTCGCAGGGGACTTTACTTGGCCACGCCGTCCAAACCCGACCGCCCGATTTCGCCCCACCTGACGCATTATCGGTGGGGTCCGCACATGCTGGTGTCGATCCTTCACCGCGCCACCGGCGACGGTCTCGCGATCGTCGGCGGATTGCTGTTCACCTGCTGGCTGGCGGCGCTCGGCGGCGGCAAGGAAAGCTACGACTGGTTCGTGTCCTGGTTCTCGGGCGGATACTGGAGCATCCTGGGCTATGTGCTCGGCGTCGGGCTCAGCTGGTCGCTGTTCCAGCATATGATGAGCGGCATCCGGCACTTCTTCCTCGATGCCGGCGCCGGCTATGAGCTCAAGACCAACAAGACCGGATCGATCCTGACGATCGTCTTCTCGGTCCTCATCACTCTTCTGTTCTGGGGCGTGCTGCTCAAGGACGTCATCCTCGGAGTCGCCAAATAATGGGCCAGGGCACCGAACTCGGCCGCGTCCGCGGTCTCGGCAGCGCCAAGGAAGGCGCGCATCATTGGTGGCGCCAGCGCATCACCGCCGGATCGAACCTGTTCCTGTTGATCTGGTTCATGATCTCGCTGACCCGGCTCGGCGGGTTCGATTATGAGACCGTCCATGCCTGGATCGCCTCGGCCTGGGTCGCGGTGCCGCTGCTCCTGCTGGTGATCTCGACCTGCTGGCACGCGCGGCTCGGCCTGCAGGTGCTGATCGAGGATTATCAGCACGACGAAAGCCGCGTCGTGACGATCGTCCTGATCGAATTCTTCCTCGCGGTGATCGCGGTCACCGCCATTTTCTCGATCCTGCGCGCGGCGCTGGCGGGGGCGTAATGAGCGACAGCTACAAGATCATCGATCACACCTATGACGCCGTCGTGGTGGGCGCCGGCGGCTCGGGGCTGCGCGCGACCATGGGCGTCGCCGAAAGCGGCCTCAAGACCGCCTGCATCACCAAGGTGTTCCCGACCCGCAGCCACACCGTCGCAGCGCAGGGCGGCATCGCCGCCAGCCTGGGCAATATGGGTCCGGATCACTGGACCTGGCACATGTTCGACACCGTCAAGGGGTCGGACTGGCTCGGCGACCAGGATGCGATCGAGTACATGGTGCGCGAGGCGCCGGCCGCGGTCTACGAACTCGAACATGCCGGCGTCCCGTTCAGCCGCACCGATGCGGGCAAGATCTATCAACGCCCGTTCGGCGGCATGATGCAGAATATGGGCGAAGGCCCGCCCGCGCAGCGCACTTGCGCCGCGGCCGACCGCACCGGCCATGCCATGCTCCACGCGCTCTATCAGCAGAGCCTGAAGTACGACGCCGATTTCTACATCGAATATTTCGCGCTCGACCTCATCATGGAAGGTGGCGAGTGCAAGGGCGTGATCGCGCTCTGCATGGAAGACGGCTCGATCCACCGCTTCCGCAGCCATGCGACGGTGCTGGCGACCGGCGGCTATGGCCGCGTCTATCAATCGGCGACCAGCGCCCATACCTGCACCGGTGACGGCGGCGGGATGGTGCTGCGCGCGGGGCTGCCGCTGCAGGACATGGAATTCGTCCAGTTCCACCCAACCGGCATTTACGGCGCCGGCGTGCTGATCACCGAGGGTGCGCGCGGTGAGGGCGGTTACCTGACCAATTCCGAAGGCGAGCGCTTCATGGAGCGCTATGCCCCCTCGGCCAAGGACCTTGCCAGCCGCGACGTCGTCGCGCGCTCGATGGCCGCCGAGATCCGCGAAGGCCGCGGCGTCGGCGCCAACAAGGACCATATCTATCTGCATCTGGATCATATCGATCCCAAGGTGCTGCACGAGCGGCTTCCCGGCATCACCGAAACCGGCAAGATCTTCGCCGGCGTCGACCTGACTCGTCAGCCGCTGCCGGTCACGCCGACGGTCCATTACAATATGGGCGGCATCCCGACGAACTATCATGGCGAAGTCGTCCACCTGAAGGATGGCGATCCCGATGCGGTCGTCCCCGGCCTGTTCGCGGTCGGCGAGGCGGCCTGCGTCTCGGTCCACGGCGCCAACCGGCTGGGATCGAACTCGCTGATCGATCTGGTCGTGTTCGGCCGCGCGACGGGGAAGCGCATCGCCGAGATCATCCGCAAGGATTCGAAGCACGGCACCGTCGTGACCGCCGCCGACGATCAGGCGATCGAACGGCTCGACCATTTCCGCAACGCCAAGGGCGCCCGGCCGACCGCCGAAATCCGCGCCGACATGCAGCGCACGATGCAGAAGCATTGCGCGGTGTTCCGCGACACCGCGTTGCTCGACGAAGGTGTCGGGCATATGGATCAGGTCTACAAGTCGCTCGCCGACGTCGCCATCACCGACCGCTCGCTGATCTGGAACACCGACCTGGTCGAGACGCTCGAGCTCGACAATCTGCTCGGGCAAGCGGTCGTCACCATCCGCGGCGCCTCGAACCGCAAGGAGAGCCGCGGCGCGCATATGCACGAGGATTTCCCCGAGCGCGACGACAAGAACTGGATGAAGCACACCATCGCCACGTTCGACGGCTGGGGCGGCAAGGGCGGCAGCGTCTCGCTCGATTACCGCCCGGTGCACGACTACACGCTGACCGACGACATCGAGTACATCAAGCCGAAGAAGCGGGTTTATTGAGCGAAAAGCCCTCTCCCGCTCGCGGGTGCGCCGGGTC
>NZ_BCYU01000162.1 GCF_001598355.1 Sphingomonas asaccharolytica NBRC 15499
CCGGGGCTGCGCGCGATCGCCGATCCCGAATTGCAGGCAGTGCTTGCCGCGCTCGCCGCCGGCGTCGCGGGCAATCGCGGCATCCCCGTCCTTGGGCCCATCAAAGTGCCCGTCATCGGAAAGACCGAGAAATGATCCGTTCGTTGATGGCGCTGGCGCTGATCGCCGGGCTGCCGCTGGCCGCCGGCGCCGCGACCAAGGCACCGGTGAAAAAGACGGTGGTGACCAAACGCGCGCCGGCCAAGGTCAATTGGGTCAATGTCGTCGCCGCGACGCCCGAAGGCGGGATGCGGATGGGCAATCCCAATGCCAAAGTGAAGCTGATCGAATATGGCTCGCGCACCTGCCCGCATTGCGCACTGTTCGACAAGGAAGGGCTTCCCGTCCTCAAGGCCGGACCGATCGCCGCGGGTACGCTCAGCTACGAATTCCGCGACTATCCGGTGCATGGCGCGTTTGATCTGGGGCCGATCCTGCTCGGTCATTGCGTGCCGCCGGCGCAATTCTTTCCGCTGCTCGACGCGATGTTCGCCAACCAGCAGGCGCTGACCGCCAAGGCGCAAGCGGCCGAAACCAAGATCCAGGCGATGACCAACCCGACGCCGAACCAGATTGCCACCAGCTTCGCGACCGATCTCGGCTATGTGGATTTCGTCAAGCGCCGCGGCATGGCGCCGGCGCGGGCGCAGGCATGTCTCGCCGCGCGAGCCGGGGTCGACCGGGTCGTCGCGGTGGCCGACGCCGCAGGGAAGCAATATTCGGTCACCGGCACGCCGACTTTCGTCATCAATGGCACCAAGGCCGATAACGTCTATGACTGGGCGCATCTGCAGCCGTTGCTCGCCGCCGCCGGCGTCTGAATTTTCCCCGAGGGAGTAGTACATGAAGATCTTGCCCCTTTTCGCCGCTCTGCCGCTCCTGGTACTCGCCGCTTGCGGGTCGGGATCCGGCGGCGACAACGCTTCTGCACCGGCAGGCTCGGTCAAGGCGGTTTCGGCGCCGGCGGGCGCCAACTGGCTGGAGACGGTCTCGGCGACGCCCGAGGGCGGAGTGCGGATGGGTAATCCCAACGCACCGCTCAAGCTCGTCGAATATGGATCGAGGACTTGTCCGGTGTGCGGAGCCTTCGGCCGGGAGGGAACTCAACCCCTTGAGCAAAAATACATCGCGACTGGCAAGGTGAGCTGGGAATTTCGCGAATATCTCGTCCACGGTCAGCCCGACGTTCCGGCATCGTTGCTCGGCAAGTGCGTGCCGACCGCGGTGTTCTTCCCGATCCTCGAGCAGATGTACATCAACCAGCAGCCGATCGAGGAAAAGATGTCGTCGTCCCAGGGGCAGGCGCTGTTCCAGCGGATGCAGAATGCCAAGCCGCAGGAGGTTGCGGCGGCCTGGGCCGATTATCTCGGCTATATCGACTTCTTCAAGCAACGCGGCTTGCCCGAGGACAAGGCGCGCACCTGCCTTGCTGATGCCAAGGCGCTGGATGCCATCCTTCAGGGAATGAAGGCCGGCGAAGCCAAGGGCGTCAATGGGACGCCGAGTTTCTTCATCAACGGCGACAAGGTCGATGCGATCAGTTGGGACCAGCTCGAGACGGTGCTCAAGGCACGGGGCGCCTGACGGTTGAACGCGCCGGGGGGCTGACGACAGGATGCAGATAAAACGGCTGAGACTGTCGGGGTTCAAGAGCTTCGTCGACGCGGCCGATCTCCGCATCGAACCGGGGCTGACCGGCGTGGTCGGCCCCAATGGCTGCGGCAAGTCCAATCTGCTCGAGGCGCTGCGCTGGACGATGGGCGAGAACAGCCCGAAGTCGATGCGCGGCGCCGGGATGGACGACGTCATCTTCGCCGGCACCGACAAGCGCACCGCGCGCGATTTCGCCGAAGTGTCGATCCTGGCCGAGATCGACGGCAGCGAGACCGAGGTGGTGCGGCGGATCGAGCGTGGCGCGGGATCGGCCTATCGCATCGACGGCCGTGACGTCCGCGCCAAAGACGTCGCCTTGCTGTTCGCCGATGCCGCGACCGGCGCGCATTCGCCGGCGCTGGTCAGCCAGGGGCGGATCAGCGCGGTGATCTCGGCGCGGCCGACCGAGCGCCGCGCGATGCTCGAGGAAGCCGCCGGGATCGCTGGCCTCCATGTCCGCCGCAAGGATGCCGAGCAAAAGCTGCGCGCGACCGAAGCCAATCTGCTGCGGCTCGACGAGATCATGGCCGATCAGGAAGCACGCGCCTCGGCATTGCGGCGCCAGGCGCGTCAGGCCGAGCGTTACCGGCTGCTGTCGGACCAGATCCGCGTCGCCGAAGGCCGGATGATCTTCGCGCGCTGGCGCGACGCGGCGACGGCAGCGGATGCTGCCAAGGCCGAAGCCGTGCAATGCGAGGAGAAAGTCGCCGCCGCCGCCGAGGCGCAACGCGCCGCGACCGCGCACCAGCATGCCGCGACCGAGGCGCTGGGCGATGCACGCTCGGCGGCGACCGCCGCGCGCGAAGCGGCCAGCGAGGCCGCGCATGCGCTGGCCGGATTGCGTGCCGAACACAGTGCCGCCGAACGGCGAATCACCGAACTAGCCGGGCAACGCGGCCGGATCGCCGAGGACCGCGAGCGCGAAGGCGCGCTGGCGGTCGACGCCGCCGAGGCGCTGGCGCGGCTCGACGCGGAAACGAAGATGCTGGCCAGGCGCGCCGACGAGGCAGCGGCGCGGCTGCCGGC
>NZ_BCYU01000163.1 GCF_001598355.1 Sphingomonas asaccharolytica NBRC 15499
CCCCCGTTCCCGCCTCGCCTTGGCCTTGTTCGTAGGTCCGGCCACGACAACTGCCGCACGTCTTCGAACAGCCGGCACAGCATCAGCGCGATTCCCATAACCACCTGATCCCGCCCGTTCCAGAAGCGATCTGCTAAGCTATTTCAAACTCCTCGAAATCCTCGCCTATCACGCCACTAACTGCACGACAGCGCGCGCGGCGAGCTCGTCGAGACCCTCCGTTATCCAGCGTGAATAATGCCGTTCGATCATTGCGACCGACGTGTCGTGGATTGCCGCGACCAGCCGGATCGGCAGTCCCGCGCGCAAGCCGCGGACGATCGACGAATGCCTGAGCGCATAGGGTATGGTCGTCGGCGGCAGCTCCGCAAGTCGGCAAGCTTGCGACCATAACCGGGACATTTCGGACGCCGTTGCCCAGGGGCCGCGCTCGCCGCGCTCCCAGACCTGGGCGGCATTTCGGCGCTCGGCCGTTTTGACCTGCACATGACGCCAGCGCTCCAGCAGCGGCGCCGTCGCGGGGCGCCCCTCGATCGCCGGTGTCAGGATTGCCAGCGTGTCGGTGCCGACCTGCACCCGAATATAGGCGGCGGCGTCCCTTCCCCCTTTGTAGGACTCCGGCACCATCACCCGGCGCTGCTCCGCTTGCACATCGGCCACGCGCATGCGGCGCAGTTGCGCGAACCGTGCGCCGGTGGCCGCCAGCATCACCACCATCCGCCCGAAATCGTCATCGAGCGTGAGCGCTGCAGCGACGACACGCCGGATCTGGCCGTCCGTCAGGATCTGGTTTTCGCGCGCTTGCGCACGGCGCGCGCCCGGGGCCTCGATCGCAAGGCCCAGCTTGATGACTATTGGCAGATCGCCCGGCAGTGCGCGGCGATGCTCCACCCAAGCACGGTTGAGTGCTGCCTTGAGGTCGTTGACGACGCGCTGGATGGTGGAACGCCGGCGCAGCGTGCGTTCCTGCCATGCCTTGAGGTCGGCTTCGGCCAGCCTCGCGAGCGGCAGGCGCGCCAGGCGGCTATCGTCGAGGACGTGGCGGGTGAGATTGCTCACCGCATCGGAAAGCACTTGGCGCCCCGCCTGGCCGATGCGCCGGGCGTTGCGCATGGTGATGTAGCTTTCGACCGCCTCGCCGACGGTGATGTCGGGATTGAGGGCGCTCTCGGCGCCGCCTCTATCCTGCAGTTCGAACCAGTGGGTCGCTTTCTCTAGCGCTTGCTTCCAGCTCAGGATGGCGTCGCCATTGGCCTCGCCGACATCGTCGGCGGCGCCGAGCGAGACCTTGCAGCCGTTGCCGCTGGCGCCTGGCGGACGGTAGCGCGCGACCCAGGTGCCGCCGCGGGCGCCTTTGTAATAGCCCAGGTGCTGGCCTTCGCAGACCATGCGCCAATAGGGGTTCTGGCGCCGCGCAAGCCGCGCGCGCGCGCTTCTGTCCTGCAGCCGTAGATCGGCTGAAACTCGACCCATGGTGATTCCATCGTCAAAACATGGTCCATAGAAATAGCCGGACAGGCGCGGACGCGGAAGCACAATGTGTATATAACTTATTGATTTTATTGATATCCATGGACGTCCACCATCGTCCGAAAACGATCCTCTCACGGCGAAAACACGGGTTCGATTCCCGTAGGGGTCACCAATAAAATCGAGGCGCCGCATCTAAGATTTTTTTACCCTGAGCAGCCATTCAGATTTGACGGATCTGCCAAACCTGATTGTCGCCGAAATTGCGCCCCTGGCCTGGACCTGGGGCTTTTCGTTCGCTTTCATGACGGCACTTGAGCTTCTGCTCGGACATGGCGAGCAAAAGTTCGCGTCGCGGTTGCCCGGTCTGATCTTCTGGGTTCTCTGGTTGCCGGTCAGCCGGTTGGTCTATGCGGCCTTCCATGCCCTTTGGGCGGAAATCGGTATCCGGCCTCTCATCGTCCTGCCGCTCGAATTCACCTGGCTCGGCGCCGCGGCGATTGTCGCCACAGCAGTCGCCTCGGCCGCAATTTATGACTTCTTCTTTTATTGGTGCCATCGCGCCGAGCATCGCTGGCTGTGGCGTTTCCATGCGGTGCACCACTCCATTCGCGACATGAATGCGGTCAACGCATTCCACCACATCACCGAGCCGATTTTCCAAACCCTGCTCATTCTTCTGCCGGCGAGTTTGATTGTCAGCGAGACCGGCCCCGTCGCATCGCTGATGGTATTATTGTTGTATTTCCAGGCGTCGTTCATCCATTCCCCGGCAAGACTCCATTTCGGACCCGCACGCGCCTTCTTCGTCGATAACCGGTTTCACCGCATCCATCACTCGCTGGAGGAACGGCATTTCGACCGCAACTTCGGCGCGTTTACGACGATCTGGGATCGCTTGTTTGGAACGGCGCATTTTCCGGCGGCAGCTGAGTGGCCGGACGTGGGCCTCGCTCAGATCGATCAGCCTCGCACCGTCGGCGAGTGGATTAGCCTTCCCCGGCGATACGGCCGCCAAGCCAGCAGTCCTCTCAGCAATGCCGTGGTACGGCGGAGCTGATTTTTTCGCCGTCGACTAGTCCCATTCGCATCAACCTGGATGCTGCGGTGCCGCGGAGGGCGGTGCCGGCGCGGCTACCGTTGGCGCCGGTGCGGGGGGCGACCCGGCGGTCGTGGAAGGCTGCCCGC
>NZ_BCYU01000164.1 GCF_001598355.1 Sphingomonas asaccharolytica NBRC 15499
GGCTTCGCCCGCCCGCCGTCCGGGGCAAACCCCCTTTAAATCCATATTTAGCTGCTGGCTAAATATGGATGGGTTTGCCTGTCACTGCCATCGCCGCTTCCTTGATCGCCTCGCTGTGCGTCGGATGCGCGTGGCAGGTATAGGCGATGTCCTCGCTGGTCGCGCCGAACTCCATCGCCTGCGCGGCCTGGGCGATCATCGTGCCGGCAACGCTGGCGATGCACCATACGCCCAAAACCCGGTCGGTCTTGGCGTCGGCGACCACCTTCACGAAGCCGTCGGGCTCGTGATTGGTCTTGGCGCGGCTGTTGGCGAGCATCGGGAATTTGCCGACCTTCACCTCGCCGCGTTCCTTCGCCGCTTCCTCGGTCAGGCCGACACCGGCGATCTCGGGCCAGGTGTAGACCACCGACGGGATCACGTCGTGGTTCACGATGCCGTGCTGCCCCGCGATGTTCTCGGCGACCGCGATGCCTTCATCCTCCGCCTTGTGCGCGAGCATCGGGCCGGGAACGACGTCGCCGATCGCCCAGATGCCGGGGACCGAGGTACGGAAATCATGGTCGATCTCGATCTGGCCGCGCTGGTTGGTCGCGAGACCAGCCTTGTCGAGCGCAAGGCCGTCGGTGTTCGGCCTGCGGCCGATCGAGACTAAGACGGTGTCCGCCTCGATCGTCTCGGCCGTGCCGCCGGCGGCGGGCTCGATGGTGAGAGTGGCCTTGTCACCCTTCACGGTCACGCCGGTAACCTTGGTCGACAGCTTGAACTCAATGCCCTGCTTCTTGAGGATCTTGTTCGATTCCTTGCGGACCTCGCCATCGAAGCCGGGCAGGATCTGATCGAGGAATTCGACCACCGTCACCTTGGCGCCGAGCCGGCGCCACACGCTGCCCAGTTCGAGCCCGATCACGCCGCCGCCGATCACCACCATCTGCACCGGTACCTTGGGCAGTTCGAGCGCGCCGGTCGAATCGACCACGACCTTTTGATCGATCTCGACGCCGGGAAGCGGGGTGACCGACGAGCCGGTGGCGATGACGATGTTCTTCGCGCGCACGCTGCGGTCGCCGACCTGGACGGTGTCGGTGCCGGTGAACGCGGCATGGCCCTTGATCCACTCGACCTTGTTCTTCTTGAAAAGGAATTCGACACCGCCGGTCAGCTGCTTGACCGCGTCCTTGCGCTGGCCGTGCATCGTGTCGAGGTCGAGCTCTGGCGTGACCTTGATGCCCATCTTGGCCATCATGCCGTTGGCGGCGTGATCGTAGAATTCGCTTGCGTGCAGCATCGCCTTGGACGGAATGCAGCCGACGTTGAGGCAGGTGCCGCCCAGCGTCTCGCGGCTCTCCACGCAGCCGGTCTTGAGCCCCAGCTGCGCCGCGCGGATCGCCGCGACATAGCCGCCGGGGCCGGAGCCGATTACCAGGACGTCGAAATCATAGTCAGCCATCATTTCCTCCGTCGCCCCGGCGGAGGCCGGGGCCGGCCAGCGAGGGAGCGATTACACAGCGGCCCCGGCCTACGCCGGGGCGACGTCTATATAGTTACAGGTCGATCAGAATGCGCGTCGGGTCCTCGATCGCGTTCTTGAGCGCGACCAGGAAAGTCACCGCCTCGCGGCCGTCGATCAGGCGGTGATCGTAGCTGAGCGCGAGGTACATCATCGGGCGCACCACGACCTGGCCGTCGCGGACCACCGGGCGGTCCTCGATGCGGTGAAGGCCGAGCACCGCCGACTGCGGCGGGTTGATGATCGGGGTCGACATCAGCGAGCCGAACACACCGCCGTTGGAGATGGTGAAGGTACCGCCCTTCATCTCCTCCATCTTGAGCGTGCCGTCCTTCGCGCGCTTGCCGAAATCGCCGATCGTCTTTTCGATCCCGGCGACCGACAGCTGATCGGCGTCGCGGATCACCGGGACGACCAGGCCCTGAGGCGCCGAGACGGCGACCGAGATGTCGGCATAATCGTGATAGACGATTTCCTCGCCGTCGATCTGGCCGTTGACCGCAGGCACGTCCTTGAGCGCCATGCAGGCGGCCTTCACGAAGAAGCCCATGAAGCCGAGCCGGACGCCGTGCTTCTTCTCGAACAGATCCTTGTACTTGGTGCGCGCCTCGATCACCGCCGACATGTCGACGTCGTTGAACGTCGTCAGCATCGCCGCGGTGTTCTGCGCGTCCTTGAGCCGCTTTGCGACGGTCTGGCGCAGGCGCGTCATGCGCACGCGCTCTTCCTTGCGGCCGGTCGAGGCGGCGACCGACGGGGTCTGGACCGGCTCGGCGGAGGGCGCGGGCGCGGCGGGAGTCGCGGCGGCGGCGAGCACGTCGTCCTTGGTCAGGCGGCCATCCTTGCCGGTACCCTTGACCGTCGCGGGATCGACGCCGGTTTCGAGCACCGCGCGGCGCACCGAGGGGCTGAGCGCGGCGGGCGTGTCGCCGGACGCTGGCGCCTGCTGACCTGTGGTCGCGGCGGGAGCGGCCGCGAGCGTGGGCGCGGGAG
>NZ_BCYU01000165.1 GCF_001598355.1 Sphingomonas asaccharolytica NBRC 15499
CAGCGCCGCCGCGGTCGCCAGCCGGGCGGCACGCGCCGACCGCATCCAGGCGGCGGGCGAGCGCTTCAAGGCTGCCGCGCGCGATCTCGCCACCGATCTGGCCGACGCATCGACGCTGGTAGTGAGCACGTCGGGGCGGATGGCCGAGCGTGCCGATCAGATCGGTGGCGCGACGGCAAACGCCGCAGCGGCGGCGTCGCAGGCGGCGGTCCATATGGCTGAAATCGCTGATCGCGGCGGCGCCCTGGCCGATTCGCTCCACGGCGTCGAGCGGCAAATGGCTGAAGCCAAGCGCGCCACGCGCGCGGCGGTCGACCTGGTGACGGGCGGCACGCGCCAGGTCGGGCAATTGGCCGGCGCGGCGGACCAGATCGGCTCGGTCACCGCGCTGATCGTCGACATCGCGCAGCGCACGACAATGCTCGCGCTCAACGCGACGATCGAGGCGGCGCGCGCCGGCGAAGCGGGGCGCGGCTTCGCGGTCGTCGCCGGAGAGGTGAAATCGCTCGCCACGCAGACCCGCGTCGCCGCCGGGAATATCGGCAAATATGTCGCGCACATTCGCCATGCGGTCGACCAGGTCTCGCTCGCCCAAGGCGGCATGGTCGATGCGGTCGGTGCGGTCGACGCGCTGTCCGATACCGTCGCCGGCGCGGTTCACGACCAGGGCGCCGCGACCCTGCACATCTCGACCAACGTCGCGGAAGCGAGCATCGCCACCGACCATATCGACCAGAGCGTGCGCGCGATCCTGGACGTCGCCAGCGCGACCGGCGATGATGCGACGCGGATGCGCGACATGGCGGACGCACTGGGCAGCAGGGCACGTTCGCTCGAAACGCACCTGACCAGCTTCCTGGCGGAACTCGAAGCCGCCTAGCCGCGCGACCTTGACTTTTTGCGCCGCAGCAAATACATGGCCGGCATCGAGGCGTACGCAGCGTGATCGAACCCGGGCTTATGGCTATGGTTCAGGCTCCGCCTCGGTCGTTTTAGCGACAGGCTTCCCAAGTCACGCGGGGTGTCATTTCTCCCCGCCGCCCGTGCGCCTTTCCGGCGCGCGAGAGGCATTTTTTGCATAAGGTTTCCATGACCAATTTCACCGATCTCGGCCTTGCCGAGCCGCTCGTTCGCGCGCTCGAAGCCAAAGGCTATTCCACGCCGACGCCGATCCAGGCGCAGGCCATTCCCTATGTGCTCGAGGGCCGCGACCTGCTCGGCATCGCGCAGACCGGCACCGGCAAGACCGCAGCGTTCGTGCTGCCGTCGATCCAGCGCCTGGTCGAGAGCGACAAGCGCGTCCTGCCGACGCATTGCCGCATGCTCGTCCTCGCCCCGACCCGCGAACTCGCCAGCCAGATCGCCGAAAGCGCGCGCGCTTATGGCAAGTTCAGCCGCATGACGGTCGCGACCGTGTTCGGCGGTACCAGCATCAACAAGAACCGCCAGGACATGAGCCGCGGCGTCGACATCTTGGTCGCCACGCCGGGCCGCCTGCTCGACCTGATCGAGCAGCGTTTCGTCAGCCTCAATCTGATCGAGACCTTGGTCCTCGATGAGGCCGATCAGATGCTCGACCTCGGCTTCATCCACGCGCTACGCAAGATCGTGAAGATGGTCCCGCGCCAGCGCCAGACCCTGTTCTTCTCGGCGACCATGCCGCAGTCGATCCGCGAGCTCGCCGATCAGTTCATCAAGGACCCGGCACTGGTTTCGATCAAGCCGGCGGCGACGACCGCCGAGCGCGTCGATCAATATGCCACCCTGGTCAACCAGGCCGAAAAGCAGGCGCTGCTGACGATGACCCTGCGCGATCCGTCATTCGAACGCGCGTTGGTCTTTACCCGCACCAAGCACGGCGCCGACCGCGTCGTCCGTCTGCTCGAAGGCAATGGCATCGCGGCCAACGCGATCCACGGCAACAAGAGCCAGGTCAATCGTGAGCGCGCACTCGCTGCGTTCAAGTCGGGCGACGTCAAGGTGTTGGTTGCGACCGATATCGCCGCGCGCGGCATCGACGTGTCGGGCGTCAGCCACGTGATCAATTTCGAGCTGCCCAACGTACCCGAGCAGTACGTCCACCGCATCGGCCGCACCGCGCGTGCGGGCAATGATGGCATCGCGATCAGCTTCGTGGCGGACGACGAGCGTCCGTACCTGCGCGACATCGAGAAGCTTATCCGCCAGAAGGTGCCGCTGAAGGCGCTGCCGGAGAATTTCCTGGCCGAGGCGGCGAAGATCGTCTCGACCCGGTCGAAGCAATCGGTCACCGCGCAGCAGGAACGCGACGAGCGTCCGCGCGGCCCGCGTGGCGTTCGCCC
>NZ_BCYU01000166.1 GCF_001598355.1 Sphingomonas asaccharolytica NBRC 15499
TTTCGCGGGGATGACGAGGAAGGTGCTTAGCCTCCGCTACTTCCCCAGATACTTATCGAACCACGCCACCGTGCGGCGCTGGACGTCGGCGGCGTGTTCGGTGCCGCGGATGCCATGGCCTTCGTCGGGATAGATCACCAGGCTGGTCGGCACGCCGAGTTCCTTGAGCGCGTGCCAATATTCGATCGATTGGGTCGGCGGCACTTCGATGTCGCGTTCGCCGACATAGATGAAGGTCGGGGTCCTGGCCTTCTTGATATAGGTGATCGCCGACGCCTTCACATAAGGCTCGGGATCGTCATAGGCGGACTTGCCGAAGAACGGGATCATCCACTGGTCGATGCCGTTGGTGCCGTAATAGCTGATCCAGTTCGACAGGCCGGCGCCCGCGACGATCGCCTTGAAGCGGTTGGTCTGGGTGTTCGCCCACATCGCCATGAACCCGCCATAGCTGCCGCCGGTCAGGCCGAGCCGATTGTCGTCGACCGGCGCGACCTTCTCGACCGCGTCGATCCCGGCCAGGATGTCGCGCAGGTCGCCGCCGCCGAAATCGCGGCGATTGGCCATGGTGAACGCCTCGCTTTGGCCATAGCTGCCGCGCGGATTGGGCAGGAACACGTAATAGCCGGCGCGGATCAGGTGCGCCGACAAGCCCGTCGCCGGGATGAAATTGGGTACGTTCGCGGAGGCCGGCCCGCCATGGACGACGGTGATCATCGGCGCCTTGCGCGCGGGATCGGCAGTGAGCGGCGTCAGCAGCCAGCCCTGGACGTCGTAACCGTCATTCTTCCAGATGATGCTGCGCGCTTTGACCAGCGCGGCCTGGCCGTCATTGTCGGTGGTGATCTTGCGCGGACCGCGCGCCGGCCCGGCATAGATAGCGGGGGCGTGCTCATAGTCGGAAACGACCGTCGCGATGGCCGCACCATCGGCGCTATAAGCGGCGCGTCCGTCGCCCGCGGCGAAGCTCGACGGTTGCGCCCATAATATGGTCGTGCCCTTGGCGCCCGGCGCCGCGATCTGCATGTCGGGGCCGGCCAGCCGCGTCGCGCGCAAGCCGCCTTTGGTCCAGCTGAGCGACGTGACGGTCGCCTTGTCGCCTTTGGTCATATCGACCGGCTCGCCGCCGGCGAACGGTACCGTCCAGATGTCGCCGCCGACCGAGCCGAAATCGCTCATCAGTCCGCCGATATAGGCGATTGTCTTGCCGTCGGGCGAGACGCGCGGCGCGTTGATCTGGGTCTTGGGCTGCGCGATCGGGCGCACCGCGCCGGTTGTCGCGTCGATCGCGTCGAGCGTCGCTACCCACCAATTATTGTCGCCATCGCCGAGCGCGGTAGTCGCGACGAAGCCGCTGCCGTCCGGGGTCCAGCTATATTCGTAGACATAGCGGTCGGCGGGAGAAACCGGCTTGACCTCGGTCACCGGCGCGCCCGTCAGATTGAACACCGCCAGCCGCTGTTCGTCGCTCTTCTCGCCGATCTCGCCGATTTGTCGGACGCCGGGCTGAGTCGCGCCCGATTCCTTGGCGGCATTGAGCGTCACCAGCAACGCGATCTTCCTGCCGTCGGGCGAGAAACGCGGGGTCTGGGCAATACCCTTCACGCTGGCGATGGTGCGCGTCGTCTTGCCGTCGGCCAGCGCCAGCGTGACGGTGCCCGTGGCGCGATCGCGCTGCAGATAGGCAAGCGTACCGCCGGGGCCGAAAGTCAGTCCCGAATAGCTGCATTGCGCGCAGGGATCGATCGTGGTCAGGATCCTGCCGTCCTTGGCCGACCGCACGACGATCCGGCCATGCGCGGACTTGGCGGCAGTGGCGTCTTCATTTTCCTCGACGCTGGCGACGCGATCGCCCGCGGCGGACAGCGCGAGCCCGGAATAGGAATGAAGCGGCGCCGCGAGCGCGGGAGCGGCGGTGGCGGCGAGCAGGACGGCGGCAAGAGCAAGACGCATCGGCGACTCCATGGGGAGGAGGAGCGATCGATACGCCGTCGGTACCGATAGGCAAGCCCGTGAAGGAGACCATTATCGAATCGCTAAAAAGCCCTCTCCCGCGTGCGGGTGCGCCGGGTC
>NZ_BCYU01000167.1 GCF_001598355.1 Sphingomonas asaccharolytica NBRC 15499
GCCGCCGGCATCGAGCAGCGCCCCCGCCACCGCGCGCAGCGGCGCGCCGGCGGCGGCGTCGCGCAGGCAGGCATCGAGTGCGCCGAATACCGGCAAATGCCGCGCCAGCTGTTCCGCGACCCAGCGGTCGACCCGCGCTTGTACTGCTTTGCGCAGCGCGGGATCGAGCGCTTCGACCGCGCGATCGAGGAGGACGCGCGGCTGGGCGAGATTGGCGCCAGCGGTCAATTCGGCCACGCCGACGCCGCGCCATTCGATCCGCGGGAAGGACAGAGAGAGCTCATCGTCACCCGAGTCAGCCAGTTCGCGACCGCGCTTCGCCAGCTCGGCACCGAGCCTTTTCTCCGCCGCCGCGAGTAGCAGTCTTTTGTCCGCGTGCCGCGCGTCGGCGGCGACAGTGAAGCGGAAGCCTTCCAGCGTGCCGATCGCGTGCTCCTCGACCAGCACCTCGCCTTCCTCGCCGATCACCACCGGCAGCGCGCCGGCATCCTTGCCGATCTGGCGCAGCAATGCGGTCGTGCGCTTGTCGACAAAGCGCTGGGTCAGCGATGCGTGGAGCGCATCCGACAGGCGTTCCTCGACCGAAGCGGTGCGCGCCGCCCAATGCGCCGGGTCGGCCAGCCAGTCGCCGCGATGCGCGATATAGGCCCAGGTGCGGATCGCCGCGATGCGCCCGGCGATCGTCTCGACATCGCCGGTGACGTCGTCGAGCCGCGCGACCTGGTCGGCGAACCAGGGCGCGGCGATATGGCCGTTGCCGGTGCTCAGATAGTCGTAGAGACGTGCGACCAGCCGGGCATGCGGATCGACGCCGAGCTTGCGGAAATCGGGCACGCCGCATGCCGCCCATAACCGGGCGACCTGGCCCGGTGATCGCGCGCGGTCGCGGACGGCGTCGTCCTCGGTCAGCCGCTTGAGCACCGCGAGATCGGTCGCGACCGGCGCCGCGCGCAGCAAGCGATTGTCGGGTTTGGCTTCCAGGCCGGCGATCAGCGCGTCGACCGAATCGCAATCGGGCTCGCCATCGCGCCAATAGAGGAAGTCGAGCCGCGGGAAATGATGGTGCTCGATCGCGTGCACTTCCTCGGGCGTGAACGCCCCCGGGCCGTCTGCGGTCAGCGCGCCGAAACTGCCATCGCGCTGATGCCGCCCGGCGCGCCCGGCAATCTGCGCCATCTCGCTTACCGTCAACCGGCGCTGGCGAGAGCCGTCGAACTTGGTCAGGCTGGCAAAAGCGACATGGTTGACGTCCATGTTGAGCCCCATGCCGATCGCGTCGGTCGCGACGAGATAATCGACCTCGCCGGCCTGGAACATCGCGACCTGGGCGTTGCGCGTGCGCGGGGAGAGCGCGCCCATCACCACCGCCGCGCCGCCGCGCAGGCGGCGGATCATCTCGGCGACGGCATAGACTTCCTCGGCGCTGAACGCGACGATCACCGAGCGCTTGGGCAGCCGCGACAGCTTGCGCGCACCGGCATAGGACAGGGTCGAGAAGCGCGGGCGATTGACGATCTCGGCGTCGGGGACGAGCGCTTTGACCATCGGCCGCAGCGTTTCGGAACCTAGGATCATCGTCTCCTCGCGCCCGCGCGCGCGCAACAGACGGTCGGTGAAGACATGGCCGCGTTCGGGGTCGGCGCCGAGTTGCGCCTCGTCGAGTGCGACGAATGCCAGGTCCTTCTGGAGCGGCATGCTCTCGGCGGTGCACAGGAACCAGCGCGCGTCGGGCGGAACGATGCGTTCCTCGCCGGTGATCAGGGCGACCTGCTTGGGGCCCTTCAGCTTGACGACGCGATCATAGACTTCGCGCGCGAGCAGTCGCAGCGGGAAGCCGATCATCCCGCTCGAATGTCCGCACATCCGCTCGATCGCGAGATGCGTCTTGCCGGTGTTGGTGGGCCCGAGCACCGCGGTGACCGGGGACGAGAACGCACGCATGACGGCCTATAGATCGGCGCGCCGGGCGATCGACGCAAGCGTGACTTGATTGAGCCATGATAGTCGGGCCCCTGGTGCGAGTCCGATT
>NZ_BCYU01000168.1 GCF_001598355.1 Sphingomonas asaccharolytica NBRC 15499
TAGCGGCTTGGTGGAGGGGGGCCTCGATCGCGGGCCTCGGCAATTGTGGCTAGTTGGTCGCGGGCCCCCTCCACCACGCGGCTTGCGCCGCCCGGTCCCCCTCCCCGTTCCGGGGAGGATTTAGCTACCCTACAACCTCGGTTCGTCATCCATCCCACTGAACCCTTCCACCCTCAGCGCGTTTCTCCACCCGAGCGGGTCAGGAGAATTGCCATGCGCCTGCTGTTTCTCACTCTCGCGCTGCTGCCCGTCGCGGCGATTGCGCAGGACAACACCTCGCCACCACCGCCTGACGGGATTGGCGTCGAGACGGTCGGGCTCAATCCTGGTGAGGCCAAGAGTTTCGTCCTGCGCCCGGGTAAGAACCACACATTGCTCGTCCCCGCCGCGATCGACGATCCGGGCGCGATCTCGGTCGCCTATACCGACAGCGCGGGCAAATCGGCGATCACCGTGACCAGCACGTCGGGACCGATGACGTACAAAGTGCTGTCGGATCCGACCGGCAGCGGCGGCTATGTCGACGCCGGCACCTTCACCATGCGCGGCAACGGCACCGCGACGACCGAGACATTCGATCGCGATCTCGGCGCGATCGTCGTCGGCGAGTTCAAGCAGGCGGGGTGAACGGGGCGCTTACAACCCCTGGCCGCTAAAGCCCCACGCTCGTGTCGGGCAGCGCACCAAACTTCCCTGCGGAAGCTTCTCGCCCGGATTCGCCATGATGCGCGACGCCTTGCCCGTCGTCTCTATCATGACATGGATGCAATATCCGTCCGCGGAGGCGCGCTCCACGTCGCCGAAAGCGGAGCGATAGTCCTGAGGGTCGACCGTCAGCAACACCGGGTAATGCGTGAGCCAGACATCGTAACTGATGCCGCCCCTGCCGTGATGTATCGAGGCCATCTCGGCCGACAAATAGCGTTCGCGCGCAACGATCGGCACGTTCGAAAAGTGAGCGTGTTCCCGCGCACGATCCATCGCGATCATCGCCACCGGCCAGCAAATGAAGAAGTAGAGTAGCGGCCATAGCAGGGCAGATACGACCGTCTTAAGAGATCGCGGCTTCGCGCTGATCGTCACTCCAAAGCAGAGCGCGCCAACCCCGAGGGCGATCGCGAAGGCCCAATTTTCGCCGTTCGTATTTTCCGGAGCGAGTTCCTGGCCGCCGGGAAGAGTCATCACGTAGATCACGACCGGCGCGACGATCAAGGCGAGCAACGCCGGAAAACCCTGACGGAGGACCGACGACATCGATTGCGGCGCGGTCGGCTTCGGTGCGTCCATTGCTTCCTCCTCGCGGCGCGAATGGCCCGCGCGGCGTTAAGGATCGGTTCGCGATCCGGCACGGAGAAGTTCGTTACGCTTTCAAATCGAGTCGCCCGATGCCACGCGTTCCGATATGGTGGGCGGCGTCAATCTGTGGGGGAAACGCGATGAACACGATCCTCGGCCTGTCGCTTCCGGCCTTTACCGAATTGCACGTCGTCATCAGCCTGATCGGCATCGTCGCCGGACTGGTCTTCTTCGCCGCCTTGGTCGGCGGGCGCTGGCTGTCGCTGCTCAACGGCTTGTTCCTGGTCTTCACCATCCTGACCAGCGCCACCGGCTTCCTGTTTCCACCCAAGCCGATCGGACCGCCGTTCATCTTTGGCGTGGTGTCGCTGGCCGTCCTCGCGGTCGCGCTTTACGCTTTGTACGGGCGCAAGCTCGCAGGCGGTTGGCGGCGCGTGTTTCTGGTGACCGCTTTGTTCGCGCAATGGCTCAACATGGTCGTGCAGGTGGTGCAGAGCTATCAGAAGATTCCTGCGCTGCACGCGCTGGCGCCGTTGGGCAACGAGCCGGCCGTGCTCGCGACGCAAGGCGCGGTCGCGATCGTGATCCTCTATTTCGCCTGGACGTCGTTACGGCGCTCCGCCGCCTGATCGGGTGGTCCAGGGAGCAGGCTCGCACACTAGCCCCTCCCCTTCAGGGGAGGGGTCGGGGGTGGGGGATGCCTCGCAGAGCGTATCGCCCGTGACT
>NZ_BCYU01000169.1 GCF_001598355.1 Sphingomonas asaccharolytica NBRC 15499
GGCACGCGACTCGCCCGACAACGTGGCGGCCCCGGCCTTCGCCGGGACGACGAGGTCGATCACCACCTTCATCATGCCCCCACCGCCGGCGCGAGCAGCGCGAAGCGGGGGATGTCGACGTCGAATGCCGAGCCGTCCTCGGCGATCATGTGATAACTGCCCTGCATCGCCCCGGTCGGGGTCGCCAGCGGGCAGCCCGATACGTAATCGAAGCTCGCGCCGGGCGCGATCACCGGCTGTTCGCCGACCACGCCCTCGCCTTCGACCGAATGGCGCGCGCCGCGGCCGTCGGTGATCACCCAATGCCGTGTCAGCAGTTGGACCGTCGCCGGCGATTCGTTCTCGATCCGCACGTGATAGGCCCAGAACCAGCGGCCGCGATCGGGCTCGGATTGTTCGGGCAGGAAGCTGACCGAGACGCGCACGATCACCCCGCGCGTTTCCGCGACGTTGGGGAACAGTGCCTTCATCACGTCGCTCAAGCCTCGTTCCTCACAAGCTGACCGCCTTCAACGCCTGGTCGAGATCGTCGATCACATCGTCGGGATCTTCCAGCCCGACGTTCAGCCGCAGCATCCCCTCGGTCACGCCCATTTCGAGGCGTCTTTCCTCGCTGACACCGGCGTGCGTGGTCGAGGCAGGATGCGTCATCAGCGAGCGAGAATCGCCGATATTGTTCGAAATGTCGACCAGCGCGAGCGCGTCGAGCAGGCCGTGCGCCTGCGCGCGGCCGCCATCGACCTCGAACGCGAAGATCGGGCCGGCGGCGTCCATCTGCCGCATCGCGAGATTGTGCTGCGGGTGGCTCGGCAGGCCGGGGTGGAGGATGCGCGGCACGCGACCTTCGAGAAAACGCCCGACCTTCAGCGCATTCTCGCTTTGCCGGCGCGCGCGCAGATCGAGCGTCTCGAGCCCCTTCAGCACGACCCAGGCATTGAACGGCGACAGCGTCGGCCCGGTATTGCGAGTGAAGGCAAGCAGGGTGTTCTCGATGAACTCCTCGCTGCCGCACACTGCGCCGGCGAGAACACGGCCCTGCCCGTCCATCAACTTGGTCGCCGAATAAGCGACGACATCGGCACCGAAGTCGAGCGGGCGCTGTAGCACTGGGGTCGCGAAGGCATTGTCGACCACCGAGACGATGCCGCGTTCCCGGGCAATGCCGCACACCGCTTCCAGGTCGACCACATCCATCGTCGGATTGGCCGGCGTCTCGAAGAAATAGACTTTGGTCTCGGGCCGGGTGGCGTCGATGAATTGCTGCGGATCGCGCGCGTCGATCACCGTGGTCTGAATGCCGAATTTGGGCAGCAAGGTGTCGACCAGCCAGCGGCACGACCCGAAGGCTGCGCGGCCGGCGACGACATGATCGCCGGTCTGCAACTGGCACAGCAGGGCCGCGGTCATCGCCGCCATGCCTGTCGCCATCGTCCGGCACGCTTCGGCACCTTCGAGCAACGCGATGCGCTCTTCGAGCATCTGCACCGTCGGGTTCTGCAGACGCGAATAGGTCATGCCTTGCTGCTCGCCGGCGAACCGCGCCGCGGCGTCGCCGGCGCAATCATAGGCATAGCCCGAGGTCAGGAAGAGCGCTTCGGACGTCTCCCCGAATTCCGATCGCGCGGTTCCGCCACGCACTGCCTGAGTGGCGGGGCGCCAGTTTTGCGTGATCGAGCGGTCTTGTCCGGTACGGCGTTTCATCGTTTGCGGGCTTTGCGGCGAGCGGGGGGCGCAGGTCAAGTTCTAGCCCTACTTAAATCCTCCCCGGCACGGTGACGGGAACCGGCCGCAAAGCGGACGGTGGAGGGGGCCCGCGATCGCTCGCCTCATCGCTTGGGGCTGGTGGGTCGCAGGCCCCCTCCACCAA
>NZ_BCYU01000170.1 GCF_001598355.1 Sphingomonas asaccharolytica NBRC 15499
TTGCGCTGGGATGACGGAATGGCCTGATGACGGGCAGTCAGATGACGGCGATCAGCCGATAACGGCCTTCAGGTTCATGAATTCGTGCAGGCCCCAGGGGCCGAGTTCGCGGCCATGGCCCGAACGTTTGATCCCGCCGAACGGCGCTTCGGGAGTCGAGGAGAGCATGCGGTTGACCGCTGTCATGCCGGCGGCGATGTCGCGGGCGAAGCGCTCCTTTTCCGCATCGTCATTGGTCCAGACCGACGATCCCAGCCCGAACGGCACGTCGTTCGAGAGCGCTATGGCCTCGTCGATATCCTTGACCTTGAACACCATCGCGACCGGACCGAACACTTCCTCCTTGGCGACATCGCTGTCGGGATCGACATCGACCAGCACGCCGGGCGTCAGATAGGCGCCGGGCAAATCGGGTTTCTCCGCGCCGAACAGCAGGGTCGCGCCGGCGTCGCGAAACTTGGCGATCTGGCCGAGCACAGTCTCGCGCTGCTCTTCGGACGATAACGGCCCCATCTCGGTTGCCGGGTCCATCGGGTCGCCGGTCTTCACGGCTTTCATGCCGGCCGAAAAGGTTTCCATGAAGGCGTCATAGACATCGGCATGGACGATCATCCGCTTGGCGCAGATGCACGACTGGCCTGTATTCTGGATCCGCGCAGTGACCGCGGTCTTGGCGGCGAGCGCGATATCGGCGGAGGGCATGACGACGAACGGATCCGATCCGCCGAGCTCGAGCACGACTTTCTTGAGCGCGCGGCCGGCAGCCTCGGCAACCTTCGCTCCGGCGCCCTCGCTGCCGGTCAGCGTCACCGCGACGATGCGGTCGTCGGCAATCAGCTCGGCGACCTTGCCCGACTTGATCGCCAGGTTCTGGAACAGGCCTTCGGGCGTCCCGCCCGCCAGGATCGTCTCCTCGAGCGCGGCGGCGCAGCCCTGGACCGACGAGGCATGTTTCAACAGCCCGACATTGCCGGCCATGATCGCCGGCGCGGCGAAGCGGACCACCTGCCAATAGGGAAAATTCCACGGCATCACCGCGAGCACCGGACCCATCGGCAGCCAGCGCGCGACGGCATGGCCGACCGGGGTGTCGACCTCGACCGCCTTGAGCAGCTGTGCCCCATGCCGCGCATAATAACGGAAGGCGGAGGCGCATTTCTCCACCTCGGCGACCGCCGATTTCAACGTCTTGCCCATTTCCTCGGTGGCGATGCGCGCCAGCCGATCCTTGTCGTCCTCGAACCGCTCGGCGATATGGCGAAGCAAGGTCATGCGGTCGTCGAGGCTGCTCTCGCGCCATGCAAGGAAGGCATCGTGCGCCTTGGCCAGCCGCGCGTCGACCTGCGCATCGGTCAGTTCGGCGAAGCTCCCGCCCGGTTCGCCGGTGGCTGGATTGGTGCTGGTGAACATGGCGCTCCTCTTCTTTCGGTCAACCGAACGCGCGGCTCCGATGCCGGGTCCCACAGTCCGGATCTCTGTGGAACGACTCCTCGAACGAGTCATTGTGCAACCGGAATGGTCATGCAATCCTGCTGACGTCACAGGCTTAAGGGAGAGAGAATAATGGGTATCATCCGCATGATCATCGTCGGATTGATCGTCGGCGCACTGGCACGCTGGTTCTACCCCGGCCCCGTCCATGTCGGTTGGATCGTCACCATCCTGCTGGGCATCGCCGGGTCGTTCGTCGCCGGTTTCGTCTTGCAGCTGACCAATCGCAGGGCGGGTGAGCCGTTCCATCCAGCGGGTCTGATCGCGTCGATCCTTGGCGGCATGGTGCTGATCTTCGTCGCGCGGCTGCTGCATATCGCCTGATCACAGTGGCGGATCGGCGGGTTGCCCCCGCC
>NZ_BCYU01000171.1 GCF_001598355.1 Sphingomonas asaccharolytica NBRC 15499
AAGCGGCTTGGTGGAGGGGGCCCTCCGCCACTAACCTCCGGCCCTTCGCTCGTTGATCGTGGGCCCCCTCCACCACTCGCTACGCGAGCGGTCCCCCTCCCCGTGCCGGGGAGGATTTTATTGCCCCGATCCGGCGCCCAAGCGCTATTTCCTGTAGGTCACGCCATCGAGCGGCTTCGACATGTCCCAGATCTCGTCATTCGGCCCTTCGCCGGCGAAGCGCACGCGGACCGTCGCATCGAGACCCGCGGCCCTGAGCGGTAGCGCGAAGCTCTGCTCGACCGCGCGCCGGGTCGCGTCGCGCGCCAATTTCATCGGCTCGGGCTGGAGCGCCTGGCTAGCCAGCTCCCTCTGCGCCGCGACCTTATTGGCGTCGTCGAGTTGCGATCCGACATCGGTGAAGGTGCCGAGCACGCCGTTGCGGCCATAGCTCTTGATCGCGTTGATATTGATCCGCGGCGCCGACGGCATCGGCTGCGGCAAGGTCACGCCCAGGGTCTTGCTCTTCGCGTCCCACACCACATCGCGCTGCGCAAGCTTGCTGAGGTCGACGTCGTAATCGACCGTTCCCGGCATGATCAATGTGCGCTCGGTCGACAGGCCAAAGCGCGATTGGGTCGAGGTGACGACGGCGACATAGCTCGCCTGGAACGCCGACAGCTTGTTCTGCTCGCGCAGCCCCTGGATGCTGGCCGTGGCGATCGTCACTGGATCGGGATCGACGCGCGCCTTGATGTAGGACTGCACCACCCACAACCCGCCGGCTAAGAACAAGGCGATCAGTGCCAGCGCGCCGCCGAACTTGATCAGGAAGCTGGTCGCGGCGCCGTTGCGGCTATGCTTCAGATCTTCTGCCATACATCCCCCTCATCGGCGACGATGTGCCGGTCGCGCAGTTCGTAAAGATGCGCCAGAACCGATCGTTCGGCGGCCGGAAACAAGCGCGGGTCGATGCCGACATACATTTTCGCCACCATCGCCGGGATGGTGCGCGGCTCGGCGTCGAGCAGCCGCAATATCTGCCCCTCGCGTTGCTTACGATGGCCGATCAGTCCGCGCACCAGACGCTGCGGCTTGTCGACCGGGTCGCCATGCGCCGGATAATAGATGCGGTCGTCGCGCTCCTGCAGCTTGATGAGGCTGTCCATATAGGCGGCCATGTCGCCATCGGGCGGCGAGACGATGGTGGTCGACCAGCCCATGACATGATCGCCAGTGAACAACGCATTCGTCTCGGGAAGCGCGAAAGCGAGATGGTTCGAGGTGTGTCCCGGCGTCGCGATCGCGGTCAGCGTCCAGTCGGTGCCCGACACGCTCTCGCCGTCCGCCATCACCGCGTCAGGGGCGTAATTGGCATCGAAACTGGCATCGGCACGCGGGCCGAGATCCTCGAGCGCCAGCGGCGCGCAGCCGACGATCGGCGCGCCGGTCCGCGCCTTGAGCGGCGCCGCCCCGGGACTGTGATCGCGGTGCGTATGGGTGATGACGATGGCGGTGACCGTACGGCCGCCGATCGCGCGGACCAGTGCATCGATATGCCGGGGGTCGTCGGGACCCGGATCGATCACCGCGAGATCGGCGGTGCCGACCAGATGTGTCTGCGTGCCGGTATGGGTGAAGGGCGAAGGATTATCCGCCAGAACCCGCGTCACCAGCGGTTCGAGGACCTGCGGTACGCCGGGCTTCTGCTCGTCCATGCTCCGCGAGATGGCGGCTGGAACGGGGCTTGGCAAGGCTTGACGGTTAGGCGGCCAGTTGGTCGGGCCGCGGCGGTGCTGACGCGCGACAATGCAGCCGATCTGGAGT
>NZ_BCYU01000172.1 GCF_001598355.1 Sphingomonas asaccharolytica NBRC 15499
CTTTCCGCGGGCGACTGGCTTGAGGCACTACCCCACCCCCAACCCCTCCCCTGAAGGGGAGGGGCTTTTTTGACGCCGCCCATCAAATCTTCCAGCCGCTATGGATCGCGACCAGTCCGCCGAGCATCGGTTCGACCTTGGCCTGGACGAAGCCGGCCTCGCCGATCATTTCCTTGAAGCGCTCCATGCTGGGGAAGCGGCGGATCGATTCGATCAGATAGCGATAGCTCTCCGCATCGCCGGCGATCGCCTGGCCGACCCTGGGCACGATATGGTGCGAATAAGCGTCATAGATATCGCCGAACCCCGGCCACAACGTGGTCGAGAATTCGAGGCAGAAGAACCGCCCGCCGCGCTTGAGTACGCGATGCGCTTCCCTGAGCGCCTTGGGGATGTCGGTGACGTTCCTGATCCCGAACGCGATCGTATAGGCGTCGAAAAAACGATCAGGCCATTGCAGCGTCTCGGCATTGGCCTCGCTCCACACCAGCCCGTCGATGCCGCGCTTGGCGGCGCGCTCGATCCCGACCTCCAGCATCGCCGGGTTGATGTCGGCGACGGTGATCGCGGCGCCCGATTTCTCCATGCGGAACGCGATGTCGCCAGTGCCGCCGGCCATATCGAGGATTGCTTCGCCCGCCCGGGGCTTCACGCGGCGGACGAATACGTCCTTCCACACGCGATGCAGTCCGCCCGACATGGCGTCGTTCATCACGTCATATTTGCTCGCGACGCTGGCGAAGACGCCGCCGACGCGGCGGGTCTTTTCCTCGGGGCTGACATCTTCGTAGCCGAAGGAGACGGTATCGGTCATGCGCGGGCTGTAGCGAGGCAATCCCGCGCCGTCATCCCCGCCCTTATCTTCGTCATTCCCGCTTTCATCGGAATGACGATATGAGGAGCCGATGCCTGAACTCCCCGAAGTCGAAACCACCGTCCGCGGGCTGGAGCCCGTGCTCAAGGACCAGCGGCTGACGCATGTCGTCACGCGCCGCGGCGATCTGCGCCGGCCGTTCCCGCCCGACCTCGCGCAGCGGATGACCGGGGCGACGGTGACGGGGCTGGGGCGCCGCGCCAAATATGGGCTGATCGAGACCGATCGCGGCGACACGATGATCTTCCATCTCGGCATGTCGGGGCGCTGGCGAGTCGATCCGCACGAATTGCTCCCGCACGATCATCTGGTGATCGATACCCAGGACGGACGCCGCGTCGTGCTCAACGATCCGCGGCGATTCGGATCGGTCGACCTGGTGCCGACCGAGGGGATCGCGGACTTCCCTGCGTTCAAGGCGCTGGGCCCCGAGCCGCTTGGCCCCGATTTCACCGCGCCCTACCTCAAGGCCGCGCTCAAGACCCGGTTCGCGTCGATCAAACAGATGCTGCTCGATCAGCGGATCGTGGCGGGCCTGGGCAATATCTATGTCTGCGAGGCGCTCTATGCCGCGCGCATTTCTCCCAAGCGCGAAGCGGGCCGAATCAGTCTCGCGCGGCTCGATCGACTGGTGCACGAGATCCATGCGGTGCTCGATTCGGCGATCGCGGCGGGCGGGTCGAGCCTGCGCGACTTCGCCC
>NZ_BCYU01000173.1 GCF_001598355.1 Sphingomonas asaccharolytica NBRC 15499
ATGCCTCGCAGAGCGTATCGCCCGTGACTGCCCCACCCCAACCCCTCCCCTGAAGGGGAGGGGCTTAAAACGCCGGTCAGCGCACCTGCGCGTCGTGCTTCTGGCGATAGATCGCGCGGCTGGTGCGGTCCTGCATGCGTTCGATGCGATAGCGTTCGCGGCCGTTGAGGCCGCCGCCTGAGGCCCGGGCGCGGGCTTCGTAGCGGGCGATATGGCCTTCGCGGCGCTCGAGCCGATAAGCTTCGCGGCGATTGAGTTCGCCGGTGCGGATGCCGTTATAGATGCGATCCTGCTGGCGATGCTGGCGCTGGTTGATCCGGGCCTCGGACGGTGCGGCGGCGGTCAGCGCGGTCAGGCCGATCAGCGCGGCGCACAAGAGCTTGGTACGCATGTCTCTTCTCCTCATCGTTACAATGCCGAGAGGATAACGGGCGAGCGGCGGCCACCCTTCGCGGTCCGTCTCAGATCCATCCCGGCGCGTGGACGATCTCCAGCTTGAGCCCGTCGGGGTCGGCGAAGAAGACGGCGTAATAATTGCCGGAATATTCGGGATAATGCGCCGGCGGGTCGAGCACTGCGATGCCGTGTTCGACCAGCAGGGCATGCGCCGCGTCGACCACCTCGCGGCTCTCGACTCGCCACGCGAGATGGTGCAGCCCCGGCGCATAGCGGTCGTGCGATCCGCCGCTGGTCGCGGTGCGGATGCCCAGCGAGGCGCCGAACGGCTCGCGCCCCTTCAAATCCCATTCGCAGCCGTCCGGCCGGTCCTTGACCAGCGTATAGCCGAGGAAGTCGAGCATTGGCGCATAGACGCGCCTGGCCGCGGCGACGTCGCTGACGCTCAGGTCGATATGGTGGAAGGCACCGCGATTGGCATTCGTGTCGGTCATGAGTCGACTCCTTCGATGCAAGAACATATCATGAACATATCACCCGATTCGGAGGACTGTCATGCTCGTGCAAACGCTTCACCGCCTGTTCTTCGCCATCAAGCCGGCGATGCACGCCATTCCCGCGATCGAGGCGGCGCGGCGGCTGTACTGTCCCGGTCGCCCGGTCAGGAGCGAGCATCTCCATGTCACGATGGAGATATTCAACGACCATATCGGCCTGCCCGAAATGCTCGTCGACCAGCTGATCGCGGTGGGTAACGATATCGATATGCCGGGATTCCTGCTGTCGATGGGGCGCGTGGTCGGGACGACGCGGTCGGTGGCGCTCCGGCCCAATGGCCGCTCGACCGGGCTCGCGCTGCTGCAGCGCGCGATCCGCGATCGCGTGACCGACGCCGGCTTGGAGCCGCGCGACGGCTGGACCTTCAACCCGCACATGACGCTCGGCTATCGCGACGAACCGGCCTTCTCGCGCGCGATCGATCCGATCCTGTGGCAGGTCGAGGAACTGGTGCTGGTCCACAGCCATGTCGGCGAAACGCGGCACGATATTATCGGGCGATGGATGCTGTCGCCGGAATTGCCGTTGTTCCAGTGAGCGGTTGTGGTCGAGCGGTTTTCGAATCCTCCCCGTTT
>NZ_BCYU01000174.1 GCF_001598355.1 Sphingomonas asaccharolytica NBRC 15499
CTTGAACGGTCCCTCGACCGGCACGCCGATATAATCAGCCTGCTTCTGGCTGAGCTTGGTCAGCTTCACGCCCAGCTTCTCGAGATGCAATTCGGCGACCTTCTCGTCGAGATGCTTGGGCAGGACGTAGACGTCGTTCTTGTACGTGTCCGACTTGGTCCACAGTTCGATCTGCGCCAGCGTCTGGTTGGTGAACGACGACGACATCACGAACGACGGGTGGCCGGTCGCATTGCCCAAATTCACCAGGCGACCCTTCGACAGAATGATGATCTGCTTGCCGTCGGGGAACTCGACCAGGTCGACCTGCGGCTTCACTTCGGTCCACTTGTAGTTCGACAGCGCCGCGATCTGGATCTCGCTGTCGAAGTGGCCGATGTTGCAGACAATGGCCATGTTCTTCATGCCCTTCATGTGATCGGCAGTGATCACATCGGCGTTGCCGGTCGCGGTGCAGAAGATGTCGGCGCGGGTCACCGCTTCCTCCATCGTCACGACCTCATAACCCTCCATCGCCGCCTGCAGCGCGCAGATCGGATCGACTTCGGTCACGAGCACGCGGGCGCCGCCGTTGCGGAGCGAGGCGGCCGAACCCTTGCCGACGTCACCGAAGCCGGCGACGCAGGCGACCTTGCCGGCGAGCATCACGTCGGTGCCGCGACGAATCGCGTCGACCAAAGATTCCTTGCAGCCATAGAGGTTGTCGAACTTCGACTTGGTCACGCTGTCGTTGACGTTGATCGCGGGGAACGGGAGCTCGCCCTTCTTGGCGATCGCGTACAGGCGATGGACACCAGTGGTGGTCTCTTCCGACACGCCCTTGATGTTCTTGACCGTCTCGGTGAGATAACCGGGCTTGCGCTTGATGAATTCCTTCACCGCGCGCTGCATCTCGATCTCTTCCTCATTTTCGGGCTCGGCGAACGACTGGCCGGCCTCGAGCTTGGCGCCCCAGAGCGCGAACATCGTCGCGTCGCCGCCATCGTCGAGGATCATGTTGCAGGTCTCGTCACCCCAATCGAAGATCGAGCCGACATAGTCCCAATATTCGGCCAGGCTCTCGCCCTTGATCGCGAACACCGGCACGCCCGACGCGGCGATCGCGGCGGCGGCATGGTCCTGGGTCGAATAGATGTTGCAGGTCGCCCAGCGCACCTTGGCACCAAGCGCGGTCAGCGTCTCGATCAGCACCGCGGTCTGGATCGTCATGTGGAGCGAGCCGGTGATGCGCGCGCCCTTCAAGGGCTGCGACGCGCCGAATTCCTGACGTAGCGCCATCAGGCCCGGCATCTCGGTCTCGGCGATGTTGATCTCCGCACGACCGAAATCGGCGAGGGAAAGGTCCTTGACGACATAATCGGTCGTACGGTCGAGCACGGTGGCCA
>NZ_BCYU01000175.1 GCF_001598355.1 Sphingomonas asaccharolytica NBRC 15499
ACCGTGCTGGCATCGGTCAGCTACACGCTGACGGCAGGAGCCCAGGTCGAACGGCTGGCGGCGTCGGATGCCAATGCGACGACCGCGATCAACCTGACCGGCAACGCTTTCGTGCATCTGATCCAGGGCAATGCCGGCGTGAACATGCTGACCGGCGGCAGCGGCAACGACAGCCTCTATGGCTATGCCGGCGACGATCGGCTCGATGGTGGGCTGGGCACGGACACGTTGTACGGCGGGATCGGCAATGATACGTACGTGGTCGACAGCCTGAGCGACGTCATCGTCGAGAATGCTGGCGAGGGCACCGACACGGTCGAGACCGCGATCAGCTTCAGCCTGGCCGCTATCGCCAATGTCGAGAACCTGACTCTGACCGGCACCAGCGCGATCGACGGCACCGGCAACGCGCTCGACAATGTGATCCGCGGCAACAGTGCGGCCAATACGCTCAACGGCGGCACCGGCACCGACATGCTCTACGGCGGGGTGGGCGACGACATCTATGTGATCGGCGATGCCCATGCCAAGGTGTTCGAGCTTGCCGGCGAAGGCAACGACACCGTCCAGGCCTCGGTCAGCTACTCGCTGGCCGGCATGAGCAATATCGAGACGCTGCAACTGACCGGCACCGGCTATATCAACGCGACCGGCAATGCCGAGCACAACACGCTGATCGGCAATGCGGTCAGCAACGTGCTCGATGGCGGCGGCGGCGGCGATATCCTCCAGGGTGGCGCCGGCAACGACGTCTATTACGTCCGCAATGCCGGCGACGTGATCGTCGAGGGCGCGGGCGAAGGTACTGCCGATACGGTACTGGCGACGGTGAGCTACACGCTCAATGCCGCAGCGCAGGTCGAGCGCCTCGCGGCAGCGGACGCCAATGCGACGACCGCGATCAACCTGACGGGCAATGCCTGGTCGCACACCATCCAGGGCAATAACGGCGCCAACACCCTGACCGGTGGCAGCGGTGCCGACACGCTGTTCGGCTATGGCGGCAACGACACCTTGTTCGGTGGCGGCGGCGCCGACAAGTTCGTGTTCGCGCACGGCACCGGCCAGGATACGATCGGCGACTTCGTGGCGGGGACCGACAAGATCGACCTCACCGCGATCGGCTTTGCCAGCTACCAGGACGTGATCAACGCGACCCACGATGTCGGCGGCAATGCCGTGATCGATCTCGGCAATGGCGACCAGGTGACCTTGACCGGGGTCACCACCGCGCAGCTCCACTCAGGCGACTTCATCGGGGTCGGCAACAGCGCGGCCGCGGTGCAGGTGCAGCCGTTCGCCTTGAGCTTTGCAACGGTCGACACCTGGCATGGCGGGGCCGATATGATCTCGATGCTGCATGGGTGA
>NZ_BCYU01000176.1 GCF_001598355.1 Sphingomonas asaccharolytica NBRC 15499
TCTTCTAGTTCTTGAATCCGCCGGATCAGCGCTTCGCGGACGACGTGGATGACTCCTTCCAGGTTGCTCAAGACATCGTTGTTCCAGAAGCGGAGGATTTCGAAACCTTCGGATTCGAGAAACGCCGTCCGCCTGGCGTCACGCTGTTCGTCATGTTGTCCGCCGTCGATCTCCACGATCAACATCGCGTCGAGGCAGGCGAAGTCGGCGACATATGGCAGCAGGCTGTGCTGGAAGCGGAATTTGAACCCGTCGATCTGGCGGTTGCGGGCGCCTTGCCAGAATTTCTCCTCCGCGTCGGTGCGGTGGCGGCGGAGTTGGGAGGCGTGTTCGCTGATCTGGCGGCGGACTGGGGGCATGTGGGGGATTTTAGAAGGAAGAAGACCCTCACCCAACCTGCATCGGGTAAACAGCGCCCCGCGCTGTTTAGGTCATGCCGGGGGCATGACCGACCCGGTGCACCCGTGAACGGGAGAGGGCAGATTGAACCACTTTGGCGGCATCTCCCCCTACCTCATCCTAACCCTGCCTTAACCAAGTACGCGCTAGCTCTGGCGTCCGACCGGCTAATTCCTCCCAGCGGCCGGAAAGCGGAGAAAAATCGTTGAGCACCCCTGACTTGCCTGTCCCCGGCGCCATCGCCGCGAAGATCGACCTTCGCGCGCGCCTCAGGGTGTTCGATTTCGACGGCACGCTGGCCTCGTCGAGCCGCGAGGCCTGGGCCGTGCTCGAGCCCGAAATTCACGCCATTTCCGAAGCTTATTGGCAGCAATGGCTGCGGTGTTTTGCCGACGAGCGGATCTGGGCGACGCACGAGACGCAGAAGATGATCGACATCGGTTGCGACTTTCTGCGCAACCGCTTCCTCGACACGTCGGGCCGCGCCTGGATCGAATCGATCGAGCGCTCGGTCGCCGCGGCATTCTCCGCCGATGTCTCGCCAATGGCATTACTGTCGATGATTTCCGCCAGCGACCGCGCCGCCTTGGGCGTGATGGTCGCGCGCGTCGATCGCGACGATCCCCGCCTGCCGGTGTTGCTCGACACGCTGATGCGCTTGTCCGCGCTCGAGGGCGAGATCACCGTCGATATCTATAATTCCTACCGCGAGCACCAGGCGCAAGTCGCGCGCGACCGGCTGTCGGTCGAATTCCGCGACGGCATCGCCGCGATGGTCGAACGCGCGACGAGCGAAGGCGCGACGTTGCGCGACCAGGCGGCGCGCAGTTCGGGATCGGCGCGCGGCATGATCGACAAGACCGCCGAAGTGGCGGCCGCGGCCGAGCAATCGGCAGTGGCGATGCGCGAGGCGGCGCAGACCT
>NZ_BCYU01000177.1 GCF_001598355.1 Sphingomonas asaccharolytica NBRC 15499
TGGTGGAGGGGGCGGGCCCCAAGCGATGTAGGTGTGGAGGGCCCCCTCCACCACTCGCTACGCGAGCGCGCTGGGGCGAGATCGTGTCCCCCGGACACGATCTTGGTTCGCCGGGGGCGAACCAAAGCCCCAACGCCCTCCCCGTGCCGGGGAGGAATTGCGATTGCGCCTCCGCAGTCCTAAGTCCGCCACCATGACCGACGCCGCGATCGTAATCGACCAGCTTTGCAAGACCTATGCGGGGGGCAAGCAAGCCCTGGACGGCGTCAGTTTCGAGGTGCCGCGCGGGTCGGTGTTCGGGCTGCTCGGGCCGAATGGCGCGGGCAAGTCGACACTGATCAACATCCTTGCCGGGCTGGTCAACAAGACCGGCGGCAAGGCGGAGATCTGGGGGTTCGACATCGACGAGCATCCGCGCAACGCCAAATATTCGATCGGCATCGTCAATCAGGAGATCACCTTCGATCCCTTCTTCACCCCGCTCGAGACGCTGGAGATCACCGCCGGCCTGTACGGCGTGCCCAAGAACAAGCGCATCTCGATGGAATTGCTCCGCGCGGTGCATCTCGAGGACAAGGCCAAGGCCTATTCGCGGACCCTGTCGGGCGGCATGAAGCGCCGGTTGATGGTGGCCAAGGCGATGGTCCATTCGCCGCCCGTTTTGGTGCTCGACGAGCCGACCGCGGGGGTCGATGTCGAATTGCGCCAGCAGCTCTGGGCCTATGTCCGCCAGCTCAACGAGCGCGGCGTGACGATCGTGCTGACGACGCATTATCTCGAGGAAGCCGAGCAATTGTGCGATCGCATCGCGATCATCAATCACGGCAAGGTGATCGCCAACGAGCCGACCCGCGAGTTGGTCGGCAGGGCGCAGGAAAAGGTGGTCGAAGTGACTGTCGATCGCGACATCGCCGTGACGCCGCAGGCGAGCTGCTTCCAGAAAGTCGAGCTGAAGGGCGATCGCGTACTCGAAATCACCTATCGCAAGGACCTCGCCAATGCCGGCCAGGTGCTCGACGCTGTGCAAAAGGGCGGATTCGCGATCATCGATGTGTCGACCAAGGAGCCCGATCTGGAGGATGTGTTCCTCAACCTGACGCGGGCGTCGAATGCTTAGCCCTTCCTAGCCCCTCCCCTTGAGGGGAGGGGTTGGGGTGGGGGATGCCTCGCAGAGAATTTCGCCTGGGGCAC
>NZ_BCYU01000178.1 GCF_001598355.1 Sphingomonas asaccharolytica NBRC 15499
CCGCCGCGGTCTCGGCGGCGGCGCGCAGCTCGGCATGGCTCGCTTCTTGCGCGGCGATCTGCGTGGCGAGTTCGGCCGGGCGCGCTTCCGCCGCGTCGGCTTCGGCGGCGAGCTGCGCCTCGCGCTTGTCCATATCGGCGATGCGCTTGGCGGCTTCGCCGGCGCGAGATTTCCAGCTCGTTTGCTCGGCTTCGGCCGCCGCGAACCGCTCACGATCAGCGGCGATCGCGCGATCGAGCTGGGCGCGGTCAGTACGCGCGTTGGAAGCATTGGTCCGGCGTGCCTCGGCTTCGGCCTGGAGCCGTGCCACCGCCGCGCGGGTGTCGGCGCCATCGGGCAAGGCAGCGCGAGCGGCCTCGGCGCGCGCCAGTTCGGTCTCGGCCTCGCCGGCTTCGGCCGCCACCCGGCGCGCCCGCGTGTCGAGATCGGCGCGCTGCGCCTCGATCCGTTCGAGCTGCGCGGTGGCGCGATCCTCGGCGCGACTCGCCTCGCGCGCAGCATTATCGGCGCGCTCGAGCGACGCGCGGGCGGCCTGGGCATCGGCGCGCGCGGAAGCGATGCGGCGCTCGGCTTCGTCGAGCTGGCCATTGGCTTTCTCGACCGCGCCTTGCGCCTTGGGCCGCGCCTTGTTGAGCGCGGCGAGACGGTTGATCCGCTCAAGCCGTTCGGCAGCAGCAGCGCCGCCCGACTTGGCGACATAGCCGTCCCAGCGCCGGAGCGTGCCGCCGAGCGTCACCAGCCGCTGCCCGACCGCGAGCGCGCGGCCTTCATCCTGTTCGGCCACCAGCACTTGCGCCAGTCGTCGCGCCAGCGCCGCCGGCGCCTCGACATGGTCGGCGAGCCGGGTCAGACCCTGAGCCGACGGGTCACCCGGCTGCGGCTCGGCACCAGCCCAATAGCGATCGGCATTGGCGTCGAGCCCGGTTTCGAGGTCATCGCCCAGCGCCGCCGCCAGCGCGCGTTCATAGCCAGGCGCGGCGCGGACATGATCGAGCAACTTGTCGCGTCCCGATGGCCGCGTCGCCTTTTCGAGCGCCATCACTTCGCTTTCGATCGCGGCGAGTTCGGCGCGTGCGGCGGCGCGTGCCTGTTCGGCGGCGTCGCGCGCTTCCTGCGCGGCGCGCTCGTCGGCATCGGCGCGGGCGCGGG
>NZ_BCYU01000179.1 GCF_001598355.1 Sphingomonas asaccharolytica NBRC 15499
GCTGGGATGTGGATTCACATTCGAAGTGCAACGGGTTGAGTAGGCAAGTCTCGGCGGGTGTATTGAAGCCGAGGCATTTTCTGGGTGTGTTGTTGTAGCGCTGGGCGATGGCGTCAAGCTGGGCGGCGGTGAGCTGGCTGAGGTCGGTTTTGCGGGGGAGGTAGCGTCTGAGGCGTCCGATGGCGTTTTCGACGCCGCCCTTTTGCCAAGGTGCGTGGGGGTCGCAGAAGAAGGTCTGGATGCCGAGCTGATTGGCGAGGCGATAGTGTCTGGCGAACTCGGTGCCGTTATCGAAGGTGATGGTGGAGCGCATGTGCCCGGGCCATGGGCCGAGGAGGCGTGTTAGCGCGCGGACGGTGGTGTCGGCGCGCCGGGTGCGTGGCTTGGCGAGCAGGATGAGGCGGCTGGTGCGTTCGTGGGCGACGAGGATGTTGTGGCCGTATTGCTTGAACAGCATGTAGTCGCTTTCCCAATGGCCTGGGGTTTTGCGGTCGGTGGCGGCCTGTGGCCGCTCGCTGATGGGGCGTCGCTCTTTCATCAAGGTGACGGGTGATCCGCCGCGGCGGCCATATCGTCCGCGCTTGGACTTGCCGCGCGGGAGATAGCGGCGCCAGTCATAGCTGTTGGTGCGCCGGATCTGGGCATAGATGAAGCGGTAGATCGTCTCGTAGCTGATGACCTGGCGCCCGTAATCGAGCGCCAGCCGGCCGGCGACCTGTTCGGGCGACCAGCCGGCTTCGAGCCGGCCAAGTACCATCTCGCGCAGATCGTCATCGCGCTCCAGCTTGGAGCCGGTCCATCGCCGCGCGCGGCTCTGCTGCTCGGCATAATCGGCACGATAGCCCTTGCTCGCCTGATTGCGCTTCAGCTCTCGAGAGATCGTCGATGGCGGGCGATCCAGAGCTGCCGCAATTTGCCGGATCGATCGCCCAGCTTCGCGAAGCTGGGCAATCGTACACCGCTCAGCGAGCGAGAGCCGCTCGTAACACTCTCCCATGACAACACCTTAGCCTGGTGTTGCACTTCGTTT
>NZ_BCYU01000180.1 GCF_001598355.1 Sphingomonas asaccharolytica NBRC 15499
CGTGTAGAGTTTCGGGAGATTGGTTGGACGCGGCTGGTGTAAGAAGAGGCATTGAGTGGCTGAGGAGTCGCGAGATATGCTGATCGCCTTGCACCTGAACGCAACCACGAGCCCGCGCCAGCGGGCCTATATTCGTTCGAGCGCCAAGAGCGTGGCTGTGTTGGCGCGCGAGCTTCATGTCAGCGAGACGACGATCCGCCGCTGGCGAGGACGCGAAGATAGCGCCGATCGGCCCTCGACCCCGCATCGGCTGGCGACCAGTCTGTCGATCGAGGAGGAGGAGATCGCTGTTGAGCTGCGTGTCCGGCTCAACCTGTCGCTCGATGATGCGCTTGAGGTTTTGCGCCGTTGCCTACGGGACGACATCTCGCGTTCGGCGCTGTACAGGCTATGGCATCGTCGCGGCATCGCAGGACCACCGCGGCCGGATACCGCAACGCCACCCGGCCGCTTCGCGCCTGAGGCGTTCGGCTATGTCCATGCCGATCTCAAGCACCTCACGCGCCTTGATGGCCAGGCCAGCTATGTCCTGGTCGCCATCGAGCGCGCCACGCGCTTCGTCCATGTCGAGATCATTCAGGACCGCCAGGGCGATACTATTGCCAACGCTTTTGCCCGCTTCCTCGAGGCGTTCGGACACCCAGTCCACACCGTCCTCACCGATAACGGCTCCGAGTTCACCGACCGCTTCGGCGCTGCCCGCTACACCAGCCGTACCACAGGCACTGGCCGCCACCCCTTCGATCAGCTGTGCGCCGCGCATCGCATCCAGCACAAGCTGACCAAGCCCTATCACCCGCAAACCAATGGCATGGTCGAGCGCTTCAATCGACGCCTCGCCGACGCCATCCGACAACACCCGGCGACCGATAACAATGCCGGGCGAAACCGCTTCGCTTCACAGCACGAACGCAACGCCTTCATCCAGCGCTTCGTCAAAGACTATAATCTCACAAGGCTCCGATGCCTCAACTACAAGGCTCCCGCTGAAATCCTTGCCAACCTCACGGAACACAACAC
>NZ_BCYU01000181.1 GCF_001598355.1 Sphingomonas asaccharolytica NBRC 15499
CGGCGGATCAGCTCCTCATCGAGCGGTTTGGCGAAGCGCAAATCGGCGACGGTTGTCGACAGCCCCTTGGCGTCGAGCGCGTCGGCCGCCTTGAGTGCCTCCTGCAATCGCGTACCGAGCGACAATATCGCTACCTTCTTGCCCTCGCGCACGATCCGTCCCTTGCCGATCTCGAGCCGCTCGGGCGTTTCGGGAAGGTCGACCCCAACCCCGTTGCCGCGCGGATAGCGCACCGCGATCGGTCCGGTGTCGTGGAGCGCCGCGGTGTGCGTCATATGCACTAGCTCGGCTTCGTCAGCCGCGGCCATCACGATAAAATTGGGTAAGGTCGCGAGATAAGTGACGTCGAAGCTGCCGGCATGGGTCGCGCCATCGGCACCGACCAGGCCGGCGCGGTCGATCGCGAAGCGCACCGGCAGGTTCTGGATCGCGACATCGTGAACGACCTGATCGTAGGCCCGCTGCAGGAACGTCGAATAGATCGCGCAGAACGGCCGCATGCCTTGCGCCGCCAAGCCGGCGGCAAAGGTCACCGCATGCTGTTCGGCGATACCGACATCGAAGGTGCGGTCAGGGAACGCCTTGGCGAACCGGTCGATGCCGGTGCCCGAGGGCATGGCAGCGGTGATCGCGACGATGGTCGGATCGCGTTCCGCGTCCTTGATCAGCTGATCGGCGAAGACGTTCTGATAGGCAGGCGGGCCCGGCGGCGCCTTGGCCTGGGCGCCAGTGATGACGTCGAACTTCTGGACGCCATGATATTTGTCCGCCGCTGCCTCGGCCGGGCCATAGCCCTTGCCCTTCTTGGTCACGACATGGACCAGGATCGGGCCATGCTCGCTGTCGCGGACATTCTCCAGCACCGGGATCAGATGGTCGAGATTATGCCCGTCGATCGGCCCGACATAATAAAAGCCCAGCTCCTCGAACAACGTGCCCCCGGTGACCCAGCCGCGAGTCAGTTCCTCGGCCTTTTGCGCGGCATTGTGGAC
>NZ_BCYU01000182.1 GCF_001598355.1 Sphingomonas asaccharolytica NBRC 15499
GGCCCTATCCGCCGCGCTTCGACCGGCCCGTCCCGGGTTCGCCTGCGCCGGTCTCGCCCGCTGCTCCGGTGACCTCCCCGTCATCGCCGCCGGCCACCGCTTCTCCGCTCCCGGGCGGCGATGGTAGCGGTCGCCCGACGCGTTGGCCGCGGTTTCAAAGGGGCGGCGATAGGCCGCCGATGGTCGCGCCGCCGGCGCCGGCACCTTCACCCGCGCCCACGGCCTCACCGGCACCCGGCTCCCCGCGCGGCGATGGTCGCTTCGAGCGGCCCGTCCGCATCCCGCGGCCCAGCTTCACGCCACCCCGCGCACCGGTGTCGGTGCCGCCCCCGCCCCCGCCCCCGCCATCTCCGCCCCCGCCACCCGCAGCAGTGCGAGTCGCGCCAGCGCCGCCGGCGGCGCGGCCGGTCGGCATGACGCCGGGACCGCGCAACGGCGGATTGCCGCGAGGCGATGGCGGCAGCAGGCCCGGCGGCAAAGGCAAGGAAAAATAGCCTTGCCCGGCATGGCAATGGTTGCGCTGCTTGCCGCAGCCGGCCTCAAACAAGATCGTTTCACTTGCGCCCCGACCGGAGGGAATTTCGCGGTCGTGCGTTAATGGCATGTCCGGCGGCGTTCGACGCGCGACCGGGCGGGTAACAAGAAGTGAGAGGTCACCATGCGTAACAAGATGATTCTGGCTTTGGCCGCCGTCGGCACGATGCTGGTCGCCGCCACCCCAGCCATGGCGCGCGACGGATGCGGGCGTGGCTGGCATCGCGGTTGGCACGACCGCTGCGTCCCCAATCGCGGACCGGGTTATTATGCCGGCGGTCCGAGCGTCCGACTGGTCATCGGCAATTATTATCCCAGTCGCGGCTATTGGGATGGCCGTCGCTATTGGCAGCATCGCGAACGCTGGCGCGGTGGCTGGCGTTACCGGTAATCGCTAACCCTCGGCAGGCGGCGCGGCAAAGCCGCGCCGTCCGTCGGGGCGGGCTTCGCCCGCCCG
>NZ_BCYU01000183.1 GCF_001598355.1 Sphingomonas asaccharolytica NBRC 15499
GGGCGCTGGCTTCGGGCGCGGGACAGGCGGGGTTGCATAGGTAGGGGCTGGATTGGCAGCTGGCCGGGGATTATAGGCGGGCGCCGGAGTGTAGGTCTGCGGCAGATTGGTCGCGAGGACCGGCGGCTTGTTCTTGCCCGGCCTGGATCCCTTGCCGAGCGCCGGATAGCTGGTGCCGGGAAGTCCATAAACCGGCCCCGACGCCGATGAGGGCGGCACATCGGTCGACGCGATGCCGGGCCCGTCCGGGCCGCCGCCAGTGATCTCGGACCCATAATTGCCGTTGCTCGCGACCTGCGTGTCCATTTTGCGCGCGAGTTCGATGCCGCGCTGGCGCTGGTCGGCGGGAATATATTTGTCCATCTCGGCGAGCGTCTGCGATCCCTGCGGCAGGCCGGCACCCGATGAGCGCGTCATCAGTGCATAAGCACGCACCCAATCGCGCTCGATTCCGTCGCCATTGAACAGCATCGTGCCAAGTACGAGTTCGGCCCGCGGTTCGCCGCGACCAACGGATTTTTCGAGCCATGGCGCCGCCTCGGCGCGCTTGCCGTCCTGGAACAACGCGAGACCGTAATTGTCCTCGGCCTGGGCATGGCCCTGCATCGCCGCCTTGCGATACCAGCTTTCCGCCATCTGCAAGTCGACCGGCACGCCGCGTCCGAGCTTATAGGCTTGGCCGAGATTGAATTGCGCGTCGGCGTCGCCGGCGATCGCGGCCTTGCGCCATTCGTCGACCGCGGCCTTATAGTCGCCGCGGTTCCAGGCATCGACCCCGGTCTTGGTGTCGGCCATGGCCGGCGCGCCGATGACGACGGTCGCCGCGATTGTTGCAACGGAAAGCGCCGCAGCGCCGATCAGCGTTCGCATGTTACTCGTGTCCCGCCCAATACACTTCAGGGATAATATCGCGCTGTAACGGGCGAATGGCAAAGAAAAGGTTAGTCACGAGTCTGTTTGGAAATGCGCCGCGGCGCATTTCGCGGTG
>NZ_BCYU01000184.1 GCF_001598355.1 Sphingomonas asaccharolytica NBRC 15499
CTGGGGAGTCGCCGATCCACGCGCGCTGGCGTGGCTCGATCCGCCGCCCGACGCCGCGGTGGCGGAGGGACGCGCCCGCCTCGCTACGCTCGAAGCGCTCGACGCCGATGGCCGGCCGACCGCGCACGGCCGCGCGATCGCGAAACTGCCGATGCCGCCGCGGCTCGCGCACATGCTGGTTCGTGCGCGGGAGATGGGGCTGGCGAGAGAAGCGGCCGAGGTTGCGGTGTTGCTCGGCGAGCGGGGACTGGGTGGCCCGGGGACGGATCTGGAAATCAGAGTTCGCCGGTTTCGTACGGAACGCGGTCGTCGCGCCGAGAGTGCTAGGCGATTGGCCGAGCGGTGGGCTGATATTCCCCTCCCGCTCGCGGGAGGGGCTAGGGGAGGGCGTGTCGAAACTGGGAGCGCGGAAAGAACAAGCCCTCCCCCAACCCCTCCCGTAAACGGGAGGGGAGAAGAGATCGCCATTGCCCTCGCCTTCCCCGACCGCGTTTCCCGGCGCCGCGACGCTTCCGGCGAACGTTGGGCCTCGGTCGGCGGCCGCGGGTTCAAGCTCGACGCGACCGACCCGCTCGCCACCGCGCAATGGCTCGCCGTCGCCGAGACGCAGGGCATCGCGGCCGGCGCCCGCATCTTGTCGGCGGCGGCGATCGACCAGGCGACGGTCGAAACCCTGTTCGCCGACAAGATCGAAACGCGCCGCACCTTCGCGTTCGATCCTGCAACCGGCGGCGTCGAGGCGGTGCGCGAACGCCGCCTGGGCGCGATCGCTCTGTCGCGCGGCCCCGATAGCAACGCCGATCCGATCGCGATCGCGGCCGCGTTGGTCGAGGGCGTCCGCGACCATGGCCTGCACTTGCTGCCCTGGGGCGAGGCGTCGACCGCGCTCCGCGACCGCGCGACGTTCGCCGCCGCCCATGGCTGGGGCGGCAGGCTCGACGACGAGACTCTCGCCGCCCGCCTCGACGACTGGCTC
>NZ_BCYU01000185.1 GCF_001598355.1 Sphingomonas asaccharolytica NBRC 15499
CGGTCTGTGCCGCCTCGCGCATCGCCACTGCCGATTGCTCGGCCGCGGCCGCCACTTCGGCCGTCTTGTCGAGCATCCCCTGCGCGGAATTGGAGGTGCGCGCGGCCTGGCCGCGGATCTTGTTACCGAGTTCTGCGGTGCCTTCGATCGACGCCGCGATCGACTCGCGGAACTTGTGCGAACTTTCCAGCCGCGCTTCCTGCGCGCGGGTGCTGACCAGATGGCTGATATAGCTCGTCAGCAAATGCGCCTCGACCAGCGACACGCGCTGCATCACTTCGGCATAGCGCGCCATGCGCACGCCATCCTGGGCGCACGCTTCGCCGATGATGCGCAACGTCGCCTGGTGCGCCGCGGCCAGCGACGACAGCAACGGCGCGAGCGGGACGCCGGCCTGGTCCGCGTCGCGGGCATGCGAGCAGGCCATCGCTTTCCAGTCGCGGCCGAGCGGGTGCTCGAACTTGGCGCGCATATAGATGACGCTGCCGGCGATCTGCGCGGCGAACTTCTCCGGCGTGTAATAAGCGCGGACGTGCGCGGTCGCGGGATGCGCGACATAATGATCCCAGAAGACGCGGCAGATGCTCTCATAATGCGGTTCGACGATCGGCACGATTTCCGCGCAGATCGGCGCCACCTGCCCATCCCAGTCGAACGGCGGGAGGTCGCGCTTGAGCGCCTGGCGCAAGTCCTCGGGCCAAACAATCGGCGGGGTTTGTCCCACGTTATCCTCTCCTGGATTCATGCCGCGACCTTGGCGACGAAGTCGCTGGCGCTGGCTTTGAGCTGCCCGAGCTGACCGTCGAGCGAATCGAATCCCTTGCCGACGCCGTCGATTTCGTTGGCGACGGCC
>NZ_BCYU01000186.1 GCF_001598355.1 Sphingomonas asaccharolytica NBRC 15499
CCGCGATATCTTCACCGCCTTGCTTGCCGCTCGTTGGTCGTGGGGCCCCTCCACCACCAAGCTGCGCTTGGCGGTCCCCCTCCCCGTACCGGGGAGGAGTTTTTGTGACCGACTTCCTCGACGCCCTCGCACGCGTGCCGGACCTGCTCGCACAGCATCTATTGCTGGCGATGAGCGCGCTGGTGCTGGGGATCATCCTCAGCCTGCCGCTCGCAGTGTGGTCGGCGCGCGTGCCGGCGGTCGGTCGGATCGTGCTCGGCTTCGCCAGTCTGGTCCAGACGATCCCCAGCCTCGCACTGCTCGCGCTTTTCTATCCGATCCTGCTGTCGCTCTCGGCCTTGGTCGGCGGCGGAATTCCTGCATTGGGCTTCCTGCCGTCACTCCTCGCGCTGACCCTCTACGCCTTGCTGCCGATCCTCAGGAACGGCGTGACCGGCCTCGCCGGGATCGACCCCGCGGTGATCGAGGCCGCCGATGGCGTCGGCATGACGGCGTGGCAGAAATTGCGGCTAGTCGAGACGCCATTGGTCGCACCCGTTCTGATGGCCGGAATCCGCACCGCGGCAGTGTGGACGATCGGCGCGGCGACGCTGTCGACCACGGTCGGTCAGCCGAGCCTGGGCGATATGATCTTCGCCGGCCTGCAGACGCAGAATTGGGCCCTGGTGCTGGCGGGGTGCACCGCGGCGGCGGGATTGGCGCTCGCGGTCGATGCGCTGCTCGGTGTGATCGAGCGCGGCATCGCGCGGCGCAAGCGGCTCGGCGCGTGGATCGCGTTCGGCGCCCTCGCGCTC
>NZ_BCYU01000187.1 GCF_001598355.1 Sphingomonas asaccharolytica NBRC 15499
CCGCGGCAGGCGCGGCGGCGGGCGCGAGCGCGGCGATGGTGATGACCCCGCGCGCGCTGGGTCCGGATGTCGAGGCGCTTTCCAGTTTCTATCGCGATCTGGGCGCGCAGGCCGGCCTGCCGATCATGCTGCAGAATGCGCCAGCGCCGATGGGCCTGGGGCTCACCGCCGATGCGGTCTCCCGTATCGTCGCGGCTTCCGACGCGATCCGCTGGGTCAAGGAGGAGAACATGCCGTGCGGCCAGCGCATCAGCGCGCTGCTGGCGAGTGGCGTTCCGCATCTCGAGGGCGTTTTCGGCGGCGCCGGCGGGCGATACATCACCGATGAGCTCGCGCGTGGCGCGATCGGCAGCATGCCCGCCGCCGAGACTCCCGAGGTCCATGTCGCGTTGATGCGCGCCCATCTCGCCGGCGACCGTGCCGAGGTCTGGCGGCTATACGAGGCGTTGCTGCCGATCCTGATGATCCAGGCGGTCTATCGCTGGCGTCTCACCAAGGAAGTGCTGCGGCGCCGTGGCGTGATCGCCTCGGCCCATACGCGCGCCGCCGGCCCCGAGTTCGACGAAACCGACCAGCGCGAGCTTGGGACCGTCCTCGACCGTCTGCAGCATGCCTATGCAGCGCGCTAAGCCTCAGGTTTAGAACCAAAATAAGCCGTTGTTCTTAGAACGATCCATTTCCAAAACTCGTCATCCTAGCGAAA
>NZ_BCYU01000188.1 GCF_001598355.1 Sphingomonas asaccharolytica NBRC 15499
CGCCTCCTGGATGCTTTGTTGCGCGAAGGAGTTGCGGACGCTGTGCAGACGCTGCTTTTGCACACCGAGATCGGCCGTGATCTGGCGCAGCCTTGTGGCCAGGGCGACGAGGTGCTGCTGATCGGCGGATGGCGGGGGCGTCGCCACCATGCGCTTGGCGTCGGCGAAGCGCGCGATCATCATCGCGTCGATACGGTCGGTCTTTTCCAGATACCCCATCGCTTCGGCGAACTTGCGGACCGACCGGGCATTGGCGATGGCGCAGGGCTGGCCCGCCTGCCACAGGGCGGGCTGCTCGAGACCGCCGCTGGCCTCCATCACCACCAGCGCCGCATGATGGGCGCGACACCAGGCCCCAAGCTCGGCAACACCTTCGGCGGTGTTGGCAAAGCGTTGATGGCCGGCCGGCTCGATCCAGGCATCGAGCCACGACTTGGATACGTCCACTCCACAAAAGATCGTCATCACGGTAACCTGCCTTGTCTGTACGACTGCGGATCAAGCGACTGTTCGGTTGTACGTGACTGCGGCGATGATCCCTGGCTCCCGCACGGTTGCTGCCAGAGGGTGATCGGGCGACATCGCCGGAACACCGGGGTGGGCGGCCGCCCACCCCGGTGTTCCATCGCTTCCAACCGGACAATCAGCACATCGTCCAGATACAAGGGTGAGGG
>NZ_BCYU01000189.1 GCF_001598355.1 Sphingomonas asaccharolytica NBRC 15499
TTTGACTGCTCGCCGAAAAAAGGGGCCGGTTTCCCGACCCCTTCTCGCACCCTCCGTGCGACAGGCGATTACCAGCGGCGCTGGCGGTCATGCTTGTCGAACCGCACCTTGGCGCTCAGCGCGTCATAGCGCCGCTCGAGATCGGCGCGCTCGCGCATGTCGATCCGTCCGCCCGACAGGCGATAGCGATATTCGAGCTTCTGGATCCCGCGCAGCTGGCCCTGTAGCTGGAAGGCTTCGCGGCGATCGAGCCCGCCCGAACGGATGCCCTGGTCGATCCGCGACTGGATCATCTGCGCGCGCTGGTTGAGCGGCGCGAACGGCGCGGCAACCGAAACGGCGGGGAAAGCTGCGGTGGCGAAGCCCAGCCCCATTAGCATCACTGTCAGCTTTTTCATGTCTCTCACTCCTTTGACCAAACATCAGTCGAGAGACGGTCTCGGCCCAAACTGTCGCCGATCTGTGTCGTGAGACGTAAGAATGTGTCGCGGATGATCGCGACTCCGGAAAGTTCGTTCAGGTACATGAATGATGGCTGTCGATCGCGCTTCCAAAATCCTCCCCCGCCAGGGGGAGGTGGCGCGCGAAGCGCGACGGAGGGGGCGGATGGCGATCACCTATCCTCGTGCTTCCTCCCCCTCC
>NZ_BCYU01000190.1 GCF_001598355.1 Sphingomonas asaccharolytica NBRC 15499
CCGGACGTGGTCGCCGTGCCCTTGATCGTCAAGGCGGTGCCGAGGTCGCGGTGGACGATGCCCGCGGTCGCGTCGTTGGCGGTGAAGTTCAGGCCGGTCGTCACGACGCCGCCGGTCGATGAGGTCAGTTGGCTGACATTCACCGCATCGGTCGGGTTCACGCCCGCCGCGACATTGGTGATGGTCGTGCCGGCCGCGCTGATCCCGACATTGGTCAGGCTCGGACCGGTGCCGCCATTGGTGGTGAAGCCGGTGCTGGTGATGCTGGCACCGCCCGCGCCGCCGACATTTACCGCGGTGCCGATCGCCAGGACCGGGGCGAGATTGAAGCCGACATTGTTGCTGGCCGCGGTCTTGCTGACCACGATGTTGCCGTCGCTATTGTTCAGGTCGACATTGTTGCCAGTGGCGCTGGCCACGCCGACATTGGTCGCGTTGGCGCCCTGCGCCGTCACGTTCCAACCCGCATTGGCCGCCTGGTTGGTCGCGAACAGCTGGGAGCCGTTGACCGCATCGGTCGAGGCCGCATTGATCACGCCCGGTGCGACGTTGGTGATGACCTTGTTGGCCGCGTTGATCCCGGCGGTGGTCACGCTCGGGCCGCCCG
>NZ_BCYU01000191.1 GCF_001598355.1 Sphingomonas asaccharolytica NBRC 15499
CGGCGGGCTTGATCCGCGCGATCGAGGATGCCCGGACCGAAGTCGAGGCAGCCGCCGAGATCGCTACCCGCGCCAGCTCGCAGGCCGGCCAGGCGGTCGAGACCAGCGGCGCGCTCAGCGATCACGCCAAGTCGATCGAATCGATCCTGGGGCTGATCCGCGACATTGCCGGGCAGACCAATCTGCTGGCGCTCAACGCGACGATCGAAGCGGCGCGCGCCGGCGATGCCGGCCGCGGCTTCGCGGTGGTGGCGCAGGAAGTGAAGAGCCTGGCCAACCAGACCGCGCGCGCGACCGACGACATCGCCGCCAAGATCGCCGCGATCCAGTCCGCCACCCGATCGACCGTCGAGACCAATGCCAGCATCAAGGCGACCGTTGCCGAGGTGCAGGAATCGGCGTCGCGCATCCGCTTCGCGATGGAATCGCAGGCGCAGACGGTGACCGCGATCACCGCCGCGGTCGACGAAACCGCGCTTGCCGCCGATTCGATGTCGAACACCATCGCCACGATCCGCGAGGATACCGA